>DATBHZ010000117.1:0-66789 GCA_036557185.1 Acidimicrobiia bacterium | reverse complement strand
CGAGATTCAGGTGCCGGGAGTTGAGGCCCGCTCCCGCGGAACCGCCGCCACGCAGCGGTACAGTGGCCCGCATGGGCAAGAAGTCTTCGGGTCCACCGAAGCCGGAGCTGACCGAGCAAGAGGCCTTTGAGGCCCTACTCGTTGGACTCCTGAGCGTCCCCAAGAAGGAAGTCGACGCGAGGCGCGCCCGCAAGGATCAGGCAAAGAAGTAGCGGGCCCGCGGCGATGCGACTGTCTGTCAGGTCGCGAAGCGAGTGATCTCAGCAATCGCGAGGGCAGCCATCGTCTTGTTCCCTGACCACCAGATCGCGATGTACGTCTCGGGTATGTGGGAGAGGTAGATCGCGACGATCGGTCCCTCCCGAGTGAGGTCCCTCGGAGCGGCCTCGATGTCCGCCATCGCCGCCGCGATCCACTGCTCTACACATGCCCGTTCATGCTCGGTCGCTGTCGCCAAGAACGCGTCGAGCTTCCGCTTCCCGCAGAGGACCATCTCGTTCTGGGCAATCAGTGTTGGGTCAGGTATTTCTTGGAGAACTCATCGCGGGTGATGCTGTCCGCGGGCTCGGGGATACCGAGGAGCCGTGCCGCCTCAGCGAACCGGTCGTTCATCGACTCAGCATCGAGAATGGCGGCGTTCTGATACCTCTTGAACGCATCGGCGGGGCTCAGGCTCCCGTTCCCATTGCCGTTCCCGTTCCCGGTGCCATCCGCCATTTCACATGACCTTTCTCATGCCCTCGGTAATGCCCGGCCGAGGAGGATAGGCGCTCGGGGCCGGCTCCGCTCGGTCGGGCGTTGCGATCAGGCTAGGCGGCCCGCTGTCGAGCGAGTTACATGCTTGGGATTTTACTTACCACCTTGCCAAGGTGAGTCAAGTATATCGTCCCCCCTGCATCGGCGTGGGCACGATGTGATCCAATCCGCCCTGTCCGTCGCCGAGCTCACCGAACTGCCCCGCGCCCCATGCCCAGACCGATCCGTCACTGGTCGCGGCAAGGCCCTGGAACCCGCTCGTCGAGACCGAGACCACATTCGACAGGCCGGGAACCCGGGCAGGCACCGCGCTGTGGTCCGCGGGCGACCCCGTCCCGAGCGCCTCGAACTGGTTGGAGCCCCAGGACCACACGGTCCCATCAGCCAGCAATGCCAGGCCCACGCCATGGGTGTCGTCAGGGCTGTTGTCGGTGCTGATGGCGACGACGTCCGACAATCCGCTCACCAGCTCCGGCGTGGACTGGTTCGCCGTCGTGCCGTCACCCAGCTGCCCGACCGTGTTCGCACCCCAGGCCCACACCGCTCCGCCGGACGTGAGGGCCAAGGTGTGCAGACCGTCCGAAGCGATCGCGACCGCGTTCGACACCCCGATCGCCTCGACCGGTGTCGTGCTGTCCGTCGTGGTCCCGTCCCCGAGCTGCCCGTTGTGGTTGGAGCCCCACGACCACACCGTTCCGTCGGGCAACAGCGCGGCGCTCGTCCCGGCGCCTCCGTCCACCGAGACGGCCTGCCCGATGTTCGGGACCAGCTCGGGGTTGGGATCCGGGAACGCCGTGCCGTTGCCGAAGTCAGCGGTCGCGCCGAGCGCGATGACCGAGCCGGCCGGTGGCGCAGCCGCCGCCGCAACACCGGTATGTGCGACCGGCGCGACCCCGAGCCCGAGCAGAGAGATCACGGCCAGCCAGACGATTCGCCGCATGCCACCCCCCGTGACACCGGTGATCCAGGGCCTACGGGCCGGAACGTATCAGCGGCGGGTAACCACGGAAAGGTGAGGCGTCGGACCGCGGCGTAGGCCGCGGGTCAGACGGCGTGGCGGCGGCCGACGATGTCGCGACGGCCCAGGTGGTTCCAGCGGCAGTCGGTGCACACCTCGACCACGTACCGGTCGAACTCGTCGTGCTGGGCCCGGAGCTTGTCGAGCTCGCCGGGCGTCGAGAGGCAACGGCCGTTGGCTTGCTTCAGCCCGTCGCCGTAGACGTACGACACGTAATAGAGCTGCTCGCCCCCGCAGACGGGGCAGTTCCCGTCGGCGCGCTCCCCGACGTTGCGGGCCGCCCGCATCAGCTCTGGATGCGCGTCGCAGACGTCGTTGCGACTCCGCACCCCGCGCCGCAGATCGCGCAGCACTGCTCGACGAGCAAGCGCGTAGTCGGTACCGCGAGCCACCGGCGCAGTGTAGGCAGCAGGCAGGCAGGCGTCTCGCTCCTCCGAAAGCCTCCGGAAAGAGGGCTCTCCAGCCTGCACGTGGACATCCCACCGGGGTGTGATACTGTGTTCCTCGATATATCGATTCGATATATCGGACCAGCAAAGAACAGCGAACGTACCGGAAACTCGTAGGGAACCGGCGGTAGATGCTCGATCTCGCGATCCTCGGACTGCTCCAGGACCAGCCGCTTCACGGCTATGAGCTCAAGAAGCGCCTCGGCGACACGCTGGGGCCTTTCTGGGGCGTGTCGTTCGGCTCGCTCTACCCCGCGCTGCGCCGGCTCGAGCGGTCCGGCGCCGTCGTGGAGGTCGGAGCGGACGCGCCGACCGTGCGGGCGAGCATCCCTGCGACCGGTTCGCTCAAGGGCGAGGCGGCGGCCGCGCGGGTGCGCGGCACCGTGGCGAAGCCGTCGCGTCGCAAGCGCAAGGCGTACCGCATCACCGATGCCGGCAGGGAGCAGTTCCGCAAGCTCCTGCTGGACGACGAGGGTGACGACGAGCGTGCGTTCACGGTGCGGCTGGCGTTCGGCCGCCACCTCGACCCGGATGCGCGCATCGCGCTGCTCGAGCGTCGCCGTGCCGAGCTCGCCGACAGGCTCGCCCGCGCCCGCCGCACGACCGGTACCGCGCTCGACCGGTACGCGAGCTCCCTCGTGGAGCACCGAACCCGCTCAACCGAGCGCGACCTCGAATGGATCGACGACCTCATCCGGGGTGAGCGCGCACAGCGTGCGCCGCACTCCGGGCAACCCCGCACACAAGGAGCAACCGCATGAGCGCCACCGCCCCCCGAGCCAAGATCCGAGTGGCGATCGCCGGTGTCGGCAACTGCGCGAGCAGCTTGCTGCAGGGCGTCGAGTACTACCGCCACGCGGACCCGAACGAGTCCGTGCCCGGCCTGATGCACGTCGAGCTCGGCGGTTACCACGTTGGCGACGTCGAGTTCGTCGCTGCGTTCGACGTGGACGCCGCGAAGGTCGGCCTGGATCTCGGCAAGGCCGTGTTCTCGGGCCAGAACAACACCATCCGGTTCTCGAACGTCCCCGAGACCGGAGTGCTGGTCCAGAAGGGCCCCACCCTCGACGGGCTCGGCAAGTACTACAAGCAAACGATCGAGGAGAGCCCGGCACCCGCCGTGGACGTCGCGGCCGTGCTGCGTGACTCCCGCGCCGACGTGCTCGTCAGCTACCTCCCGGTCGGCTCCGAAGAGGCGCAGAAGCACTACGCGCAGGCCTGCCTCGATGCCCGGGTCGCGTTCGTCAACGCCATCCCGGTCTTCATCGCGTCCGATCCGGTCTGGGCGAAGAAGTTCAGCGACGCAGGAGTCCCGATCGTCGGCGACGACATCAAGAGCCAGGTCGGCGCCACCATCGTCCACCGCATCCTCGCCCGGCTGTTCGAGGACCGGGGCATGGTGCTCGACCGCACGTACCAGCTCAACGTCGGCGGCAACATGGACTTCAAGAACATGCTCGAGCGCGAGCGCCTCGAGTCGAAGAAGATCTCGAAGACGCAGGCCGTGACCAGCCAGATCGACCACGGGATCGAGGCGGACGATGTCCACATCGGTCCGTCCGACCATGTGGCGTGGCTCGAGGATCGCAAGTGGGCGTACATCCGACTGGAGGGCCGCAACTTCGGTGACGTGCCGCTGAACGTCGAGATGAAGCTCGAGGTCTGGGACTCGCCGAACTCCGCGGGCGTCATCATCGACGCCTTGCGTTGCGCCAAGCTCGCCAAGGACCGGGGGATCGGCGGTCCGCTGCTCGGTCCATCGGCGTACTTCATGAAGTCGCCGCCCGTGCAGTACCACGACGACGTGGCGCACGCGATGGTCGAGGAGTTCGCCGCGGGAACGTAGTCACCGGATGATTCCGTAATACGTTCGGCGCATGAAGGTCGACCACCAGGAGACGCTCGAGAAGCTGCTCGGCGACGTCACCGGGAAACGGGTCCTCGAGATCGGCTGTGGCGACGGAACGACCGCGATCCGGCTCGCACAACGAGGTGCGACGGTGGTCGCGGTCGATCCGTCTGTGGAGGCCATCGACGCGGCACGCGCCGCGGCCACGGAGGCGGACGTCCGGATCGACCTGCGCGTCAGCAACCTCGCGGATCTGGCGTTCATGCGCGCCGACTCGGTCGACATCGCGTACAGCGACTTCTCCCTCGCAACGCTCGAGGACATCGACCGCGTGTTCCGCCAGACGCACCGGGTGCTGCGCCCCGGTGCATGGTTCACGCTCGCGCTTCCCCATCCGGTGGGCCTCTGCGTCGCCATCGACGCCGAGCCGGAGGGTGCGCTCCCGCTGGCCCGTCCATACCTCACGCGCTCCTATTTCGACCCCGAGCCGGTCGGCAACATCCACCCCCACACGATGGGTGGTGTGTTCGCCGGCCTCGGGCGCGCCGGGTTCCGGATCGACGCGCTCGTCGAGCTCGCTCCCGAGGAGAGTCAGCGGCCGGTGGTGCCGACGGTCGTGATCTGGCGGGGGCGCAAAGAAGGAGTCTGAGCGCGCTCGGCACGACCGGCGTCAGTCAGGGTTGACGGTCGCGTTCCTCGCGCCAGCGCGCGAGACGCTCGTACGCGTCAGCGTCGCTGATCGGTCCTTCCTCCAAGCGCGCTTCGAGGAGGAAGTCGAGGGCCTCGCCCACCTCGCGTCCTGGCGGGATACCCAGGAACTCCATCACCTGGCGGCCGTCGAGCGGCGGGCGGATCGCCCGCAGCTCCTCCTCGGCAGCGAGCGACTCGATGCGCGCCTCGAGCTCCGCCATGCGCGCCTCGAGAGCGCGAGCCTTGCGCGCGTCGCGCGTGGTGCAATCGCACCGCTGGAGCTCGTTGAGCGCCTCGAGGAGATCCCCGGCGTCGCGCACGTACCTGCGAACGGCGCTGTCGGTCCAGCCCATCGAGTAGGTGTGGATCCGCAGGTGGAGGTAGACGAGCCGGCTCACGTCGTCGACCACCGCTCCCGGAAAGCGCAGAGCCGTGAGGCGTTCGCGCGTCATACGCGCGCCGACGACCTCGTGGTGGTGGAACGACGCGCGCCCGCGTTCGAAGGATCGCGTCTTCGGCTTGCCGATGTCGTGGAAAAGCGCGGCGAGCCGCAGCACGAGATCGGGCGAGGTCTTGGCGACGACGGCGATGGTGTGCGCCAGCACGTCCTTGTGCCGGTGGATCGGATCCTGCTCGAGCTGCATCGCGTTGAGCTCGGGGAAGAACTCGTCCGACAGCCGCGTCCGCGACAGGAACCACAGGCCGGCCGAGGGGTCGTCCAGCACGAGCAGCTTCGACAGCTCGTCCCGGATGCGCTCCATGCTCACGATCGCACCGAGCCGCGTCCGGTACTGCTCGACCGCGGTCAGCACCTCGGGGACGGGCTCGAGCCCGAACCGCGCGATGAAGCGAGCTGCGCGCATCATGCGCAGCGGATCGTCGCCGAACGAGACGCTCGGATCGAGCGGCGTACGGAGGCGATGCTGCGCGAGGTCGAGCATCCCGTCGTACGGATCGAGGAGCAGCGGGTCCGGCAGGCGCAAGGCCATGGCATTCACGGTGAAATCGCGCCGGCCGAGATCCGTCTCGATGTCGTCCCCGAAGACGACCTCGGGCTTACGGCTGTCGGCGTGATACACGTCGGAACGGAAGGTCGTGACCTCGCAGGGGGTCCCGTCGATGCGTGCGCCCACGGTCCCGAACTTCTCTCCCTGGACCCACAGCTGCTCGGCGATGGGGCCGAGGACACGCCGGATGTCGGCCGTCGGGGCGTCGGACGCGAAGTCGAACTCCTCCGGCCGCGAGCCGACGATCGCATCGCGCACGCTGCCGCCGACCAGATAGCACTGGAAGCCGGCGTCGTCGAGGGCGCGCGCCACGCGCTGCACGGGCGCGCCGGGGGCAAGGAGCGTGGTCACGCGCTCGGGGAGGCTGTTCACGCCCCCATTGTGACCTGTACCGGTTCGCCGGCCCCGAGCTATGCGGGGGTCGCCGCCGCGGGCTGGGCCTCGAAGTCCTCCTGCGCGCGCGACAGGTCGTACTGGTCGAGCTTGAGCCGCAGGTCGTGGGTCTTGGTCGACGCGGTGAGCGCGTCGCGGCGTGTGATCACACCGGTCGCGTACAGCCCGAGCAGGCTCTGGTCGAAGGTCTGCATGCCGTAGTACTCGCCGTCGGCGATCAGCTCCTCGAGCTCGTGCGTCTGCGCCGAGTCGACGATCTTGTCGAACACACGACCGGTGGCGACGAGCACCTCCATGGCCGGCACGCGACCGCGGCCGTCGGAGCACTGCACCAGGCGCTGCGAGATGATGCCCTTGAGCGCGCCGGCCAGCGACATCCGCACCTGCTGTTGCTGGAACGGCGGGAAGAAGTCGATCACCCTGTTGATCGTCTCGGTCGCACCCATCGTGTGCAGCGTCGAGAACACGAGGTGGCCGGTCTCAGCGGCGGCCAGCGCCGCCCAGACCGTCTCGGGGTCGCGCATCTCCCCGATCAGGATCACGTCCGGGTCCTGCCGCAGCACGCGCTTGAGCGCGACGTGGAAGTCGTCGGTGTCGGTGCCGATCTCGCGCTGGTTCACGAGCGACTTCTTGTCGGTGTGCAGGATCTCGATCGGGTCCTCGATCGTCACGATGTGGCGCGACTCGATCTCGTTGATGTGGTCGATCATCGCCGCGAGGCTCGTCGTCTTTCCCGAGCCGGTCGGGCCGGTCACGAGCACGAGGCCGCGCGGCTCCTCGGCCAGGCGGCGCACAACCGGAGGAAGACCGAGCTCCTCGATCGACGGGATCCCCGCGAGGACGCGCCGGAGCACGATTCCCACGGACCCGCGCTGGCTCATCACGTTGACGCGGAAGCGGCCGACCCCCGCGAGCGAGTACGCGAAGTCGGCCTCGTGGTGCTCGATGAACTCCTCGGCGCGCACCTTCGGCATGATCGTGAACGCGATGCGCTCGGTGTCCGCTTGTGTCACGGGCTCCGTCTGCGCGGGGATGAGCTCACCGTCGACGCGGACGAACGGGGGCGAGCCCACCTTGATGTGGACGTCCGACGCAGCACGCTGCACTGCGTCACGCAGGAGCTGGTCCAGATCGAGCACGGCTATCCCCTCCACCCCGGTGGCTTCCCTGCCTCCTCGCGGCCGTGCCGCACCTCACGCGGCAGCGAGGCAACCAGAGGGAGTTATCGACGGGTCCCGAGGTGCCCTGAAGGGCTGATCTCACCCGGCGATCAGCTCCACAGGGCGGCGGCCACCTCGATCGCCGCCAGCCCCGGACCGTCTGCCGTCGCACGCTCCTCGGCGGCGATCGGGCCGCGGTCGCCGAGGAGCTCGGGGATGCCGGCGGCTACCGAGGCACTCACGGCGTCGAGGTCGTACCCACCCTCGAGAAAGGCGGCCAGGCGCCCCGGGCGGGCCCAGCCGGAGAGGCGGTGCAGGACGGCTGCGTAGTCTCCTGCCGACAGGCCGAGACCCGTCAGCGGATCGGCCCTGTGCGCGTCGAAGCCCACGGACACCAGCAGCCAGTCCGGGGCGAAACCCTCCACGAGCGGCTCGACCACCTCGTCGAGCGCACGCAGGTACACGTCGCCCGTCGTGCCGGCGGGTACGGGGATGTTGCACGTGGTGCCGAGCCCCGCGCCCGCCCCCTGCTCCTCCGGCCGGCCGGTACCGGGATACAGGGGCCATTGGTGGAGCGAGACGTACAGCACGCGCGGATCTGCGTAGAACGCGTCCTGCGTCCCGTTGCCGTGATGCGCATCGACGTCGATGATCGCGACGCGCTCGCCGAGCCGAACCCGCGATGCAGCGGCCACTGCGACGTTGTTGAGCAGGCAGAAGCCCATCGCCTGCGACGGACGGGCGTGGTGGCCCGGTGGACGCACCGCCAGGAACGCTGCTGCACCGCGACCTGCGGCCAGCAGCTCCAGGGCGTCGATTCCGCTCCCGGCAGCCGCGCGGGCCACGTCCCACGACTGCGCGGAGACCCGCGTATCCGCGTCGAGGAAGCCCGGACCTTGCGCGATGCGCGACTCGAGCCCCTCGATGTAGCCCTCTGGATGCACCTCGGCCAGCTCGTCGATGGTGGCCGGGCGGGGATCGACGTGCACGAGCGCGTCCAGCAGACCCGAGTGGACGATGCCTTCGTGCACTGCCCCCAGCCGCTGAGGACGCTCTGGGTGACCGCGGCCCGTGTCGTGGAGCAGGAAGATCGGATCGTCCGCGACGATCAGCACCCTCCGGACCGTAGTGCAGCCCTCGTTCCCACACCTTCCCTCTACGCTTGGATCCGTCATGAGCGAGCGACCGCGGAGCGAGCGCCCGCGGCACGGGTATCCCGGGCCGCAGCGAGCGCAGCCATCGAGGCCGCGAGCCGGGTACCCCGGCGAGCAGCGAGCGTGGCCCGAGCGGCCCGCGCCGAAGGCGCGAGAGCGGGCAACATGAGCGAGGAGACGCTGCGGTGGCGCGGCGGTTGGGCACGGCTCAGCAGCTGGCGAGGCCACGACGACGTCGCGTACCTGTCGGTCGGAGCCGTGCGTCCCCCCACGGTGGAGATCGTCGACCGATGCCTGGGCGCGCTCCGGCGCCAAGGTTTCGGGGCGGTAGTGACGAGCGCGCTCCCACCGGCGGACACGTTGCCGTTCATCGACGCCGGCTTCTCGGTGCGCGAGCGTCTCCACCTGCTCGTGCACGACATGCATGATCTGCCGCCGACCTCCCGTCCGACCCGCCGCGCCCGCAGGTCGGACCGTCGTCGCGTGCTGGAGCTCGATCGTGTTGCCTTCGACGACTTCTGGCGTCTCGACGAAGCGGGGCTCCTCGACGCCATCAAGGCCACACCCTCCTACCGGTTCCGTGTGATCGACGCGCGCCGCCTGCGCGCCTACGCGATCACCGGGCGCGCGGAGCGACGCGGGTACTTGCAACGCATCGCCGTGCACCCGGACGCTCGTCGCGAGGGTCTGGGCCGTGCAGTGGTCGCAGACGCGCTGCACTGGCTGCGTCGGCATCGCTCGGTGCAGACGCTCGTGAACACTCCCCTCGACAACGAGGCGGCGGTCGCGTTGTACAAGAGCTGCGGATTCCGCGACATGCCCACGGGTCTCTGCGTCATGGGCCGCGACTTGTGAGACGCGCAGCGTCAGCCGCCTGCATCGCGCTGTTCGCCCTGCTCCTACCGCTCTCCTCGGGCGCCGGGGGCGCTCAGCCCCCCGCGGCGCCGGCGATCCAATTCGGCCTGCTCCAGCAACCTGGCTGGTCGACGCTGGGGAGCGACGTCCCCATCCGACTGCTGCTCTCGAACGCGCCGCCCGGCCTCGAGGTGCGCGCGACGATCCACCAGCACGTCGGGAGCCGGATCGCGTTCGAGCGGACGCTCACCGGCGGGCGTCTGGGAACCGTGCTCGACAGCGCGCAGGTTCCGGTCGGCCTGCTCCCACAGGCTCCGGCCGGCGGACGCGTCTTCACGATGCACCTCGCCGATCCGGACAACCAGCTCCCCGGGCGCTTGTCCGTCCCACTACCCGAGGGTCAGGGCGCCGCGGTGTACCCCGTCGAGTTCGAGCTGCGCGACCCGGATTCGGGCAACCGGGTGGCGAGCTTCGTCACGTATCTCGCCGGTGTCGCCCCCCACACCCCACAGCCGATCGGGAGCCGGCTGGCCGTCGCCTGGATCTGGCGCATCGCGACGCCGCCTGCCATGCGGCCCAGCGGGGCGGTCACCGACACCTTCAGCGCAGCGGTGTCCCCGGGCGGTCGCCTCGACACGATCGCCCGCTCGCTCCTGTCCGCGAGGAACGTGCCCGTCACGCTCGCGCCCGGCCCCGAGACCATGCAGGCATGGGCGACGTTCGCGAGCGCACATCGCGCGGCTCTCCCCGGGCTCGACGCGATCCGCGCGACGGCGCGCAGCCACGAGGTGATGACCGCACCGTTCGTACCGATCGACGGACCGAGCCTCGAGGCCGCTGGCCTCGGCGACGCGAGCTCGCACGAGCTGTCGCAGGGCAACCAGGTCCTCGACGACGTCCTCGACACGCAGGCCGACGCGCACGTCACCTCCGCATCCCCTCTCGACAGCGCGTACCTGGCCCGACTGAGCACCGCGCTGGTCGACCACATCGTCACGGACCCGTCGGCATTCACCGCCGGATCACAGGACCAGTTCACACCGGCTCGCCCGTTCGAGCTCCAGACGGGCGGCTCGTCCTTCACCGCCGGCCAGACCGACCCGGGCCTCGAGGCGCTGCTCACGTCGGGCACGGGGACCGACGCGCTGCGCGCCGAGCGCTTCCTCTCGGCGCTGTCGGTTGTCGCTCTCGAGCAGCCCAACCTCGCCCGGGGAGTGGTGGTCAGCGGACCGCTCGAATGGAACCCGACCGCCGGAGTGCTCTCCGCCGTCCTCACCGGGCTGCGCGGCAACCCCCTGCTGGCTCCCGCGTCGCTCGACACCTTCTTCGACGTCCCGGTGGCGAAATCGAACGGTCAACCGGAGACACGTGACCTCGCGCCGATCAACCCGGCGGCGGCTCCCGTGCGCGCGAACGACTACGTGAGCGCGCGCCGTCAGCTCGACGGGCTCGAGAGCACGCTGCCGGCGGGCAGCCCGATCGCGGCGAACGGTGAGCGCGCGTTGCTCAGCTCGCTCAGCTCTTCCAACACGCGCGCCCAAGCCGACGCGCAGCTCGCAGCGATCAGCGCGTCGGTGCGCGCAGTGGCATCGGGAATCCACGCGCCGACGACACGCACCGTGACGCTGACCTCGAAGAGCGCCAAGATCCCCGTCAGCCTGCAGAACAACACTGCTGTCCCGCTGACGGTCCTGGTCAGCATCGACAGCGCCAAGCTCCAGTTCCCCAGTGGCTCGGAGAAAGTGGTGCGGCTCCCGCCCGGCCGGAACCTCACACAGCAGTTCACCGTGAAGGCGCGCGCCTCGGGGACCTTCCCCCTGCACATCTCGATCGCCACGGCCGACGGCGCCGTGCGCCTGCAGCAAGCCCGATACACGGTGCGATCCACCTTCGTCAGCGGCGTCGGGCTCTTCCTGACGATCGGAGCCGCCCTCTTCCTCGCGGCATGGTGGATCACCCACTGGCGCAAGAGTCGCCGACGCGCGACACCCGCTCTGGCAACGTGACGGACGTGAACAGCGCCGCCGCGGACCCCGAGGCCGGGGTCGTGGCCGAGCCCGGCGACGAGGGGGAACGTCACCTCGTCCGGTCGAGCACCGTCGTCGGTCTCGGCACAGCGCTCTCGCGGGTCACCGGGCTCGTGCGCGTCCTCGCGCTGGCGGGCATCGGCTTCACCGGTTTGACCGACGCCTACAACCTGGCGAACAACACGCCGAACATCATCTACGAGCTGGTGCTCGGCGGCATCCTCACCGCGACGATCGTCCCGCTCTACGTCGAGTACCTCAAGCGCGACGACCAGCGCGCGAGCGACGCGATCAACACCGTGTCGATCGTCGTGCTGCTCGCGATCTCCGTGCTCGGCGTTCTCATCGCGCCGTGGCTGATCCGTCTCTACGCGTCGCTCAAGCCCAGTGGAGCCGGCAACCAGCAGCAACAGCAGCTTGCCACCGACCTGTTGCGGTGGTTCATGCCGCAGGTGTTCTTCTACGGCGTCACAGAGCTCGCCTCGGCCATGCTGAACGCGCGGCGTCGGTTCGCTGCCGCAGCGTTCGCGCCCATCCTGAACAACGTGATCGTGATCGCGGTGCTCCTCGCGCTCCCCCGCGCCGCGCACGAGGCTCCGACCGTGCACAGCGTCCTCGACGACCCGGGACTCGTCCTCCTGCTCGGGCTGGGCACCACCGCAGGGGTGGTCGCGATGGCGCTCGTGCTCCTGCCCGCGCTGCGCTCCTGCCAAGCGCGGTTCCGCTGGACGTGGGAATGGAGACACCCTGCGGTTCGGCAGCTCGCCCGCTTGTCGTCGTGGACCTTGGGCTACGTGATCGCGAACCAGGTGGCGCTCGCGATCACGATGGCGCTCGCCTACCGACACGCCGGGGACTTGTCGCTGTACGCGTTCGCGTTCGCCGTCTTCCAGCTTCCCCATGGGCTCTTCGCGGTGTCGATCATGACGGCACTGGCACCGGAGCTCGCGGCGGCCGCCCAACGCGGCGACATCGCGAGCCTCCGCGAGCAGCTCGGGAACGGGTTCCGTCTGATGGCGCTCGTGGTCCTGCCCTCCTCGGTCATCCTGGCGGTCGTCGCGCGCCCGATGACGAACGGCGTGCTGCCACTACTCGCGAGCAAGTCCGTCCCGACACATCCGGCGACGACGGCAGACGTGCTCGTGGCGTTCATGGTCGGGCTGCTCGCGTACTCGACATACCTCTTCATGCTCCGAGGCTTCTACGCGCTCCAGGACACGCGCACCCCGTTCTGGCTCAACTGCCTCGAGAACGGTCTGAACATCGCGTTGGCGTTCGCGCTCTACGCATGGATTGGCGTTCGCGGCCTCGCGCTCTCGTGGTCGCTCGCGTACATCGGAGCGGGCGTGGTCACGCTGTACGCGATGCGACGGAGACTGGGACGTCTCGAGGGACGGCGGATGGTGGACTCCGCACTGCGGGTCGCCGGCGCGAGCGCGGTGATGGGGATCGTGGCGTACGCGGCCGAGTCGGCGATCGGCTACGACTCGACCGGGTCGGCCCTGCTCGCCATGATCGTGGCGGTGGTCGCCGGCGGCGTCGTCTTCCTCGGCGCAGCCTGGTTGTTCCGCGTCAAGGAGCTGACGATGCTCCGGGACGCATTGCGACCGTCCGCTCGCCAGCTCGACCCGGCCGCACCCGGGCTCTGAGAGCACCGATGTAACCAACTCGGTCGGGCCGAGGTCTCAGCCTTTTCGCGAGCCGGAGGAGCCCCGTGGCCGTACGCATCGTGACCGACAGCGCCTGTGACCTCGACGATGCCCGGGCGAAGGAGCTCGGCATCGAGATCGTCCCCCTCACGATCCGCTTCGGCGACCGGGAGTACATCGACCGCGTCGAGCTCTCGAACGAGGACTTCTGGGAGAAGGTGGGCGCCACCGACCTCCTGCCCGAGACGGCAGCTCCGTCGCCGGGCGCCTTCGAGGAGGTCTTCCAACGCCTGAGCGACGAGGGTGCCGACGGCATCGTCTGCCTGAACCTGTCGTCCGCCCTCTCGGCGACCATGCAGGCTGCACAGCTCGCCACGAAGATGCTCGAGGGCGTCTGCCCCGTCGCCGTGATCGACTCCTGCAGCGTCTCGATGGGCCTCGGCCACCAGGCGCTGCTGGCCGCACGCATGGCGGCGCAGGGCGCTGATCTCGACACGATCGTCGCGGCCGCCGAGGACCACGCGCGCCGCATGCGCCTCTACGCCACCCTCGACACGCTCGAGCACCTCAAGCGCGGGGGCAGAGTGGGGGCCGCCCGGGCGCTGCTCGGTGGAGTGCTCTCGATCAAGCCGGTCATCGAGGTGCGCGAAGGCGTGGTCGCCGAAGCGGCGAAGGTGCGCACGCGCTCGAAGAGCTTCCAGTACCTCGTCGACCGCGTCGCCGAGGCGCACGCGCCCGACACGGTGTACGTCTTCCACGCGCAGGCACCCGACATCGACGAGTTGCTCGACCGCCTCGCCCCCATCTACCCGCGCGATGCGATCGAGGTGGGAGCAATCGGACCCGTGATCGGGACCCACTGCGGGCCCCGGACCATCGGGGTCGGCTGGGTCGACAGCACGGAGTGACCGCACGCGGGACTGCGCGCATGCGGCCACTAGCGTGAACCGGCGTGGCAGAGCTGCTCGAACCGGGAAGGGTCCTGGCGGGCCGCTACAGGCTGGAGTCCGAGATCGCCCGAGGCGGCATGGGCACGGTCTGGCGCGCCGAGGATCCGCTGCTCGCCCGGGAGGTCGCTCTCAAGACCCTCGACCCGGTCCTCGGCCGTGACGAGCAGACTCGTGCGCGGTTCCGCCGCGAGGCGATCGCCGCAGCAGCCGTCGCGCACCCGAACATCGTCGCCACCTACGACACCGGACAGGACGCCGACGACGCATTCATCGTCATGGAGCTCGTCGAAGGCCGGACGCTCCGCCAGGTGATCGACGCGATGGGCCCGCTGCCCATCGCCCGGGCCGCCGACATCGCGTATCAAGTGGCGGACGCGCTCTCGGTCGCGCACGCACGCGGCTTGATCCACCGCGACATCAAGCCGGGCAACGTCCTCGTGCAGGCGGACGGACGCGTCAAGGTGACCGACTTCGGGATCGCCAAGGCGACCGATGGTGCCGACGACGAGCTGACGCGCCACGGAACCGTCGTCGGCACGGCGCGCTACTTGGCCCCAGAGCAGGTGGACGGAGGCAACGTCGACGCGCGCACCGACATCTACTCGCTCGGCCTCGTGCTCTCCGAGATGCTGACCGGGTCCCCGCCCTTCCCCGGAGACAGCG
Organism: Acidimicrobiia bacterium; assembly: GCA_036557185.1. Taxonomy (GTDB): domain Bacteria; phylum Actinomycetota; class Acidimicrobiia; order IMCC26256; family JAENVU01; genus DATBHZ01. The sequence continues at coordinate 52,169 of DATBHZ010000117.1, read as the reverse complement.
ACATCGGCACTGCCGTCGCGCGTCTCACCAGCCCGCCGAGGCCGATCGCGCTCGATCGGCCGGACGTGCCGTCGGGACTGGAGCACATCGCCTCACGTGCGCTGTGCCGAGCCCCCGACGAGCGTTGGCAGAACGCGGCAGCGATGCGCGACGCGCTCGCCTCGTTTCGCACCGGGGCCGCCCGCATCGCCGAGCCGACCGCTCCCGTGGCCCTCACACCACGCTCCGTGCCCGCGACCACCCAGGTCGTCACCACGCGTCGCCGGTCTCGAGCGGGACGCGTCTTCCTCTGGCTGGCGGCGTTCGTGGTCGGTGTGACGGCCGGCTACGCCATCTATCACGCTGCCAAGACGGACGATTCGGGCCCGAAGGCGTCCGCAACCGCCGTCTCCACCACGCTGCGCCCCGTCGCCGTCACCGACTACGACCCCCGTGCCAACGGAGGCGACGGGTCCGAGGATCCTGCGGGAGCGCGGAACGTGATCGACGGCAATCCGGCGACGACGTGGCAGACGGAGAGCTACTTCCAACGCGATTTCGGCGGACGGAAGCCCGGCGTCGGCCTGATCATCGACCTGGGCGCGCCGAGATCCGTCCGTCAGGTGCAGATCGACACCGCCGACACGGGATGGGGCGCAGCGATCTACGGGATCACCGGCGTCGTGCCGCCCGACCTCGCGGGCTGGGGCAGGGTCCTCGCCCGAGGCGACAACCTCCCGCAGAATGCGAGGATGCCGGTCACACCGACGACCGCACGCTACGTGCTCGCATGGTTCGACCAGCTGCCCGCGACCGGCCCGCCGTACCGCCTGTCCGTGGCCGAGATCCGCGTCCTGGGCACCTGAGCCAAAGCACGTCGCACTCTTTCCATTCAGCCGAAGCACCGCGAGGACCGACTCAATGAGCATGCGACCGCTCAGTCAGCGCACGGACGAACCCGTCGTCGAGACGCACGCCGATGCAACCCCGCGGGCCGACAGGTCGACGCGTCGTTGGACGACCATCGCCGCCGTGGTGGGCATCGTCGCGTGCCTGGGGATCGGTGCCGCACTGATCGCCGGCCGCGGCTCCGGCTCCAAGAGCTCGGGGACCTCGGGCGTCGGGACACCGGCTCACGGCGCGCTCGGCGCGCTCGGTCCGGTGTCCGAGACGCGGGTGCGCGCGTTGCTGGGTGACCGAGCGGCGCAGGAGCAGGTGAAGAAGGCGCAAGAGGAGTTGCGACGAGCCGGGACGAGCGCAACGACAACGGCGGCGGGCGTCACACCGTCAGCTGCCCAGGGGAGCGCGGCCGTGCAGCGTTGCGCCTCGACGCTGGGGGCACAGCAGACCGTGGTGTTCACCGGCTACGGCACCTACCGGGCACGCCCCGTCGCGGTCGTCGCCGTGCGCAACCACGGCCGGACGCTGGCGTTCGTCACCTCGCTCGAGAACTGTCAGCAGATCCTGCTGTCCATCTCGCACTGATCGGTGGGCAGTGCTCCCTGGGTACGATGCGGACTCCGCTCCCGGACGAGGTGACACCCATGGATGACTGGGCGACACAAGCTACCGATTGGGTTGAGCGCGGGGTCGGAGCGATCCGCGACCGGACGGTCGGCCCGGCGCAGCAGATCGTCAAGCTCATCGTCTACGGCGTCCTCGTCGCGATCCTCGCGATCACCGCGTTCGTCCTCTTCTCCGTCCTGCTCCTTCGTCTTCTCAACCTCTTCCTGCCCGACTGGGCCGCCTGGCTGGTGCTCGGCGTGATCTTCCTGGCCGGTGGCGCAGTGGCCTTCATCTTCCGGACGCCCAGGGGCGCCGCGGGGAACAACGCCTCGAGCGGCGCTGTTGGGCCTGCCGGCGCGAAAGAGAAGGAACGAAGTGCCTGAGTCACATCGCGAAGTCGTCATCGTCGGGTCCGGCCCCGCAGGGCTGACCGCGGCCGTGTACGCGGCCCGTGCGAACCTGCGACCTGTCATGGTCGAGGGCCTGGGCGCCGGTGGACAACTGATGTTGACGACAGACGTCGAGAACTATCCGGGATTCCCGGAGGGCATCCTGGGACCCGACCTCATGGGTCGCTTCCGCGAGCAGGCGCTGCGGTTCGGAACGGAGTTCGTCACGGCGGACGCCGACGACGTCGAGCTCGACCGTCGTCCCTTCCGGGTCACCGTCGGTGCCCAGGTGTACCTCGCCGAGGCGATCATCATCTCGACCGGTGCCACCGCGCGGATGCTCGGCCTCCCCAACGAGGCGCGCCTGCTGGGTCACGGCCTCTCGACGTGCGCGACGTGCGACGGGTTCTTCTTCCGCGATCAGGAGATCGCCGTGGTGGGGGGCGGCGACTCGGCAGTCGAGGAAGCTCTCTTCCTCACCAAATTCGCTTCGAAGGTGACCGTGATCCACCGCCGCGACGAGCTGCGCGCGTCGAAGATCATGCAGGAGCGCGCATTCGCCAACGACAAGATCGAGTTCCGCTGGAACTCGATCGTCGACGACGTCTCCGGCGACTCGAAGGTCGAGGCGGTACAGCTCTCGGATGTCAAGACAGGTGAACAGTCGGAGCTGAAGGTCTCCGGCGTGTTCGTCGCCATCGGTCACACGCCCACGACGGGGCTGTTCGCCGGCAAGCTGGACCTCGACGAGAACGGCTACATCCTCACCGCACCCGACTCCACGAGGACCTCCGTCGACGGGGTGTTCGCGGCGGGAGACGTCCAGGACCACGTGTTCCGGCAGGCGGTCACAGCCGCGGGCTCGGGCTGCATGGCAGCGATCGAGGCCGAGCGTTGGATCGAGGCGCAGCGGCACGCGGCCGCCACGAAATCGTGACGCGCGACCCGCGCCGCCGGGAAGCTTCGGGTCCCGTCGCGCGTTGTACGGATCGCTACACTCCATCGGTTGCCGAGCGCCCGTAACAGCGTCCGGCCGAGCGTCGAGCGTCTCGTCGGCGCTCTCCGGAAAGGACCATCGTGTCTGACAAGATCGTGACCGTCTCCGACTCCACCTTCGAAGAAGCCGTCAAGGGCGCGAGCACTCCGGTCGTGGTCGACTTCTGGGCGGAGTGGTGCGGCCCGTGCAAGATGATCGCCCCGGCGCTCGAAGAGATCGCCAGCGAGCACGAGGGCCGCGTGCAGATCGCGAAGCTCAACGTCGACGACAACCCCGAGACGGCGCGCCGGTACGACGTGATGAGCATCCCGACGCTGCTCGTGTTCAACGACGGTGCACCCGTCAAGCGGCTCGTGGGCGCGAAGGGCAAGGGGCAACTCCTCCAGGACCTCTCCGAGTTCATCGGCTGAGGCACGGGCGGAGGCGCGACGGGTGCCGGCGCCTCGCCGCAGCACGATCCTGCGAATCGGCGCCACCGGTGACGCTGTTCGCGACCTCCAGCACCGGCTGACCGACAGCGGCAATCCCACCGGCGACGACCAGGCGGGTACCTTCGGTGCCGGGACCGAGCTGGCGGTACGCGGCTTCCAGGAGCAGCGGGGCATCCGGGTCGACGGGATCTGCGGACACGAGACGTGGACCGCGCTGATCGAGAGCGGCTATGCCCTCGCGGACCGGATGCTGTACCACCGCTCCCCCAACCAACGCGGCGACGACGTGCTCGACCTCCAGCGAAGGTTGAACGCTCTCGGGTTCGACGCCGGCCGCGAAGACGGCATCCTCGGGCCCGAGACCGCCGCCGCCGTGCGGGAGTTCCAGCGCAACGCGGGGCTCGCCGTGGACGGGGTGGCGGGGCCGGCCACGGTCACCACGCTCCTGCGCTACCGGGCGATGGCGAGCGGCGGCGTCGCCGGCGTGCGCGAACGCGAGATGCTTCGCCGGCCGCGGCGGTTCACCGGGCACCGCGTCTTCCTCGCGATCGCCCCGGGCTTCGAACAACTCGGGACCCTCACCGCACGCGGCCTCGACGCCGCAGGGGCGTCAATGCTCATTGACAGCTCGGGTGAGGAGGACGAGACGCTCGCCGCGCGAGCGAACGAATGGCACGCGGACCTGTTCGTCGCGGTACGCGCGGGCGACCGTCGCGGCGTTCGCTGCCTCTACTACGAGTCGGGTAGCTATCGGTCCGAGGCCGGCTATCGCACCGCGCGCGCGATCGATGCCGAGCTCGGCGCCGTGCTGCTCGCCAGCACCGCGCGGGAGGTCTGCGGGCGCGCGTACACGGTGCTGCGCGAGACGCGCATGGCGGCGGTCGTGTGCGCACTCGTCGGAGAGGACGACGCCGACGGCATGGCGGTGCTCGGGAGCACCGCCGACAGGCTCGGCGCGGCGCTCGTGGCGGGCATCCGCCGCGGCGTGGAAGAGGCTCCCGACGAGGAGGCCCCGGTCACCGTGCCGTGAGCGGCCGGGCGGGCGTCGCCTCCTCAGCCGCCGGTGATCTCCTTGTAGATCCGTTCGAGGTCTTCGAGCGTCGAGAACTCGATCTCCACCCGGCCGCGCTTCGTGCCCATCTCGATGTGCACGCGCGTGTTCAGGTGATCGCTCAGCAGTTGCTCGAGCTCGAGCAGACCTGGCGGCCGCAGGACCGTCGGCTGTGAGCCGGTGCGCGAGGCAGGCGCGCTTGCTCCGTCCACTCCGCGTCGGATCGCTTCCTCGAGCGCGCGTACGGAGAGGTCCTCGGAGACGGCGCGCTTGGCGAGGGTCTCCTGCATCGCTCGGTCCGGAGTACCGAGGAGGGCCCTGGCGTGGCCCATCGAGAGGGCGCGGTCGCGCACGAGCCGTTGCACCGACGGCGGGAGCTGGAGGAGGCGGAGCGTGTTGGACACGGACGCGCGGCTGCGCCCGACCCGGGTCGCGACCTCCTCGTGCGTCAGGTCGAAGTCCTCGATCAGCTGCTGGTAGGCAGCCGCTTCCTCGAGCGCGTTGAGGTCCGTCCGGTGCACGTTCTCGATGAGGGCCTGTTCCAACGCCGACGCGTCGTCGGTGTCCCGGACGAGCGCGGGGATGTGCTGGAGACCGACGCGGCGCGCGGCGCGCCAGCGCCGCTCTCCCGCGATCAGCTCGTAGCCGTCGCCGCCGGCGCGCACGAGCACCGGCTGGAGGATGCCGACCTCCCGCACCGACTCCGCGAGGGCAGCGAGCTCCTCCTCGTCGAAGTGCTGGCGCGGCTGATACTGGTTCGGTCGGATCGCCGCGACCGGGATCTCCTCGAGACCCCCGAAGCCCTCGGGGGTGCCTGCCGGTATCAGTGCTCCCAGGCCTTTACCCAGCCCGCCGCGTCGCGCCACTGCTCACCTCTTTCGCAAGGTCCCGATAGGCGATGGCCCCCCGGGACGTCGGATCGAACACAGTGATCGGCTGCCCGAACGAAGGCGCCTCCGAGAGCCGCACCGTCCGGGGGATGACTGTCTTGTACACGGTGGGGCCGAAGTGCTCGCGCACCTCCTGCTCCACCTGGTCGGCCAGCTTCGTGCGGGCGTCGTACATCGTGAGGACGATCCCGCGGACGTCGAGGGTCGGGTTGAGGTTCGTCCGCACGAGCGTCACGTTGCGGACGAGCTGGCTCAGCCCCTCGAGTGCGTAGTACTCGCACTGGATCGGCACGATCACGTCGTCCGCCGCGGCGAGCCCGTTCACGGTGAGCAGCCCGAGCGACGGCGGGCAGTCGATGATGATGTAGTCGTACTCGTCCAGGACCTCGTGCAGCGCCCGGCGGAGCTTCAACTCACGGCTGAATGCGGGCACCAGCTCGATCTCGGCACCCGCGAGATCGATCGTCGCGGGAGCGAGGAACAGGTTCTTGAGGCTGGTCGGCTCGACGCAGTCCTCCACCGCGGCGTCGTTCATGATGACGTCGTAGACCGAAGCTTGCAGGTTTCTTGCATTGATGCCGAGCCCGGTCGTGGCGTTCCCCTGCGGGTCGAGGTCGACGATCAGCACGCGGAACCCGAGCTCGGCGAGCGAGGCGCCGAGGCTCACCGTGGTCGTCGTCTTGCCGACGCCGCCCTTCTGGTTCGCCACCGCCATGATCCTCGGGAGCTCGTATTGCAGCGACTCCTGGTCCTCGGCGGACTCGCCCACGCGCCCGGCCGTGGTGTCGGACGGGACGCCGACGGGTTCGGCAGCGTGCGGAGCGGTCGTTGCCGGGGAGGGGGTGTCGGGCACCGGCTCACGCTCGGCCGCGGTGGCCGGCTCCGGGGTGCTCGGGGCCGCGGGCTCGGCATCCGGCCGGGCGACCGGCTGCGGCGCCGCGGGGTCCGGTGGCGCAGCCGCGCTCGCCGGGGCCGCCGAGTCGGGGGCGATGGTCGCGACGTTCTCGTACGGGCCGCCCCTCGGCGCTGCGGCCGGAGCCGAGTCGGGCTGCGGCGCTGATGGCGCCAGTGACCGACCGCTGGGTCCGCTCGCCGGCTCGAAGCTTCCCGCGCCCGAGGCATCGTCCGCGATGCCGGCGGCAGGCTCCGGGCGGTCGACCGTCAGGTCGATGGTGTCGTCCGCGATCTCGGGTGGCGTGGCGTCCGGGCCGAGGGGCGCGACCTCCCCCGCATCTTGGTCGGGTCGCTGGAGCGGATCTTCCTGCTTCCTGAGCGAAGCGAAGAGACGCCGCCCGCGGCGCCTCAGGTCGTTCCCCTCACTTGCCATCACCGACGTCCCCTCTGATGCCGGGCGCGAGGCGGAGCCTCCCGAGCATCCTCTTCCCCTGGTCGAGACTTTCGGACCGAGAGGTTCCACGTGGAACCTCCGGTCGACACGACGGTTCCTCTCTCGGTAGGGGCCCGGCGACGACATGTTCCACGTGGAACGTCGTCACCACAGTGGGCGATGATGTGGCAGCCCGTCGCGGCGAGGAAACTGGTCGCCCAAGGTTCCTCGCTTCCGCAGGATAACGAACGTGGCGCCGTCATGCACGACTGTCCGTTCGAGGACCAGGCCGAGCCGCCAGACCTCGTCCGCGGGCCAACGGGTCGGGTCGGCCGCCGGCGGCTCGCTCACGCTCACGGCCCCTCCGAGGCGCGCGAACGCGGTGGCACACTCAGCGGTCTCCGCCGCGGAGCCGAAGCTGCGCGCCACGACCAGGGCATAGCCCTCCCGGAGCCCGTGCTCCCGACCGACCGTCTCGGCCCGCCCTCGGCGCACCTCGACTCGACCGGACAGGTCCAGCTCGTCGACGGCGTGGGCGAGCCACGCAGCGCGGCGGTCGCTGGCGTCGAGCAGGGTGGCGTGGTCCTGCGCCCGCTCGAGGGCGAGCACCAAGCCCGGCAGGCCGGCGCCGCTCCCGAGATCGAGGAACGGGCCCGGCTCACCCGCGAGGATCGCCGCCCACGCCTCGGCATGGGTGATGTGCGCACCGATGGGCCCCGGCCCGACGAAGCCCCGGGTCCGGGCGTCCGTGAGCAGCGCCTCCAGCGCGGCGCGCGGCGCCCGGTCCATCTACACGGGTCGAATGACGACTCGCCGCCGTGGCTCCTCGCCCTCGGACGTGGTCTCCACGCCGTCGAGCTCGGCCACCGTGTCGTGCACGACCTTGCGATCCGAGGAGCTCATGGGCTCCAGCGCCAGCTCGCTGCCGCTGGCTCGCACCTTCTCGACCAGACCCTCCACGAACTCCTCGAGGGCGGCGCGTCGCTTGGCCCGATAGCCCGCGACGTCGACCCGCAGGCGGGCGCCGTGCCCACCGGTCTCCTTCTGGAGCACCGCACGAGCGAGCTCCTCGATCGCGGACAGGGTCGCCCCCTTCGGGCCGACGAGCAGACCCAGCTCGGGGCCATCGATCCGAAGGGTGATCGTGTCGTCCTCGATCTCCTCGGAGATGTCCGCGTCGAACCCGAAGGCGTCGACCAGCCCACGCGCGAACTCGGTGACCGACGCCGCCTGGCGCTCGATCGGAATGTCGATGACCTCGCTCATGTCGCCCTCCGCACCCGACTCCACCCCGCGTCCTCCTCGGCCCCGGGAGCTCTTCGAGCCCTGCGCGCCGTTTCCTCCACTGGATCCTGCGCCCGACCGGCTGCGCGGCCGCTGCATGTCACGACCACCGCGTGACCCGCCCGAGCCCCTCCGGCGCCGCCGATCCGCCGGCTTCTCGCGCGACACCGGCCGGATGCGCACCCGGATCCGGGCCTCGGCGCCGCCCAGCCGGCCGAGAAATCCGCTCCGCGGCTCCTCGATGACCTCGTACTCGACATCGTCCTCATGGACACCGAGCTCGTCGAGCGCCGCATCCAGCGCTGCCTCGATCGACTTCCCCGTGGTCTCGACCCACTCCATCTACCGCTTCCGCTTTCGGTTGTTCCGCCGACGGTTGCTCTGGCCTCCGCCGGACCGCTGACCGCCTCCGGACTTGGCACCGCCCGACTTGGCTCCGCCCGACTTGGCAGCGCCTCCGGTCTTCGGGCCGGTCTTCGCTGCGCCGGACCCGGAGCCGCCACGCGAGGCGCCACCCGATTTCGCTGCACCGGACGAGGACCCGCCGGACGCCTTCGCCGACTGCGTCGCCTTCCCGCCTTCGGCGGCCGCTTCGTCGCCCGAGGCGCCGTTCTGCGATTCGCCGCCGTTCGAGAGCTGCGGTTGGGCTCGAAGGTTGCCGAACATGCCCTTGAGCCCGGCGGCGGGTTTCGGCTTGCTCTCGTCTCCCTCGACCACGCTCGCGGCTTCGACGGCTTTCACCTTTCCCGGAGCGGGCGCGTTGTCCATGGTGCGAATCACCAGCTCCTGCTGGCCGATCTGCCAGACCGTGCTGACCAGGAAGTAGAGCGCCACACCCGCGGGGTAGATGAACGACAGGGCGCCGAACACGGCGGGCATCACCCTCGACATCATCTGCATCTGTGGGTTGACCTGCGTCTGGAAACGCATCATCTGGCGCTGCTGGAGGAACATCGTGACCACGAGCAGGACCACGAGGATGTAGTAGGGGGTCGCGCCCGGCATCCCGCCGGCGTGCGCCGCGCTCTTGGTGAGGTCCATGCCCAGGAACTGCAGGTTCGGGCTCTTGCAGGCCCCGTGGCCGCCGCAGACGCTCTGGTACATCTGCGAGCTCTTCGGGATGAACTCCTGGATGCGGCGCAGCGTCTCGACCAACGAGAACCAGATCGGCATCTGCAAGATGAGCGGCAGACAACCCGACAGCGGGTTGATCTGGTTCTCCTTGTAGAACTTCATCGTCTCTTCGCTGAGCTTCTGGCGGTCGTTCTTGTACTTCGCCTGAAGCTTCTTCAGCTCGGGCTGCACGCGTTGCATGGCGATCATCGACTTCGCCTGCTTCGCGGTCAGCGGGAAGAGAACGAGGCGCACCGCGACGGTCAGCAGGATGATCGCGACCCCGGTGTTCGGGATGATGCTGTAGAAGAACGCGAGCAGCCACCCGAGTGCGTTGTTGAGCGGATCGAGGAAACCCATGCTGACTACCTAGCTCGAGGGAGGGGAGACCGAGGGGGCTCGGGAACGGGGTCGAACCCACCAGCGTGCCACGGGTGGCAGCGTCCGATCCGACGGAGACCGAGCCCGGTACCGTGCACGACGCCGTGCGCGGCGATCGCCTCGATCGCGTACTGCGAGCAGGTGGGGTAGAAGCGGCACCGCGAGGGGGTCCAGGAGGCCAGATGCTGGTAGCCACGGATTGCCGTCATCGCCGCGCGCGCGGCAGGAGTCGGGCGCGGGTCGGCGCTCACCGCGCGTCTCCGTGCGCGGAAGCCACGAGGTCTTCGAGCGTCGAGACAAGCTCGCCGTAGGTGTTCGACACCGCGGCGCTCCCCGCGCCCACGAGATACGAGCTGCCCGGCCGGAGGTCGAGCGACCGCATTGCCGATCGGAGGCGGCGGCGCAGGCGGTTCCTCACCGGTGCCGACCCCACGTTCCGCGCGATCGCGAACGCGATCCGCGGTGGCTCGTCCGCGTCGGAACCCGCGCGGTACCGGAGGGACAGCGCGCCTGCACGACGCGGCGCAGCTCGGGCGAGCTCCCCGAAGGCACGATGACCTCGAACGCGCCAGGTCAGGCCGACAGACGGGCCCGACCGCGCCGACGGCGCGACTTGAGGACCGCGCGACCTGCGCGTGTCCTCATTCGGGTGCGGAAGCCGTGCTTCTTCTTGCGCTTCCGATTGTTGGGCTGGAAGGTCCGCTTCACGCATGGCCTCCTCGAGAGAACGTGCGCCGGGGTCTGGGCGGGCTGCGGCCCGGAGGATGGGATGGGCCGGCAGAAGAACGCGAAGGACCGTTGATTGTACGGCGGGGTTGGCCGAAGCCGCAACGCGCGGCGACGCGGCCGGCTCTGCGCCACGATGCGCGCGATTCGGGGAAGCCTCCCCACGAGCCGCGCGAGGACGCGCGAGCGCTGCGGAAGTCCCCATCGGATGGCGTTTTCCGGCGAGAGTCGTTGCGGATCTCTCCCTTGTCGCGTGAGCGCGCGTTTGGTACGTTCGCCGCCTTCGTACCACCGCCTCGGCCTCGGTGGGACGAAACTTCCCCGAGGGGCCTCGTGCCCATGGCAGGCCGCCACCTCGGGATCGGGCGGAAGGGTGCGCAAAGGCGCGCTGTGACGTCCGGATTCTCCACACCTGTGGACACGCCTGTGGAAAACATGGACACGGTGTCGACGTCTCCCGCGCAGCTCTGGGACGTCGGCAGCACAGCCCTGCGCGCGCAGCTCACGGAAGGCACCTGGAACACGTGGTTCCGCGATGTGCGCCCGTTGGATTTCGACGGCAGCACACTGGTGCTCGGCATCCCGAGCTCTGTGGCATGTGAGCGCATCCGCTCGAGCTTCCGCGGTCTGCTCGTCGACCTGCTGCACGACGCGACGGGCGCGCCGATCGACGTGGACCTCGTCGTCGAATCGTCGCCTCGCGCCGAGGAGCCCATCGTTGTTGCCCCGTTACTCCCCGCTGGCGTGACGCCCCCTCTTGACACGGCCGCACCTCCCATGAACCGGGAGGATGCCGCCGCTCCATGGACCGCGCTCAACGCGCGCTACACGTTCGACCAATTCGTGATCGGGGCCTCCAATCGGTTCGCCCACGCGGCCTCGCTGCAGGTCGCCGAGAACCCTGCGCGCTCGTACAACCCGTTGTTCATCTACGGACCCGCCGGGCTCGGCAAGACGCATCTCCTCCATGCCATCGGGAACTACGTGCGCGACGTCCACAAGCTGCGACGTGTGCGGTACGTCTCCACCGAGACGCTCATGAACGAGTTCGTGGACGCGATCCGAAACAACGCCGGCAACGCGTTCCGGAGGCGCTACCGCGAGGTCGACGTGCTGCTCGTCGACGACATTCAGTTCCTCGAGCGCAGCCAGCAGCTCCAGGAGGAGTTCTTCCATACGTTCAACTCACTGCACGGGGCCGGCAACCAGATCGTGCTGTCGTCGGACCGCCCTCCACGCCAGATCCCGAGGCTCGAGGACCGGCTCCGCACCCGCCTGGAATGGGGCCTCACCACCGACGTCCAGCCCCCCGAGTTCGAGACTCGGCTGGCGATCCTCCGCACGAAGGCCGAGACCGAGCATCTCGGCGGGATCCCGGACGACGTCCTGAACTTCATCGCCAGCAACATCAGCGACAACGTCCGCGAGCTCGAGGGGGCGCTCATCCGCGTCGCCGCCTACTCGAGCCTCAACCGGGCCCCGCTTTCCGAGGAGGTCGCACAGAAGGTCCTCGCGGATCTCCTCCCCACGACGACCGACCGGGTCATCACCCCGCAGCTGATCCTCGAGGAGACGGCCAAGATGTTCGGCTTCACCGTCGATGACCTCACGGGGAAGAGCCGTCGACGGCCCCTGGTGCTCGCGCGGCAGATCGGGATGTACGTCTTCCGCGAGCTCACCGACTTCTCGTATCCCAAGATCGCCGAGGAATTCGGTGGCCGGGACCACACGACCGTCATGCACGCGGTCGAGAAGGTGAAGTCCCTGATCACCGAGCGCCACAGCGTGTTCGACCAGGTCAACGAGCTGATGAGCCGCATCCGACTCGGGACCGGTGGATAACCCTGTGGACGTCTGGGGATATCCCCCTCCAGCGGTGGGGAAACCGCAGACAAGCCCGTCGGGGCGTGAGAACCTGGGGACGGTGGTGGACGAGCTGGGGACGGTCATCTCCGCTCCGAGCAGGCCCGATGCTCCTTTGTCCACAATCCCCAGGCCCTACTACTGCTGCTATCAAAACTCTCTTCCTACGTATCCCGGAGGTGGATCGTGAAGTTCCGCTGCGAGCGAGACACGCTCGCCGAGGCCATCGGTACCGCACAGCGAGCCATTGCCGTCCGAAGCGGTGCGCTGCCCGTCCTGTCGGGCGTTCAGGTGACCGCAGCCGACGATCACATCGAGCTGGTGGGGAGCGACCTCGACCTGACGATTCGTGTCCGTGTGCCGGCGCAGGTCGACGAGCCGGGCCAGACGGTGGTTCCCGCGAAGCTCTTCGACGGGCTGACGACGCGGCTCAAGCCCGGATCCGTGAACTTCGAGGTCGAGGGTGACGACGCCAAGCTCTCCGCGGGCGCGGCGCGAGCGAGCGTTCGGCTGCTGCCTGCCGACGAGTTCCCTCAGGTGAGCAACCCGGACGGCGCCACGGTGACGCTCGACGCCGGGCCGTTCGCCGAGGCGCTCCGGCAGGTGATCCCCGCAGCGTCACGCGATGACGCGCGGCCGATCCTGACCGGCGTCCTGTTGACGGCGACCGAGGACGGGCTGCGTCTCGTCGCGACGGACTCGTACCGGCTCGCCGTGCGTGATCTCTCGGGTGTCGGGATCTTGAGCTCGGGCCAGCGCGTCCTGGTCGGCGCGCGTGCGTTGCAAGAGGTGCAGCGTGTGTTCTCGAGCGGCGAGCTGCGCGTGACGCTCGGCGAGCGCGAGGTGGAGTTCGCGTCCGACGACCGCTCGATCACTGCGCGCTTGATCGAGGGCGAGTTCCCGAACTACGAGCAGCTCATCCCGTCCGGGTATCCGAACAAGCTCACGGTGCCACGAGCGACGCTCGAGGAAGCGGTTCGGCTGATGCAGATCGTCGGTGAAGGACGGGAGGGAACACCCGTCCGGCTGTCCATGAGCGGCGAGGGGCTGGAGCTCTCCGCCACTGCCCAGGAGCGCGCCGATGCGACCGAGGCGCTCGACGCCAAGTTCGAGGGGACCGACCTCGCCGTGGCGTTCAACCCGCAGTTCCTGCTCGACGGCCTCTTGGTCATCGAGGGCGAGGAGGCCGTGTTGGAGACGCTCGATGCGTTGAAGCCGGCCACGTTGCGCGGCACCGACAAGCCGAGCTTCCTGTACTTGCTGATGCCCGTACGCATCTCCTGAGCGCGCCGGCGCGACGCTCGGGTCATGCGACTTCGGCGGCTCTGGCTCAAGGACTTCCGCTGCTACGAGGAGGTCGACCTCGAGCTGTCCGACGGTTGCACGGTCGTGACCGGTGCGAACGGCCAGGGCAAGACCAGCCTGCTCGAGGCGATCGGATGGGTCGCGACCGCGCGGTCCTTCCGCGGTGTGCAGGATGCCGCACTGGTTCGGTCGGGTCGCGACGAGGCCATCGTGCGCTCCGAGATCGCGCACGACGCGAGAACCGTGCTCGTCGAAGCAGCGATCCGCGCGGTGGGGCGAAACCGCGTGCTCGTCAACAAGCAAGCTCTGTCGAAGCGCAGCGGTCTGGGTGAGGCGTTGCGCGTCACGGTCTTCGCTCCCGACGATCTCGAGCTCGTCAAAGGGGGACCGTCCGCGCGGCGCGCGTACCTCGACGACTTGCTCGAGACCTGCACACCGGCCTTTGCCGCGGCGCGCTCCGACTACGAGCGCGTGCTCAAGCAACGAAACGCGCGGTTGCGTCTCGGTGTACATGGCCCGGAAGAGCGCACCACCCTCGAGGTGCTCGACGACAAGCTCGTGGTGAGCGGAGCAGCGCTGATCGCCCACCGCCTGGAGCTGCTCACGGCCCTCGGTCCCGCCGTCGAGCGAGCGTATGCAGCGCTCGCGGGCACGGCACCGGGGTTCGCGAGCCTGTACCGGCCGGGCTGGTCCGACGAAGCGTGCGATCCGCACGGCCTCGAGGAGCAGCTCAGAGGGGCGATCGACCGCCTGCGCTGCCGTGAGCTCGACCGCGGCCTCACCCTCGTCGGCCCGCACCGGGACGACTGGATGTTGCTCCTCCACGACCTGGAGACTCGACACCACGCCTCACAGGGTGAGCAGAGGACGCTCGCCTTGGCGTTGCGGCTCGCCGCGCACCGAGTCGTGGCCGACGCGGTCGACGCGGAGCCGCTGTTGCTGCTGGACGACGTGTTCAGCGAGCTCGATCCCGAGCGTTGCGCGGCCCTGGTCGAGTGTTTGCCCGACACGCAGACCATTCTGACAACCGCCAATGTCATCCCTCCGGGCGTGGATGTGACACGCCGCTTGGAGGTCGCCCGCGGGGTGGTGAGCAGCGATGGCTGACGATCCCCGGCCGGTCGGCGATGCCCTCGCCGCCGTGCGCCGGGACCTCGCTGCGCCTGAGCCCGCGGCACTGGAGGGACTGGCCGAGGAGTGGGAGACCCTGGTGGGCGAGGTGCTCGCCGCGCACTCGGAGCCGGTCGCGGTCGTCGCCGGCGTGCTCCGTGTGCGTGTCGACGCGCCGGCTTGGGCCGGTCAGCTGCGCTTCCTCCACCAGTCGGTGCTCGACCGACTCCGCGGCGAGCGACCCGAGTTGGGCGTCACCGACATGCACGTGTCCGTGGCGCGCGAAGGCGGCTTCGCGAAGCCTGCGCCGGACCGCGAGATCGGTCCGGAGCCACCCCCGTTCTGGTACACTGAGTGACGTGGGAATTGGCCCTCTGACCTGGGGTTTCGCGTAGTTTTGGAGCGGTTGGAACGCCCCGGGGACCGAGTGCCGGGCAAGCGCTCGTGACGTACCCGGAGCGACCGGTTCCGGGACCGGCCGAATCCCGGATCGAGGTCCCGAACAGGGTCTCCGACACGCTCCCGAGATGATCGGAAAGGTGCGCGCGCGTGGCATACGCGGCGAAGGACATCACAGTGCTGAAGGGCCTCGAGCCCGTCCGCGAACGTCCCGGCATGTACATCGGGTCGACGGGGCTCACCGGCTTGCACCACCTCGTGTACGAGGTGGTCGACAACGCAGTGGACGAGGCGATGGCCGGGCAGGCGACGCGCGTCGAGGTGACGCTCCTCGCTGACGGAGGCTGCCGCGTCGCCGACAACGGCCGAGGGATCCCTGTCGACAACCACCCCGACTACCGCAACAAGTCCGCGGCGGAGGTCGTGCTCACGACCCTGCACGCCGGCGGGAAGTTCGGTGGCGAGGGCTACAAGATCAGTGGCGGCCTCCACGGCGTCGGGGTCTCGGTCGTGAACGCGCTGTCGACGCGGCTCGAGCTCGAGATCCACCGCGACGGCGGCAAGTGGGAGATGAGCTTCAAGAACGGCGGCACGCCGACGGGCAAGCTCGTCAAGAAGTCCGCCTCGAAGCGCACGGGCACGATCGTCACCTTCTGGCCGGACGCAGACGTCTTCGACGAGGTCGAGTTCCGTGCCCAGACGCTCATGGAGCGGCTGCGCGAGATGGCCTTCCTCAACAAGGGTCTCGAGATCAGGTTCCGGGACGAGCGCAGCGACCCCGTCTCCGAGCAGACGTTCCGGTACGCCGGGGGCATCGTCGATTTCGTCAAGCACCTCAACGCCTCGAAGGAGCCGATCTTCAAGCGGGTCGTGTCGTTCGAGGAGCGGGCCTCCGACAGCGAGGTCGAGGTCGCGATGCAGTGGAACACGGGGTACTACGAGGGCATCCACTCGTTCGCGAACAACATCGCGACGACCGAGGGCGGGATGCACGAGGAGGGCTTCAAGAAGGCCCTCACGAACGCGGTCAACAAGTACGGACGCAACCGCGGGCTCCTCAAGGACAAGGAGATCAACCTCCTCGGCGAGGACATCCGTGAAGGTCTGACGGCGATCGTCTCTGTGAAGCTGCGGAACCCGCAGTTCGAGGGGCAGACGAAGACGAAGCTCGGCAACACCGAGATGCGCTCGATGGTCGAGAAGACCACGAACGAGAAGCTCGGCGAATGGCTCGAGGAGCACCCGAGCGAGGCGAAGCAGATCGTCTCCAAGGCAACCCAGGCGGCAAGGGCGCGCGTCGCGGCGCGTCAGGCGCGCGACCTGACGCGGCGCAAGTCGCTGCTCGACTCGGCCTCGATGCCGGGCAAGCTCGCGGACTGCCAGTCGCGCGATCCCGAGCGCTCGGAGCTCTTCATCGTCGAGGGTGACAGCGCCGGCGGGCCCGCAAAGCAAGCGCGCGATCGCGAGTACCAGGCGATCCTGCCGATCCGGGGCAAGATCCTCAACGTCGAGCGGGCGCGCCTCGACAAGATGCTCAAGAACGAGGAGATCCAAGCGCTGATCACGGCGATCGGCGCCGGCATCGGCGAGGAGTTCGACCTCTCGAAGGTGCGCTACCACAAGGTGGTGCTGCTCACCGACGCCGACGTCGACGGCGCGCACATCCGCACGTTGCTCCTCACGTTCCTCTATCGGCAGATGCCCGAGATGGTGCGGCAGGGATACGTCTACATCGCGCAGCCGCCGCTCTATTCGGCACCGGTCGGCAAGGAGAAGGTCTATCTCAAGGACGACGCGGCCCGCGACGCGTTCGCCGCCGAGAACGAGGACCGCAAGATCGAGTTCCAGCGCTTCAAGGGGCTCGGCGAGATGGACTACATGGAGCTCTGGGAGACGACGATGGACCCGGCGACGCGGTCGTTGCTGCGCGTCTCCGTGGAGGAGGCCGCGATCGCGGACGACATCTTCTCGCGGCTGATGGGCGACGACGTCGACGCCCGCCGTGAGTTCATCCAGCAGAACGCGACCGACGTCCGCTTCCTCGACATCTAACAAGTCACCGACAGTCACCGGAGGTGCTGCGTGCCGAACGGCGACCAGCCGACGCTCGAGCCCAACGTCGAACCCATCGAGATCCAGGAAGAGGTCGAGCGC
Source organism: Acidimicrobiia bacterium (assembly GCA_036557185.1). GTDB lineage: Bacteria > Actinomycetota > Acidimicrobiia > IMCC26256 > JAENVU01 > DATBHZ01. The sequence continues at coordinate 35,264 of DATBHZ010000117.1, read as the reverse complement.
TCCTTCCTCGACTATGCGATGTCGGTCATCGTGTCCCGGGCGCTACCGAGCGCGCGGGACGGGCTGAAGCCGGTCCACCGTCGAATCATCTACGGCATGTACGACCGTGGCCTTCGCCCGGACCGCACGCGCTCGAAGTCGGCACAGGTCGTGGGTCATGTGATGGGCAACTTCCACCCTCACGGCGACCAGGCGATCTACGACGCGCTCGCGCGGATGGCACAGGACTTCTCACTGCGCCACCCGCTCGTCGACGGCAAGGGCAATTTCGGATCACCCGACCCCAACGATCGCCCTGGCGCCATGCGGTACACGGAGTGCCGTCTCGCTCCGATCGCCATGCAGCTGCTCGAAGGCATCGACGAGAACACGGTTCAGTTCACCGACACCTACGACGCGAAGACCCAGGAGCCGGACGTCCTCCCTTCGCGATTCCCGAACCTCCTTGTCAATGGGGGTGGCGGGATCGCTGTCGGCATGGCGACGAACATCCCACCGCACAACCTCGGTGAGGTCATCGACGCGACCGTCCACCTGATCGACCATCCGGACGCGGCTGTCGAGGATCTGATGAAGATCGTGCAGGGACCCGACTTCCCGACAGGTGCGCTGATCCTCGGACGCGGCGGGATCCACGACATGTACAGAAGCGGTCGCGGCTCCATCAAGATGCGCGCCGTCACCGAGGTCGAGGAGTTCAAGGGCGGCCAGCGCATCGTCGTCACCGACGTGCCCTACCAGACCTCGGTGGAGGCGATCGGCACGAAGATCGCCGAGCTGGTCGGCGACCGAAAGATCGAAGGGATTCGCGACGTCCGGAACGAGACCTCGCGCGGCGAGTACCGGCTCGTTATCGACCTCAAGCGAGATGCGAACGCGCAGGTCGTGCTCAATCAGCTCTTCAAGCACACGTCGATGCAGTCCAACTTCGGCGTGATCATGCTCGCGCTCGTCGACGGGGCACCGAAGGTGCTCAACCTCAAGGAGGTGCTCGAGGAGTACGTCGCACACCAGATCGACGTCATCACGCGACGGACGAATTTCCGTCTCGAGAAGGCGCGCGACCGAGCGCACATCGTGGAGGGGCTGCTCCGGGCCCTCGACCACATCGACGAGATCATCGCCCTGATCCGCGGGTCCGAGAGCGCCGACGCGGCGCGTACCGCGCTCATGGCCAAGCCATACGAGTTCAGCGAGATCCAGGCGAACCACATCCTGGACATGCAGCTTCGTCGCCTCGCTCAGCTGGAGCACCAGAAGCTCCGCGACGAGTTCGAGGAGCTGCGAGCCACGATCGCGGAGCTCGAGGCGATCCTCAAGAGCGACAAGAAGCTGCGCACGGTGATCAAGGACGAGATCGGCGAGATCCGCGACAAGTTCGCCACGGAGCGGAAGACCAAGATCACCTTCGACTCAGGCGAGATCGACGACCTCGATCTGATCGAGGACGAGGAGGTTGTCGTCGTCCTCTCGAAGAAGGGGTACATCAAGACGGTGGCCGCGGACAGCTTCCGCAAGCAGGGCCGCGGCGGCAAGGGCGTGCGCGGGTCGAGCCTGAAGGACGAGGACTACGTCGAGCATCTCCTCACGACGACCGCGCACTCGTACCTGTTTTTCTTCTCGAACCGCGGCCGTGTGTACAGGTTGCGCGCGCACGAGATCCCGATGAAGGAGCGCACGGCCCGCGGTACGGCGCTGGTGAACCTCGTCGCGCTCGCGGGTGAAGAGCACATCGAGGCCGTGATCGACACGCGCACCTATGAGGATGGTGCGTACCTGTTCTTCGCGACGCGCAATGGCCAGGTGAAGAAGACCAAGATGAGCGAGTACGACTCGTCGCTGCGCACCGGCTTGATCGCGATCAACCTGAAGGACAACGACGAGCTGGTGCGCGTCATCCAGACAAATGGCGAGGCGGACATCTTCATGGTGTCGCGGAACGGCATGACGATCCGGTTCAACGAGAGCGATGTGCGCCCTATGGGCCGGGCCGCGGCCGGAGTTCGCGGAATGAAGCTCAAGAATGCGGACGATGCTGTCGTTGCCTGTGACGTGGCCCGTGACGATTCCGTCATGCTCTTCGTCAGCGCCAGTGGGCACGGCAAGCGCACCCGGCTCGATCGGTTCAACGTGCAGGGCCGTGGCGGCCAGGGAGTCCGTGGCATGAAGGTCACCGCGAGCCGTGTGGGCGTGATATCTGCCTTCACCGTGCAGCCCGATGACGAAGTGCTCGTGTTCTCCTCGGCGGGCAATATCATTCGGACCGGGGTAAAGGACATTTCAGCCCAGGGTCGGGATGCGACCGGTGTCAAGGTCGCATCCCTGCGCGAGGGCGACACCGTCGTTGCAGTTGCTCCGGTTCTCGAAGCCGAAGAGGGAGAGGACTCCTGAAGGCGTGGAGTATCGAGCCGTAGTAGCAGCAACAGAGAAGAAGGGCCGCCGCAAGCGCAAGAGCGATCCCGACGGCTTCGCGGTCGCTGCCCAGGCCCGTCCGGCCCCGCGCCGCTCGGATGCCGAGATCAGCCGCGTCGACCTCTGGTCCGTGCTCAAGGTCTCGCTGTGCTTCTACCTCGCGGCGTTCGCGCTCGTGCTGGTCGCCGGCATCGTGCTCTGGCTGCTTGCCGACGCGTTCGGTGTGATCGCCAACCTCGAGTCCTTCATGGGGAAGATCCTCAGCTCGAAGAACTACCACCTCGTCTCGTTCGAGATCCTCGAGGGAGCGATCCTCGTCGGCCTGGTCCTGGTCGCGCTCATGACGCTGCTGACGATCCTCGCCGCGGCGACCTACAACCTCTTCGCCGAGGTCATCGGCGGCGTGGAGGTTCGATTCGTGGAGTCGGACAAGCACTAGCGCGACGCGTTCCGTCGCAATGTTCGCCGGAGTTCGCAAGACGCGCCCTGGTACTCTGCGCGTTCGCCTTCGGGGGCTATAGCTCAGTCGGTTAGAGCGCATCCCTGATAAGGATGAGGTCGCTGGTTCGATTCCAGCTAGCCCCACTCGACCCCTCCCGAATCCGCCTGGTGCCCCCTCCGCACCGCGTCGATACACTCGCCGCGTGCGTGCATTTCGGCGAGGCCTGCTCGTTGTGCTGGTCGCTGCGCTGGCAGGCGGGATCATGAAGCTGCGGGGCAAGGGCGGGGTTCCGCCCACTAACGGCGGCTGGCGGGAGCTGCGCGGACCAGACTTCCGGTGACAACGGTTCTGCTGCAGGGTGCGGGTGCCGTCGGCGCGCGCGCCGCGCGCCAGCTCGTCGAGACACCCTCCATCGATCACGTGCTGATCGCCGACCGCTCTGCAGAGCGGGCCGAGGCCGTCGCCGGCGTGATGGGGGACAAAGCCGAACCGATCGCATGGGCCAGGGACGGGATACCGGAGCTTCCCGACGGCGTCGACGCGATCGCGTCGGCCGTTCCCGCCGGCGCGGACATCGGTGTCGCACGTGCTGCGATGGCGGCGCGCGTCCCGCTCGCGTCTGCGGGCGACGACGTCCTGGGCATCCAGGGCATGCTCTCGTTCGAAGCGATGGCGCGCGACGCCGGGGTGACACTCGCCGCCGGGTGCGGTCTCGCGCCGGGACTCGCGGACGTGCTGGCGCGTCACGCAGCGGACTCCTTCGACGTCGTCGACGAGATCAACGTGGCTCGCTACGGTGCGGCCGGCGATGCGTCGCATTCGACAGTGCGACGCGCGTTGCGCGAACGGCCCGTCGAGGTTCGCGACGGGCGGCGCACGGAGGCGAGGCGCCGAGGTGCCCGTGAGCTGATCTGGTTCCCCGATCCGGTCGGCGCGCACGAGTGCGAGGTCGTGGGCACTGCCGTCGATCTGTTGCTGCGGGCGTTCCCCGACGCGCAACGAGTCGCAGTGCGCCAAGCGGAGCCGGACCGACGGCCCCGGATCGCACTGCCGGGCCGCAACGACCCGGAAGGCTCGTGGGGCGCGTTGCGCGTCGAGACCTGGGGACGTCGCGGGCCCGGGAGGGAGCCACTCGTGTACGGAGCCGTCGAGCGGACAGCGATCGCGACCGGGACCGTGTTGGCGGTGACGGTGGCGGCGTTGGCCGGCGCGCTCCCGAGCCTCGTCAGGGCGGAGCCGGGCGTGCGCGGGCTCGGTCAGATCGCGGCGCCGCGCGCCTTCCTCGAGGAGCTGGCGCGCAGGGGTGTGCGCGCGGCGGTCTTCGAGGGCGTCCCGGTCGCCTAGACGCGAGCGACCGGTGTCGAGGCCTCGCCGGCCTCGGCGAGCTCGGCGAGCAGGTGCTCGACCTCTGCGCGCGCGCCTGGCGGGATCTCGTGCGACGAGAACATCGCCGCGTCGAGGACGCGTCCCGCGATCTGGATCCGCGCCGCGCGGTGGTCGTCGAGCGAGGCGAGCGCAGCCGTATACCTCCGCGTCGATTCGGAAGGCGCGCGTGCGCGCCCGTGCGTTGCACCCCAGGTCTCGAGCTCGCCGAGGCGCTGCGACGCCCAGGACGGGACGGCGACGGAACGCCCGCTGCGCCGACGGCGCCGTATGCCGACGCCGAGCGCGGCCACGACGATCAGCACGACGAGCGCGGAACCCGCGGGTGCGAGCCAGCGGGGGATCGACAGATGGGCCGTGAGGTACGCCCATGCACCGGACCCGGCGCCGTTGATCGCGGAGTCGCCCGCGAGCGGCACCGACGCGGTCGGATCGAAGCTCTGCCAGCCGACGCCGGGGAAGTACACCTGGGCCCAGGCGTGCGCGTCGCTGGCGCGCACCTCGTAGAGCCCGGTGAACGGGTTGCGCTCGCCCTGGGCGTAGCCCACGGCCAAACGAGCCGGGATCCCGAGCGACCGCAGCATCACTACGAGGCTCGTGCCGATCTGCTCGCAGAACCCGCGGCGGTCCACGAACAGGAATTGGTCGACGGCGTCGGCACCCTTGGGCAGCGGCGGGATGTCGATCGTGTACTTGGTGTGCGCCGACATCCACGCCTCGAGCGCCCGGACCTTGTCGTACGTCGTCGGGGCCGCGGCCGTGATCCTCGCGGCGAGCGCGCGGACTCGTGATGTCGTGACCGGCGCGGCCGCGTACTGTTCGAGGATGCTCGGCGGGATCTCGAGACGGTCGTTGGCCGCTCGGAGCACCGTGGGGGTCGTGAGCGCCCTGCGGCTCACCACCGTGTAGACGGCGCCGTTGTACAGGTTCACGCCGGCGCGCACCGATCCGTCGGGAACCTGGAACACGATGTGCTCGGGGAAGTAGAGGCGCACAGGACTCTCGGCCCCGAAGATCATGTTCGGCGCGTCACGATCCAGGTAGTACGTCTGGACGAGCTCGTCAGTGGGTACGTCGGGGAAGCGCACACCATCGGCGTCGACGCCCGGAATGGGTATCGAGGTGCCACCTCGCAGCGGCGTCGGCCGATCGTCCGACACGGTCCAGACGCGTCCGTCCCAACGGTCGAACGTCTGGGCCTGCCAGAAGTCACCCGACGACGCGCGGACGCGCATGACGACCGTGTTGTCCGGCCGGCCGCGCAGCGAGGTGTCGAGCGTCTTGGAGAAGCCGAAGTAGCCGAAGGAGGCCCGGCTTCCCGAGCTCGAGCCTCCCGAGCCGTTGGCCGGGTCGCCGGAGCCGAGCGTGGGATTGGAGAGCTCGCCGGGCAGCGCGACCGGATCGCGCGGTCCGAGCGACGCCGGAAACGTCAGGCTGCGGCTGGTACCCGCGACGGGCGCCACCATGAAGATGGCTGCGCCGATCAGCACCACCGCGAGCCCGCCGGCGAGCGACGTTCCGATCGCCGAGGAAATCTCGCTTCGCTTCGGGCGGATCGCACCGAGCCGAGGCAGGGATGCCATCTCGTCGCGGTGCGACAGCACGATCGCGACCAGCAGGCTCACGGCCCAAAGCGCGATCCAAACCGCGAGCGCCATGTCGATCGAGAGAACCCCGGCAGTCCCGACGATCACCGGCGACGCGATGAGCAGCACGAGCAGACTCCGGCGATTGGAGGTGTCCACCGCCTGGCACAGCAGCAGCCAGAGGAACGCTTGCGCCAGCGGCACTTGCAGCGCCGCGGCACCGCTCTGTGCTTGGGAAGCGACCGTGGAGATCACGTGCACGACAACGGCGAGCCCGGCCGCCGTCGCTACAACGTGCAGGACGGCACGCCGCTTCGCGCTCGCCCGATGTTGCACGAAGGCCGCCAGGGGGAAGCCGGCGAGCACGGCGAGCCACAGCGCGGACGTCCCGACGCCCTCGCGCAACAAGCCCACGGAGGCACTGATCATCGTTGCCAGCACGGCGACCCGCAGCTCGAGCGACGGCTCCGTCTCGCGGGTGGCTGGCGCCTCGTTCCGGCGGAGGCTCATCGGTGGCCAGTCGGCCTGAGAACCTGGCAGTCGGGGTCGAACGGGCCCTCGGGCGGCGGTCCCTCGACGGCGCGCGCGAGCCGCCGACCGACGTCGATAGGGGTTGTCACCCGGCCGAACCGCGGCCCGGACGCCTCGGCGGTTGCAAGGTCCACGCGCGCCCCGTGTGCGAGCGCGTCGATTGCTGCACCGGCCGCGAGCGCCGCCGTGCGCTCCGGGTCGAAGGTCCGCAGGTCCGCGACGACGATCAGCCGGGGTCGCTGCGGACCGTCCAGCTCACGCACCATCGGGGTGCCGGCTCGCGCGGTGGCGGGCCAGTGCAGCAGGCGCACCGGGTCCCCGGGCGTGTACTCCCGCACTCCCCGCGTGAGCTCCGCTCCGGAACGAGCCGCTGTGAGCGCATCCGCCGTCGTGCGCGCGCTGCTGCGATGCGCGCGGAACGGCACGCGCTCCGGTCGCGGCCCGACCTCGATGGGTGCCGGGAGCTGCATGCGCACCCTTCGCCGCCAGTCGACGAGCCCGAGTGCATGTGCCGACCGCAGCTCGACGAGCACGGTGTCGAGCACGCCTCGGCGGTTCCGAAGCACGGTGAGTGCTCCTGTGCACGGCGCGTCGACCAAGGTCCACGAGCTCTCCGGATCCAGCGTGCGGAGCCGCAACGTTCGGGCTCGGCCGCTCGCGGTGATCGTGAGCTCGAACGGTCTGCCGGCGACGGCGTCCCTCGGGGCACCCGCCCGGATCCGCACGCGGAGCAACCCGGCGATCGGCGTGAGCGCACCGATCGCGAGGATCGCCGCGAGCACGCACAGGATCACCACGTTCCATCCCGCACCCGTCGTGCGGCCGACCAGGAGCAACGCGACGGCCAACACGGCGAACGCGAGGCCGAGCTTGCGAAGAGCGACAGGGGTCGGGAAGGACGACCGGCTCACGGCCGGGGCACGGGCACGGAGTCGAGCAACGCGGTCACGATGGCACGCGCGTCGTCGAGCCTCGTGACGTCGTGCAGAACCAGCCGGTGCGCGAGGCACGGGACCGCGAGCTGCTGGAGGTCGTCCGGCACGACGTAGTCACGCCCGTCGAGCACCGCGAGGGCCTGCGCTCCGCGCAGCCACGAGATGCTGGCCCTCGGGCTGGCGCCGATCGCGATGTCCGGCTGGTTGCGCGTCGCCGATGCGACAGCGACGACGTAGTCCGCGAGCGCGTCGGCGACGTGCACGGATCCCACTGCTCGGATCGCGGCGGCGAGCTCGTGGGTCTCGGCGACGACCTCGAGGTGCGCGAGCGCCGGCTCTCCACCCGTGCCGAGGAGGAGCTCACGCTCGGTACGCGCGTCCGGCACCCCGATCTCGGTGACGAGGGCGAACCGGTCGAGCTGACCCTCGACGAGCGGAAACGTTCCGGCCGTCTCGTGTGGGTTCTGCGTCGCCACGAGGAAGAACGGCTGCGGCAATGGACGCGTCGATCCGTCGGTCGTGACCTGGCGCTCTTCCATCGCTTCAAGCAGCGCGGCCTGTGTCCGGGGAGTCGCGCGGTTCAGCTCGTCAACCAGGACGACGTTCGCGAAGAGGGGTCCCGGCCGGAACGTCCATTCGCTGCGCGAGATGTCGAACACGGAGACGCCGGTGAGTTCCGTCGGCAGCAGGTCGGGCGTGCTCTGTACGCGGTGGAAGGAGCCGCCCAGGGATCGTGCGATCGACTTCGCGAGCAATGTCTTGCCGACGCCTGGCACGTCGTCGATGAGGAGGTGGCCTCCGGAGAGGAGCGCGACCAGCGCGTGCTGGACGGCTGCGGGCTTGCCGCGCAGGACCTGCGCGAGCGCGGCGCGGAGCCGTTGCGCGAGCTGCTGGGCTTGCAGCACGGCGCTCGACTCGGGGCGCGGAGCGCGTGCGGGCGCGTCGTGAGACTGGGCCGGGATGACCACGCATGGTTGTCGACCGATGGGCACCGGGGCTTGACCGCATCCGGGCGTTTCGGGCCTCGATAGCCTGCGTGGCATGGCCGACGAGAGTGCGAACCGTGCACTGGTCGAGAGGTTCTGGGAGACGCTCGGTCGGCGGGATTTCGACGCCTGCGGGGCCTTCTTCACCGACGACGGGCACTACACCGATGTGCCTGCTCCCGAGGAGGGAGCTCGAGGGCCCGCAGCGATCGCGGCCCGGCTCCGGCTCGGACTGGGCCCGCTCGAGCGCTACGTGCTGCGCGACGGTCCGATCGTGGCCGACCGCGACATGGTCGTCACCGAGCATGCCGAGGAGTGGTATTGGGGCACGGGCGAGAGCGTGGTGTTGCCCTTCGTGTCGGTGATGGAGGTGCGCGCCGGGAAGCTCGTGCGTTGGTGGGACTACTGGGACATGCAGACCCTCATGAGCGCGGCGCCCGAGTGGTGGGTTGAGCACATCATGCAGGGCTACCAGTAGCGGTGCTCGATCCCGATCCACCATTCCGGCCGGTTCGGCGGCATGAGGGGTATTTGGCGCTCGAGGATCTCGGTCTCATCGGCGACGGAACGACGGTGGCGCTCGCCGGCATCGATGGTTCCATCCCGTGGCTGTGCTTACCTCGTTTCGACTCCGACCCGGTCTTCTGCGGCTTGCTCGATCACGACCGAGGCGGGCATTTCACCGTCGCACCCGACGATCTCGTAGAGGCGCGTCAGCGCTACGAGCCCGACACCGCGGTGCTGCTCACCGAGATGGCCAGTGGCACCGGTCGGGTCCGGATCACGGATGCGCTGGCCCTGCGTTCGGGCGCCGACATCACCGACGACGCCCCGGCCCAGCGGGGAGAGCTCGTGCGCTCCGCCGTCTGCACCTCCGGTGACGTCCGCCTTCGGATCGACGTTCGGCCTCGCGGCGGCGCGCAGATCCGGAGCTTGTTCGGTGGGGTGGAGCTGGTTCTGCCCGGACGGCCGGACCTCCGCCTGCACCTTCGTTGTAACCACCCATTGTCGGCTCTGAGCAGCGCGGTCGAGCTGCACCAAGGTGAGCGCCTCGACCTGGTGCTGTCGTGGGGCCGATTCCGTCGCCACCACCGCTTCGACGTCGAGGCCATGGTGCGCGACACGGTGGACGCGTGGCGCCGTTGGATGGCGCACTGCAACTACGACGGCCCCGAGCAGTCGCTGGTCCGACGTGCCGCGATCACACTGAAGCTGTGCGATCACTGGGTGAACGGCTCGGTCGTCGCGGCGCCCACGTCTTCGTTGCCCGCTCCTGTCGGCGGCGTCCGCAACTGGGACTACCGCTACACCTGGATCCGGGATGCCGCGTTCACGGTGTTCGCGATGCGCCGCATCGGCTTCGTCGACGAGGCGGACGCGTTCCTCGGTTGGGTCCTCGACGCGTTCGAGCAGAGCCGGGTGCCGCGGATCATGTACGACCTCGACGGCGGTCCCGTGCCCGACGAGGTCGAGGACACCGGTTTGGAGGGCTATCGACGGTCGGCCCCGGTGCGTTGGGGCAACGGTGCCGCTGACCAGCTCCAGCACGACGTCTACGGCGAGGTGCTGGATTGCGCCGACCAGTGGCTCCGCGCCGGCGGCGAGCTCCAGCCCGCGCTGTGGGCGGGTCTCTCCGAGCTCGCGCAGATGGCCGGCACAGCTTGGCAGCAGCCGGACCAGGGCATCTGGGAGGTGCGCAGCCCCGGGAGGGTGTTCACGTACTCCGCGGGGATGTGCCAGATGGCTCTCGACCGGGCTGCGAGCATCGGCGAGCGCCATGCTCTGCCGGGGCCGGTCACGGAGTGGCGCGCGGCGGGCGACCGCTTGCGGCAGCGCATCCTCGAGGACTCGTGGGACGAGGACGCCAAGTCCTTCCGCGAGCATCTCGACGGCGGCGGCGGCCTCGACGCCAGCCTGCTCGCGCTTCCGCTGCGCCAGGTCGTGCCGGTCGATCACCCGCGCATGGTGGCCACGACGGCCGCCATCGCGGAGCGGCTCTCGGCCGGGGGCGGCCTGCTGTACCGCTATCTGCACGACGAGTCGACCGACGGCCTCCCGGGTGACGAAGGCGCGTTCTTGTTGTGCGGCTTCTGGCTGGTCGAGAACCTCGCGCTCCAGGGACGGATCGAAGAAGCCGAGCAGCTCTATGCGTCGCTCTGCGCTCGCGCAAGCCCGCTCGGGCTGCTCTCGGAGCAGATCGAGCCTACGAGCGGCGCGCTCATGGGCAACTTCCCGCAAGCGTTCAGCCACCTCGGCGTCATCGCCGGCGGTGTGAACCTCGCGCGCGCGAAAGCGGTGCCGCGGTGATCGATCGACTCACCGTGTTCGGCGCCTCGGGTGACCTCTGCGCGCGATACCTGCTGCCCGGGCTCGTCGCGTTGCGCGCCGCAGGGCAGCTCAGCGATCGGTTCGAGCTGACAGGCGCGGATCGCAGCGAGTGGGACGACGAGCAGTTCCGAGCGTGGGCGGCGGAGCAGCTCGAGCGCCATGCCGGCGACCTCCCGGCCGACGCGCGACGCGCGATCGTCGAGGCGGCGCGCTTCACACGAGCCGACGTCACCGACCCCGCCGGAGTGGCGTCGGCGATCGAGGGCGACGCTCCCGTCGCCGTGTACCTCGCGCTTCCCCCGGCGCTCTTCTCTGCAGCGGTGTCGTCACTCGATCGCGCCGGCCTGCCGCCGGGGAGCCGGATCGTGCTCGAGAAGCCGTTCGGTGAAGACCTCGCCGGCGCCGAGGCGCTGAATCGACTGCTCGAGCATCTCGTGCCCGAGGAGGCGGTGTTCCGCGTCGACCACTTCCTGGCGATGACCACGGTGGAGAACGTGCTCGGCAGCCGGCTCGCAAACCGCGTGCTCGAGCCGCTCTGGAACAGCTCACACATCGCCGAGGTGGAGATCGTCTGGGACGAAGTGCTGACGCTGGAGGATCGCGCCGGGTACTACGACAGCGCAGGCGCGCTGAAGGACATGGTGCAGAACCACTTGTTGCAGGTGCTGTGCCTGGTGGCGATGGAGCCGCCGATCAGCCTCGGCGAGCGCGACTTGCGCGACCGGAAGGTCGACGTGCTGCGCTCGGTGCGGCCGCTCACCGACGACGACATCGTTCGCCGCACGCGCCGCGCGCGATACGTCGCGGGGCGGATCGGTGATCACGAGGTTCCTGCCTACGTCGACGAGCCCGGCGTCGAACCCGACCGGAGCACGGAGACCTTCGCCGAGGTCGAGCTGGAGCTCGAGAGCTGGCGGTGGTCGGGAACGACCTTCCGGCTCCGCAGTGGCAAGGCGCTGGGTCGGGACCGCAAAGGGGTCGCCGTGCGCTTCCGGCCCGTGCCGCACATGCCGTTCGGCAGCGACGCGGACGTCCTGCCCAACGTGCTCCGTTTCGGGCTCGACCCGGAAGGGCTGACGCTCGACCTGATGGGCACGGGCTCCGGAGCTCGGACGCTCGCTCCTCTCGAGCTGACCTCGGCGATGGCTCCGCCCGACCTACCTCCCTACGGCCGGCTCCTGCTCGACGTGCTCACCGGCGACCCTGCCCTGTCGGTCCGTGGAGACGAGGCCGAGGAGTCCTGGCGCGTCGTGATGCCGGTGCTGTCGGCCTGGTCGCGCGGCCTCGTTCCGCTCGAGGAGTACCCGGCGGGCTCGAACGGCCCGGCCCGCCGGTCGCGATGAGGCAGCGTGGCGCGGAGCGCTCCACTGGTAGCTTCGATCGCGGAGATCGAAGAGCGCATGTCGGCGGTCTGCACGATCTCGCGGGGACGTAGCTCAGCTGGCTAGAGCACCTGCTTTGCAAGCAGGGGGTCGTGGGTTCGAGTCCCATCGTCTCCACCCGTTCCGTGCTGCTTCGAAAGCTCAAGGGGTTGGAGGGCGACCGGGAGCTGTTCGCGTATCTCCCCGACGACGGGTCGCTGACGGACTGAGTCGCGCTCGTCACCGCCGCACGCTGATCAGCAGTCGGTGGTGGTGAGGCTCCCGGAGCTGCTGCACTCCAGCCACTGATCGACGACGAGCGTCTCGGGCCCGAAGCCCACGATCTGGTCGACGCGGGTGTCGTAGACCACGTTCATGTTGTTCTTCAGTTGGATGTTGCTCGCGTAGACCGCACCCTGGAACTGCGCGTTGTTCTTGAACGCTACAGGCCCGTTCGGCGCGTAGAGAAGAACGGCGGTGTTGTTGCCGCCGGTCAAGTCTCCGGAGGCCGGCTGGAAATTGTTCTTGAACCCGATGGCGCAGTCGCCGGGGTTGCCGCCGTTCGTCGTGCAGCCAGAGTCCGTGGGTCCTCCGGACGGCGCATAGAACGATGCGAGCACGAGCAGCTTGTCGTCGTTGTTCGCCGCTCCGATCCCCCCCGAAGCGTCGATCGGTGCCGAGTCCGCGATGATCGTGGTGTCACCCGCGATCTGGACTCCTGTCAAGTTCACCGGTGTGCTCGCGTCGCCGCCGATGATGTGGAACGTACCCTCGAGGTTGTTCTGGTTTGCCGCGATGTACGCGTTGAACGCCGCGTAGTCCGCGGGGAAGGTGTACTCGTGCAAGCTCGGGCCCGGGTAGTTCGCCGCGCTGTAGTTGAACGTCGGGATCGTCTTGGTCGCGGCTGCAGGTGTGCACGTCATCGGCGACTGCGTGCTGAACGACCCGCCGCCGCCGATCGTCCCCCAGGCAGTCGCGGGCCCGGCGATTGTCCCTCCGTTGTCGATCGCGTAGCCGTCGTGGCCGGGATCGTCGGCGCAAGCGGGGGTAGCCGACGATGCCTTGGCGAAGCCACCGATGCGCGCGCCGCCGGCGAGCGAGATCCCGTCGCCGGACGAATCGAAGTTCCCTGACCAAGCGTCGCCCTCGACGACCGAGTTGTGCTGGAGCGTGATCGTCCCACCCGCGGCTGTTGCCGATCCGCTCCCGATCGAGCCGGAGGGGCACTGCGGGTCGGTTCCCGCCACCACCTGGTCGTTCTGGAAGACCGTGACGTCGGTGTTCGCCCAGATGTCACCGCATACGAGGTTGTTGTTCTTCGTCGTGACGTCGCTCAGCGAGAAGAGCGCGTACTTGAACGAGTGCGGCGGAGCGAGCGTCACACGGATGCGCCGCGCCGCGCTGAGCGACACGACGTTGCCGACGCTGCCGATGCTGTCGATCTGGTAGCGGTTCCTGGGCAGCGCGGTGACCTTGTACTGGTAGGTGCCGTCGGCCGTCGTCCCCGTGATGGTGCTGGGCGGGACCGCGCCGTTGTTCGCCTGGAGGTAGGCGATCGCCTCGTGCATGCCGGACTCGGCCACGTGAATCGCCTGCCCCCACGAGCGGTTGCGCGCGCCGGCTGTCGAGTCGTGGAAGCTCAGGTACATCATGCTCGTCGCGATCAGCGTCGCGATGAAGATCGCCAGCATGGTGGCGATCAGCGCGAATCCGTCTTCCCGGGAGTCGCGGTGCGTCAGGAGCCTGGTCATAGCTGTGCCGCCGTTCTGTTCCGGAGGTTGACCTGTCCGTCGAGGACGAGCACGGTGCTCGGAGCGTTCTTGGGCACGATGGCGAGGTTGATCGCGACCCACTGGACGCCGGTGGTGTTGGGCGCCGGCGTGTAGGTGAACAGGTTCGTGCTCTGCAGGTTGGTCACGACCGGCACAGCCGAGCCGCTGTCGACCTTGCGCGTGAGCGTCGTACCCGTCGCGTCATACGTGACGTCCTCGGTCGTCGGAGTCGCCTCGTTCAGCTTGTACGTCGTGAATTCGAGGTGGCTCGAGGTCGCGGTTGCCTCGTTGATCGTCGCTGCTTGCCGCAGGTTGCGCGTCATCTGGTTGAGCGTGAGACGCATCGTGTCGAGCGAGGTCGACCGGTCCTGCTGGAACGACTCGGACGACTGCATCTGGATCAACGAGTCGAACACGACGCCGAGCACCACCGCGAGGAGCGCGACGGTGATCATGAGCTCGACGAGCGTGAAGCCCGCCTGCCCTACGCCGCGCTCAGCTGCACTGGTTCTTCGAGTAAAGAATCGTGTTGCTCGCATTGGATTCGTTTCCGGCCTTGTCGTATGCGGCCACGTAGTAACGAGTCGAAGAGAGGCCCTTGGAGCTCGTGTCGGACGCGCTGGTTCCCACCACCGAGGTCACCAGCTGCCAGGTCACACCGTCGGTGCTGCGGTACACGTGGTAACCGACGAAGTTGTCGTCGGTGGACGTGTCCCACGACATGACGACGGTGCGGTTCGAGCCCTGGCACGACGCGCTCCCGGTCAGGTTGGTGGGCGTCGTCGGCTTGATCGTGTCGAGGATGATGTTCTGTGCCCCCACGCTGAACGGCACCCCCGCGATGCCGTTGTGCGCCTGCACCGAGACCGTCTTCTCGCCATCGCCCCCGGTGAGCGTCCACGCGAGCGTTGGGTCCGTGCTGTCGTAGGGAAGGTTGCTCGTCCAGGTCGAGCCGTCGTTCGAGACGTCGACGTAGTCGACGCCGCACGCGTCCAGGTTGAGCGTGATCGTGATCGTGGTCGTCGCCGTGTAGCCGACCTGCGCCCCGCCGCTGCCTGCCATCGAGAAGGAGCCACACGCCGATGGGAGCGTCGTGGTCGATGTCGATGTCGACGTAGTGGTGGTCGTCGGGTCGGATTCGGAATCGTCGGGGTTGATCGTGACCGTGCCCGGGGTGAAGAGCACCGACTCGCGCAGCGTCGCGTCGGTGCCCGGAACCGCGACCGTGTGGTAGTGCACGACCACGGTGATTCGCTTGAGGTTCTGGGTCCCCGCGATGGTCGGGTCGTCCACCCACGTCACGTACTGATAGACGTCGACCACGGTGGTCCCGACCGTGACGGGCGTCTCGATGTGCTTGACCTGGCCCAGGGGTGGCGTCGTGTCGACGATCAGGTCCTCGTTGTTCGCCGGTGTCGCGCCCGTGTAGTTGTACTGAGTCCCGTCGGCCGAGACGTAGAAGTCGGGGTTGTTCGGATCGGTGCTGTGGGTCGGTTGGGAGTCGAGCGCGAGGTTGTCGTAGTCGATGTCGCGGAGCTCTTCGATTCGCTTGTTCGCCGCAGCCTCGGCCACCTGGCGTGCACGCGTGAGCTGGATCACCTTGTCCGACGCGCCGATGGTGGTGGCGAGGCCCACGATCACGACCGACATCAACGTGATCGCGACGATGAGCTCGATGAGCGTCATCCCGGCCTGGGACGACCGACTCCCCCGAGCGTCGAGACGCCGGCGAACGGAGCGCACGAAGCTCCTCACGAGAGGCTGCCTTGCGAACCCTCGAGCCGAGGCGGAGTCCATTGCTCTCGGCAGCGGCGCTCGCGCCGGACGGGTCGAGCGGTGCCCCACTCTCGCGACAACGGTGGCGCCGAGAACACGCGCACCGCTCGCCCGTCCGTGCGTACCCGTCGAGCTCGTGCATGTTCTCTGCACTCGACCGTCTCGCGATGGCCGCTCGCCCCGGGCGCGATCCCCTCGTCCTTGCGCTCGCGTATTACCTGCGCCAAGACCTCCGAGCGCTCGACCCCGGTGCTCCGAGATGCGGGCGCGCGGAGTGCGTCGATGAGCCTGCCGACCGGGCCGAGCTCCTCAGCGGAAGCTCTTGGTGTCCGAAGCGCGGCTTCTGTGTGGGCGAGCGAGAGCGACATCGCCGCTTGTATCGCTCGAGGCCGCTATTGCGTTACTCGTTCCTCGGTGAGCGCGCGCTCGAGGTGGCGCAGGGCGCGGTGCTGGAGCACCCGAATCGCACCCGGGCTCTTGTGGAGAAGCTCGGAGACCTGGGTGACGTCGAGATCGCCCAGGACCCTGAGGAGCACGACCTCGGCTTGATCGTCCGTGAGCGTGGAAACGACGAACGAAGCCGCCTCTTCTGCGGAGAGCGCGTCGAGCACAGTGTCTTCGACGTCGACGCGGTCGGGACCGTCGAGGTACTCGACCGGCGTAGGAGTGGTTGCACGTCGCACGGCCGTGCGGCGGAAGTCCATGAGTCGCCGGCGTGCGATCGAGAACGCCCACGCACGGAAGGCCTGCTCGTCGCCGACGAAGTCGCCGACGCGTTGTGCAATCGCGAGCCAGACCTCGGATTCGATGTCCTCTGCGGCGCCGGGCTCCCTCGCGCCGAGGTACTTCGCGAGGCGCGGATGAAGGTCGCGGTACAACAGCGACACCGCCCATTCGGCCCCGTTCTGGGCCGCGGACAGCAGCTCCGCGAAGTCCCACTCCCCCAGGATCACGAGGGGTTTTCGGCAGATTCCCCGTGAACCTGAGCCCTCGATCGCTCCGACCCGTAACGCGCGCTCTTGGTGGGACGATCTCCCCACCGAGAAGGCCGACGACATGGGCCACGACACCTAAATCGGGGTCCGAAACTGAACCTGCGCTCCCCTGGCAAAGGACCGGCAAAGTGCCGGTGCGCATCATTTCGGTTGTCGTAGGTAGGAGGACCCGGATGGACTGCGCCCATCCGGGTTTTCTCCGTCGCATCGCTTTACAAGGCGGGCGGAGCGGAGGATGGTGACATCCACGGTTGCGGGGATCCGGCTCGATAGGGTCACGCTCCGATACGCGAAGTTTGACTACCAGAGCCGCCACGGCGGCAGAAGCGGCAGGAGCAACTCGGTGGGCACCATGTACTGCGGCGCCATCGGGGCGCCAGGAGTCCCGGCGCGATGAGCGGCTCGGGCTACGACGACGACCTGCTGCCCGGTTCCGGGTGGCCGTCTGACTCCGAGCCCACGGATCGCGCCGATCGGGTCCTCTCCGGCGAGCCGGCGCCGGACGACCTTGCCGCAGGCGGGGACCGCGTCGATCGCCTCGTGTCGTCGATGCGATCGGGAACGCCCGAGTCGGAACGCGATGCCGAGCGCATCGCCCAGATCACCGAGACGATCCGAGCCACAGCCTCCGAGCCCGCGATCGCGTCCCGGGTCAGTCTCTTGCGCCGAGCGTCACTCCGGACCGCCGTGGGCGTCGCGGCCGTCCCGCTACTCCTCGCGACCGCGGCTGCCGCTGCCACCGGCGCTCTCCCGGGTCCGCTCCAGGAGGTGGCGCACACCGCGTTCTCGAGTCTCGGCGTCCCCGGTCCGTCGGGCAGCGGTGGACGGTCACACGAAACAGGCCCGGGTAGCTCCTCGACGAACGGGAAGAACGCCGTCGGAGCACACGGATCTGGCTCACCCGCAACGGGTGTGGTCAACGCCTGCAGCGCATGGCTCGCGAGTGGGCGAGCACCGAGCACGCAAGCAACGAAGCTGATCACGCGTGCGGCGACGAGCGCAGGCGTGAGCGCCGCGCAGTATTGCGCGCTGCTGCACGCTGCACCGCCCGGCAGCGCGCCCTTCGCGAGCGGCGGAACGCCGCAAGTGTCCGCACCGCCCGCGCCCGGCGGTGTTCAGGTTGGCGGCGGCTCACAGGACACCGCACCGCCGGCGGTCTCCACTCCGGCTGTGCCGCCAGGAAGCACAGGCGGCGCGACGGGCGGTGGGAACGGGAACGGGCACGGGAACGGGAACGGCGGCGGGAACGGGAACGGCGGCGGGAACGGCAAGGGCAATGGCAAGGGCAATGGCAAGGGCGGTGGTAACGGGAACGCGAAGGGCAACTCTGCTTCCGCTCGCGGACACGCAGGGTGACGCAGTTCCAACCAGCGACCGCACCACGCGCGTGATTTGCTCCGGCGTCGTCGCGTGCAAGACCGTCACCTCTGCGGCCGCATTACGCTGACTTTCGCTCGAGTCGGTACGACCTGAAGGGGTGCGGATGCCCGCGTTTCGAGTCTCTCGCGCACGAGTTGTCGTCGGCGTCGTTGCGTGCATCGCCTTGCTCGGTGCCTGCTCCTCCGGGAGCTCCAAGAAGTCGACGTCGACGACGCGCCCGTCGAGCTCTCCGACGAACGCATCGGGTCGGACCGGTACCAGCCAGCCGCTGGAGGTGACCTGGATGCAGGGCTTCTCCGCTCCCGGGACGCCCGCGCAGTACAACAAGGTCGGCGTCATCAAGGTGGGGCCGACCGATGCCAAGAACGTCCTCGTGCTGGAGCCCGGAACCTCAGCCGGAAGCGCGTACTTCGTGCCGCTCGCCAAGTGGATCGTGTCGTCGGCGAGCGGCTGGCAGGTCTGGTCCATCGAGCGTCGTGAGAACCTGTTCGAGGACCAGTCGCAACTGAACTCGTTCAAGAGCGGCAAGACGACCTCGACGCAGGTCTACAACTACTACCTCGGATACCTGAAGAACCCGAGTATCACGCCGCACTTCCAGATGATCCCGAGCGCGACGGTCGCGTTCGCGAAGCAGTGGGGCATGAACGTCGCCGTGCAAGACCTGCATCAGGTGATCGAGGCGGCGAAGGGAGAGGGCGGCAAGGTCGTGCTGGGCGGCCACTCGCTCGGAGGGTCGGTCGTGACCGCGTATGCGACGTGGGACTTCGGCGGCCATCCCGGCGCTGCTGATCTCGCGGGCCTCGTCTACATCGACGGTGGGAGCGGCCCGACCACGATGACAACAGCGGAAGTCAACCAGCGTCTGCAGATGCTCAACGCTCCCAGCGCCTCTCCATGGCTCGCGTTCGGGGGAATCACGGCACCGTTCGCCGGCATCTTCAGCTCGACAGGTTCGTTGGCCGCGCTGCTCGATCCCAACACTCCGTCGCTTGGGCAGTCGTCGGGCCTCCTGCCGGCGAGCATCGTCCCGCCCGTTCGAGTCAGCAACGTCGGTCAGTACGGCTACGCGCTCAATACGAAGACGTCGCCCAAGAATCTCGCCGCGGCCCAGGCGCACCTGGGCGCCGGACTCACGGTCTCCGGTCCGGTGCACGGCTGGAACGGTGCCGGCGCGCTCACGCCGATCGACCGCTTCGCCACCATGTTCTCCGGTGCGGGCATCAACAACGTCGACGGCACCGAGTGGTACTTCCCGCAGCGGCTCACCGACGACACGGCCGTGGTGAACAACGGCAACGCGACGCCTGCGCAGTCGGTGTCCGACGTCCACTCCACGATGGGCCGCGAGCTCCCGAAGACGCTGCTCATCTACGCGTTCGGCGCGGCGCTCGGTGGCGCCCGCGTCGTCCAGGGCGCGCAGGCGCTCGCCGCGCAGTCAGGGATCCCGTCGAGCAACGTCACGGGCGTGAACCGGCAGAGCACGTACGCGCACAACGACCCGTCCGGCGCGTACCCGACCAACGCGTTCTTCGCGGGCCTCCTGCCGTTCCTCCAGAAGGTGCTCGCGGCGCACTAGGTGGGTCAGCGTTCGCGCCGGAGCGCTTCGCGCGCTGCCTGCCACCCGCACATCCCGTGCACGCCACCGCCCGGCGGTGTCGATGCGGAGCACAGGTACATGCCTTTGACCGGGAGCCGCCACGGGTGCAGTGACGCGACGGGCCTCGCCGCGAATTGGCGGATGTCGGCCACGCCACCGTTGATGTCGCCGCCGACGTAGTTCGCGTCGTGCGCTTCGAGCCCTGACGGGCTCATCACGTGCCGCGCAAGGATGGTCGTGCGGAAGCCGGGCGCGAACCGCTCGACCTGGTCCTCGATGTGTGCCGTCATGTCGACGGTTGATCCGTTCGGGACGTGGCAGTACGCCCAGGCTGTGTGCATGCCCGCCGGCGCCCGAGTGTCGTCGAACAAGGTCGGTTGCACGAGCAGGACGAGTGGACGACGGGGATGCCGGCCCGCCTGGACCTCGTCCTCTGCCGCGGCGATCTCGGGAAGTGTCGCACCGAGGTGGACGGTGGCCGCGCGCCGGCACTCGGGCGCCGACCAGGGGATCGGCGCGTCGAGCGCCCAATCGACCTTCCACACGCCCACACCGTGGCGGTATCGCGCCAACCGGCGCGCGTAGCGTGGCGGCAGCTGGTAACCGAACAGGTGCAGTACTTGGCGCGGCGTGACGTCGAGCATCGTTGCGCGGGCGTCGGGGAGGTCGTGCAAGCTCGTGACGCGCCGGCCGGTTACGACCTCGCCGTCGTGCGCCTCGAGGAGCGAGACGAGTGCCGAGGCGATGCTTTGCGACCCGCCGCGTGGCATCGGCCAGCCCACCAGATGCCCGAGGGCCGCGAGGACCATTCCGAACCCGGCCGTCATGGGTGCGCGCAGCGAGAGCATGGAGTGACCGGAGAGCCCCGCGAACAGCGCGCGCGCCTCCTCGGTCTCGAAACGTGAGCGGGCGACGGCGACGGTGGAGCGGATTCCGTCGAGGCCGTATCGAGCGACTGCCAGCGGATGCCGCGGTGGGATGCGCAACGGCGAGAGCAAGTCGTCGACGAGGCCCATACCGGCGCTCACCAACGGCTCGAAGAGGCGACGGTACGCGTCGCCGTCCGCGCCGAGCCCTTGCGCGGTGACATCCACGGAACGATCGAGGACGACCGCGTCGCCACCGTCGAGAGGGTGCACGAGCGGCACGTCGGGATGCACCCAGGTGAGGCCGTGCTCGTGCAGCGGCAGAGCACGGAACGCCGGCGAGCCGACGGCGAGCGGATGTATCGCAGAGCAGACGTCGTGTGTCAGCCCGGGCAGGGTCAGCTCCTCGGAGCGGGTGCCGCCCCCAGGCCGGTCTGCGGCTTCGAGGACGAGGACCTTCCATCCAGCGCGCGCGAGCGTGACCGCCGCCACCAGGCCGTTCGGACCAGATCCGACGACAACGGCGTCGTACTCCCGCGCCACGCCGTCACGCTACGAGGTCGGCGCGCGTGCGACGCGCCACGTCTTGTCTGCTCGAGACCGCCGAGCCGTCGGCAGGCGTTAGCGTTCCCGGCGGGCACCGGGCGGCGGGAGACGGAGCTTCGTGCGAGCCTCGAAGATCACGGAACCGGTGGAGCGAGGGCGCGACGAGCTGCGCGCGGCCGGGCGTGCCGTGCGCGAGTCCTTCGAGCGCGACTCGTTCGGTGACTGGCGGCCTTCGGAGCACCGCGATCCTCTGGCGATCCTCGAGCGCCAAGCCGCGACGCGCATACCCGAGCTCGTTCCACTCCGGTACGGTCGTATGCTGGAGTCGCCGTTCGCGTTCTTCCGCGGTGCGGCGGCTGTGATGGCCTGCGACCTGGCGGGACACCCGGCGACCGGCATCCGGGTGCAGGCATGTGGCGACGCGCACCTCTTGAACTTCGGGGTGTTCGCGACGGCCGAGCGCCGGATCGTCTTCGACGTGAACGACTTCGACGAGACGCATCCCGGCCCGTGGGAGTGGGACCTCGCACGGCTCGCCGCGAGCGTCGTGCTGGCAGCGAGGTCGCGGGGATTCACGACCACCGACGCGCAAGCTGCAACCGAAGCGTGTGTCGTGACGTACGCGCGCACGCTCGCGCAGCTGGCGAAGCTCACGACGCTCGGCGTCTGGTACGCCGATGTCACGGCCGACGAAGTGCTCGAAGGCCTCGAATCACGGGCGGATCGGAAGGCGGCGCGCCGGCTCGTGGCGAAGGCACGGACGAAGGACGCGCGACGCGCGTTCGAGAAGCTCACGATTGTCCGTGACGGCAGGCGCACGATCATCGACGATCCGCCATGGACCGAGCACACGGACGACTTCGACATCGAGCATGTGCTCGCGTTCCTCGAGGGCTATCGGTCCACGCTCTCGGCGGACCGTGCGCACCTGCTCGACCAGTTCACGCCTGTCGACGCCGCGCGCAAGGTCGTGGGCGTCGGGAGCGTGGGGACGCGGTGCGCGATCGCGATCGGAGTCGGGACCACCGACGATGACCCGCTGGTGCTCCAGGTGAAAGAGGCCGAAGCGTCGGTGCTCGAGCCCCACGTCGGCCGGAGTATCTACACGCATCACGGGCGCCGCGTCGTCGAGGGCCAGACGATTATGCAGGCGGCCGGTGACCCGCTGCTGGGTTGGAGCGCCGGTCCGGGAGGCCGCGACTACTACGTGCGCCAGCTCTGGGACATGAAGGGCTCGATACGCGTCGAGCGGACGACCCCGAGGTCGCTCGTCGTGTACTCGGAGCTGTGTGCCGCCGCGCTCGCCCGAGCGCACGCTCGATCCGTGAACCCTTCATTGCTCGCCGGCTACTGCGGCGGCGGCGCCCGGCTGGCCCGCGGCTTCCACCGCTTCGCCGAGGCGTATGCCGACCAGACGGAGCGCGATCACGCGGAGCTCACCGACGCAGCGCGCAGCGGCTTGCTCGCCGTTGCCTGAGCAACGGTCTTCTCAGCGAAGCTCCTTGTAGAACTCGTCGTCGGTGAGGATCTTGCGGAACACCTCGTCGCTCGACGTGGTCGCCTTGCCGGCGAGTTCCGAGAGCTGCTTGCGGTGCCGGTAGTCGGCGAGCCGGTAGCGCGCCGAGCGCTCGAGGCGCCCCACCACCGGCACCCACGCGGGTGTGCGAGCATCGGATGAGGCGCGCAGCACCCCTTGACGGCTCTGCATGATCATCTGCCGCGACTTGGGGACCCTGAACCCGGCTCCGTGGTGGTACACGACGTCCGCGTAGATTCCGAACAGCATCGGATCCTCGGGCGGGAGCGGGTTGCTCCTCAAGAGCGGCCGCCACGTGATGTTGTTGCGCTCCAGGAGGCCGAGCAGGTTGCCGCCGACGTCGGTCATGGTGCCGCCCATCTCGACCTCCCACTGGTATCCCTGGCGCCAGTCCCCGCCGATCTCGTTCCAGAACCCGACGGTGGTGAGGCAGAAGGAAGGGTGCGGCTGCTTGTCGCCGTTGCACTCGTCCTGACGAACGGCCGCGAGCGGTGTGCCGCCGAGCAGCTCCCGGTCGACCGGCGCGATCGGGAAGGCGTCGCCGTCGATGAACAGCAGGAGATCCTCCGGAGCCGCGCCCGACCGCGTCACGATGCCTGCGAGCTCGTTGAGCTTGTCGGCGTGCTTCCCTTCGAGATCGAACGTCGCGTGGAAGACGTCACGCCAGGCGGGATCGATCCCGTTCAGGCAGCCGTAGACACGGTGCTCCGCAGGCAGGTGGCGCTTCATGAAGCGCAGCTGCGGGCCGATCCAGCGGTCGTCCATGAAGTGGACGGTGACGACGTGCATCATCGGAGGCAGGCCCTTCGCGGCTTCCCTGCCCACCGCCTGGTCCGAGTGCCTTCGTCGTCCATCGCTCCCCGTCCCGCGCAGACGCGGCCGGTGACGGTAACAGATCCGTCCCGCTGCGCCCCCTTCGCCGAGCACCGGCGAGCCCCTCTTGACAGCGTGAACGCTGTTAGCCCAGTATGGCTAACAGCGTTAGCTCAGTATGGACGAGAGCACGATGAGCAGAGAGCGAGCACTCCGATGAGCACAATCCCCACCCCGACGCATTACCGGGAGCCGGACTGGTTCACCCGCAACGTCATGAACCGATGCGTGATGGGACTCACGCGTCTCGGTGTCAGCGTGTGGGGGAGCCGGATCCTCGAGGTGCGCGGGCGCCGCAGCGGTCTCCCGCGGCGGAACCCGGTGAACCTCCTGGCCGTCGAGGGGCGCTCCTATCTCGTGGCGCCGCGCGGCGACACGGAATGGGTGCGGAACGCTCGTGGAGCAGGCGAAGTGGTGCTGCTGCTCGGCCGCCGCCGCGACCACTACGTCGCGCACGAGCTGGCCGACGAGGAGAAGCCTCGGATCCTTCGTGCCTACGTCCGCCGGTGGAGGGCCGAGAGCGGCGTGTTCTTCGACGGTGCGACCGCAGATTCGAGCGACGACGAGATCGCGCGCATCGCTCCCCGACACCCGGTCTTCCGGCTCGAGCCCGAGGTGCGATGAGCTCGCGGGCGCCGGCGCCGGCACCGGAGCCGATGCGCCAGCGGTCGGCTCGCGCGGCGGAGGTGCTCGCCGCCGCGCGGGAGATCCTTGAGACCGAGGGCAGCGAATCGCTCACCATGCGGCGGCTCGGGACGAAGCTCGGGATACAGGCACCGTCGATCTACAAGCACTTCCCGAACAAGGCCGAGCTCGAGCTCGGTCTCGTCGAGGCCGCGATGGCCGAGCTCGGCGTCGTGCTCCACGAGGCCGCAGGCGGCGGCACGCGTGGCGCGATCGCGCGCGTCCTGCAGGCATATCGCGTGTACTGCGTCGCGCACCCGGAGCTCTATCGGCTCGCTACCGCGGGCCCGCTCCGGCGCGATGCGATGACCCCAGAGCTCGAGGAGTGGGCCGGCGAGCCGTTCTTCCTCGTCACGACAGACGAGGACACCGCGCAGGCTCTCTGGGCGTTCGCCCACGGCATGGTGATCCTCGAGATCGACGACCGGTTCCCGCCGGACTCGAAGCTCGACCGCACCTGGAAGGCCGGTGCCGAGGCGTTCAGGCCACAGGCTCGAGGATGACGAGCGGGATCTCGCGGCTGGTCGACGCCTGGTAGTCGTCGTACGCGGGCCAGACGGCGGTCGCGCGTCTCCACCACTCCACCTTCTCGTCACCTGTGGCGACGTGTGCCGTGTAGTCCCGGAGGTCGGGGCCGTCCTGCAGGCTGACCGTCGGATTCTCGACGAGGTTGAGGTACCACACCGGGTGCTTCGGCGCGCCGCCCAACGAGGCCACGACCGCGTACCGGTCACCATCGTTGACGCGCATCAACGGCGTCTTGCGGATCTTCCCGGAGTGGCGACCCTTCGTCCAGAGGATGACGCAGGGCTTGCCTTGGAGCTCAGCGCCCTCTCGCCCGCCTGTCGATTCGAACAGAGTGACCTGCTCCGCGATCGGCGCCCAGGGGCTGGGTTCGTACGTCCCTTCGAGTGGCATGCTCCGGTTCTACTACCGCTGCAGAGCCGCGTCGCGCGCGTGCAAGGATGGCATCGATGTCGGCAACCGACGACCTCGTCGCGAACAACGCGGTCTTCGCAGAGTCGTTCGCGAAGGATGCCTCCCGCAAACCGGCGCCGAAGGTCGCGGTGCTCGCGTGCATGGACGCGCGGCTCGACCCGGTGCAGGTGCTCGGGCTCCGAGAGGGCGATGCACATGTCATCCGCAATGCCGGAGGCGTCGCGACCGAGGATGCGATTCGCTCGCTCGTGATCTCGCAGCGGCTGCTCGGGACGGAGGAGATCGTCCTGATCCACCACACCGACTGCGCTATGACGACTTTCCGCGACGAAGAGGTGAGGGCGGCGATCGAGCACGACACCGGAGCGCGCCTGCCGTTCGAACTCGAGGCCTTCCGCGACGTCGAGGAGGACCTCCGCGAGTCGATGGCGACGATCATGGCGAACCCGTTCATCCCGTGCACCGACCATGTGCGCGGGTTCGTCTACGACGTGGACACCGGACGTCTGCGCGAGGTGTCGTAGCAGAGACGTTCGAGGACGACCGCGAGTCCGTACGCGATTGCCAATGCGACCCATCCGCCGATCGCGTCCAGGATCCAGTGGTTCGCCGTGACGACGATGGCGAAGAAGGTCAGCACCGGGTCGAGGCACACGAGGACCTTCAACCAGGGACGCCGGAGCACCGGCAGCAGCGCGAGCGCCGACCATGTCGACCATCCCATGTGCAGGCTCGGCATCGCTGCATACAAATTGCCGAAGGCCGCGATCGATGCCGGAGTCGGTTCGCCGTTCGGGAGGTAGTGGATCGGCTGTTGGGGTCCGAAGTTGAAGAACCGCGCCGCCGTGTCGACGAAGCCGTACGAAGCGGGCATGAGTCGCGGCGGTGTCAACGGGTAGAGCCAGAAGCCGACGAGGCCGAGCGCGAGCAGGATGAGCAGGGTGTTGCGCCAGCGCAGGTAGCGCGTCGGGGTCTTGTGGTACAGGACGACGAGCGCCACAACGGGAAGCACGAAGTGGATTGTCCCGTAGTAGATGTTCCAGAACGACAGGAACCAGTGCCAGTTGATGAACCAGTGCTGGATGTGTCGCTCCTGGTAGATGCCGAAGAACCGTTCGACGTCCACGACCTGACGAGCGTGGATAGCCGCTTGGTGCGCAGTACCCATCGTCTTGTCGCGCACCTGGTCGTACACGAGGAAGATCGCGACGCCCAGCGCGGCCTCGATGACCCATCCGCCGCGCACCGGCTTCGTCCACGGCACGGGTTGCCCGGCCCGTCGCTCCGCTGCTTCCGTTGTCATCGCTCGGGTGTCGGAAGCGGGTCGGACATGGGCTTTCGAGCCTAAGTGACGACCGCTACCGTTGGCCTCCATGCCGATCCCGAGCCTGCGTCGCGTGCGCCGTGCGCTCGACCCTGCAGACCCGTTCGGCGAGTCGCAGGTCAGGATCACCGCGACCGCGGCCCGAGTGCGGCTGGTCACGGGGCTCGCTGCTGCCGTCGTCCTTCTCTGCATCCCGGCGATCATGTGGGAGAAGCGCCTTGCGGTTGCCGGGATGCTCTCGGGATACCTGATCGTCGCCGAGGTGATCGAGCGTTACGGCGACAGACACGGGTTGAACACGCGCCGTGGTGTCTTGCTCCTCGGGATGCTCGCGATCTTTGCGTGCACGCTGATCCTTCCGCACTTCCTGGTTCCGATGCTGCTCGCATTCCTGGTGACGGTCGTCGTCGACACGTGCGCCGCGGGCCTTGCCGGGGGCATGGAGTCGACCTGCCTCGCGATCGTGCTGGCGCTCGTC
Organism: Acidimicrobiia bacterium; assembly: GCA_036557185.1. GTDB lineage: Bacteria > Actinomycetota > Acidimicrobiia > IMCC26256 > JAENVU01 > DATBHZ01. The sequence goes on along the minus strand of DATBHZ010000117.1, from coordinate 8,530 downwards.
GCGCAGTGGTCGGCTCCGGTCGACGATCGAGTGAGCGTGGTCTCGCTGGTCCTGTTCGGGATCCTGACGCTGGCAGCCGCTCTGGTCGTCGACAAGGTGACCCGCGAGCAGCGGCGCCTCGCGCTGGGACTCGAGCGCATGCAGCACGCCCTCCGATCGGTCACCGCGGTGCCCGGCCTGGTGCCCACACTCGATTCCATCGTGCAGTCCGTCACCGATGCGGCCGATGCGAAGTTCGCTTTCGTGATGCTGCGAGACGGTGACTCGCTGTACCCGGCTGCACCGAAGGCGGTGCGCGAGATCTGGCCGCACTCGCAACGCATCGACGAGCTCGCAGGCCCCGTCCGCGACGTGATGCGCACCGGCCACGCGATCATCGTCGACGATGTGCTGCGCGGAGACCGGTACGCACGGTTCTCGGATCTGTGGGGCGCTTCACTCGCCCACGCGGGTGTCGGCGCGATCGTCGCGCTTCCTCTTCGTGCGGACGGCGTGACGTTCGGTGTGCTGGTCGGGTGCTTCCGCGCGCGGCCCGATCTGGGCGACGACGATCTGCCGCTGCTCGAGGGGTATGCCGACCAGGCGGCGCTCGTCATCACGCGCGCACAGGCCTACGACCGCGAGCACCACGCCGCGGCACAGCTCCAGGAGGCGGACCGTCTGAAGTCCGAGTTCCTCGGCACGGTGTCACACGAGCTGCGCACGCCGCTGACGGCGGCGAAGGGCTTCGTCGACACCGTCCTGCTCTATTGGGACCGGCTGGACGACCAGCAGCGGCGCCGGATGCTCGAGCGGGCCTCCGCGAACGCCGATGAGCTCGCGCTGCAGATCGAGCAGCTCCTCGACCTGACGCGCATCGACGCGGGTCACGTCGACAACACACCGAAGCCGACGGAGCTGGAGCCCTACATGCTCGCGTGGCTCGAGCAGATCAAGCCGATCCTCGCGGAGCACTCGGTCGACGTGATGATCCCGCCGAAGACGTGGGCGTTCGCGGACCCGGAGAGCCTCAAGCACGTGATGACGAACCTCGTGTCGAACGCCGTGAAGTTCTCGGAGCCGCGTTCGAGGCTCGAGATCGGTGCGTCGAGCGAGGGCGAAGACGTCTTGGTCTGGGTGCGCGACGAAGGAGTCGGGGTCGCGGCCGAGGATCTGGAACGCATCTTCGAGCGCTTCTACCAGAGCAATCTCGCAGACCGTCCGAGACGCGGCACCGGCATCGGGTTGGCGATCGCTCGGAGCTTCGTCGAGCTGCAGGGCGGCGACCTCTGGGTCGAGAGCGTGGTCGGCGAGGGGTCGACGTTCCTCTTCACCGTCCCTGTGGCGGCGCCCTCCGCGGAGCCCTCCGAGACGGCCGGCGACGCGGGCGTGGCTGCGGACCGCGAAGAGGTCGCGGGCTAGCCGTAGCCGCGGCGCGACTAGCCGTAGTCGTAGAAGCCGCGGCCCGACTTCCGCCCGAGCTTCCCGGCCGTCACCATCTGGCGCAGCAGCGGCGGCGCGCGGAACGCGTCGCCGTAGGACCTGCGCATGTCGTCCAGGATCGCCAAGAGTGTGTCGAGGCCGACGCGGTCCGCGAGCTCGAGCGGCCCCATCGGGTGGTTGTACCCGAGCTTCATCGCGAGATCGAGATGCTCGGCGGACGCGACACCCTGCTCGTAGGCGCGGATCCCCTCGCACATCAGCAGCGTCCCGAGACGCGTCGTGATGAACCCGGGAAGGTCTCGTACCTCGACCGTCTCCTTGCCGAGCGCGTGGCAGAACGCCATGGCGCGCTCGACGGTCGCGTCGCTCGTCTCGACGGACCGCACAACCTCGACCAGGCGCATCGCCGGCACCGGGTTGAAGAAGTGCGTGCCGACGACCTGGCTCGGCCGGCCGCTCGCGGCGCCGAGCACCTCGATCGGCAGGCCGCTCGTGTTGGAGGCCAGCACGGTGTCGTCCCGCGCCGCGGGCCCGACGGAGCGAAAGATCGACTGTTTCAGCTCGAGATCCTCCGAGACGGCCTCGACGACGACGTCGGCACCGGCGACGGCGGCCTCGAGATCCGTCGTGGTGTGCAGCGTGCCGAAACCGTCGAGCGCGGCGCCCTTGGAACGTGCGCGCTGCTCGTAGTGGGACACGCGCTCGTTCGCTGCATCGAGGAGCTCCGGCTTCGCCTCGACGAGCGTCACCGGGAAACCGGCGACGCGCGCTTCGTAGGCAATCCCCGCGCCCATGATCCCGCCGCCGACAACGGTCGTTTGCATCTGTGTCAGCTCACTTCGTCAGGCGGGCGGCGGCGAAGGATGAACGTGCCTGTTGCCTTCGACACGAGCTCCCTCTCTGTGTTGGTGATGCTCGTATCGAGGTATGCGATCTGCTTGGTCAACCGGACAACCTCGCCCCGCACGAGGAGCGTGTCGTCCTTGGTCGCGGCCCGCATGGTCGAGTACGTGATCGAGATGGTGGCGCACCGGTCGCCGCGTTCGAGCGCGCTGTTCGTCGCGAAGTTCATCGCCGCGTCGTGGACGACCGCGTAAACGCCTCCGTGCACGGGACCGAGCGGATTGCAAGCGCTCTCCGTTGGGCGCCACTCGGCCTCGACCCAACCTTCGCCGTAGCGTGCGAAGTGCACTCCGAGCTGCCCGAGCAAGGGCATCCCCCCGTCACCGAGCGACTTGTCCATGTTCCGCACGAGGGCGGAGCGTACGCTCCCGCCCGCTCGGGATTCGCTTCGTCGATCGGCACGCGGCAACGCGCGCGGGTGGTCGACGGGAAGAGTCGATGGGCGGGTGGCGTTGTGCCGGCTATAGCCTTGACCGCCCGGTCAAGCTGGCCGGGCGAAGCGTGCGAGCTCCCGGAGGCCACCCATGACCAGCGCTGTGATCGTCGATGCGGTTCGGACACCCTTCGGCAAGCGAAACGGCTCCTTGAAGGACAGCCACCCGGTCGACATGGCGGCGCACACGGTGAAGGCGCTGGTGGAGCGCACGGGGATCGATCCGTCGCTCGTCGAAGACGTGATCATGGGCTGCGTCATGCAGGTCGGCGATCAGGCGGTGAACGTCGGGCGCAACGCAGCGCTCGCGGCGGGGCTGCCCGAGAGCACGCCCGGCACGTCGGTCGACCGGCAGTGCGGGTCGTCGCAGCAGGCCGCTCACTTCGCCGCGCAGGGCGTGATCGCGGGCGCCTACGACGTCGTGATCGCCGCCGGCGTCGAGAACATGAGCCGGGTCCCGATGGGCGCGTCGATCATTCCCGGCAGTGTTCCCTTCGGGCCGAAGATGCTGGAGCGCTACCCGCACCTCGTGCCCCAGGGAATCTCGGCTGAGCTCATCGCGGAGAAGTGGAGCATCTCGCGCGAGGAGAACGACGCGTTCTCGGCACAGTCGCACCAGCGCGCTGCCAGGGCTCGCGAAGAGGGCCGCTTCGACACCGAGATCGTCCCTTACGAGGTCTCGACCGACGACGGCAAGCACAAGATGACGGCCGACGAGGGGATCCGCCCGGACTCCACGGTCGAGACGCTTGCCAAGCTGAAGCCCGCCTTCAAGGACGACGGCGTGATCACGGCCGGCAACTCGTCGCAGATCAGCGACGGCGCAGCCGCGGTGATGATCATGAGTGAGGAGAAGGCTGCCGAGCTGGGCTTGAAGCCACGCGCCCGGTTCCACGCGTTCGCGCTCGCGGGTGTGGATCCCGTCTTCATGCTGACGGGTCCGATCCCAGCGACGAGCAAGGTGCTCGAGCGTGCACACATGAGCCTCGACGACATGGACCTCGTGGAGATCAACGAGGCGTTCGCCCCGGTCGTGCTGTCGTGGGAGAAGGAGCACCACCCGGACATGTCGAAGGTCAACGTCAACGGCGGCGCGATCGCGCTGGGTCATCCCCTCGGTGCCTCCGGCGCGCGTCTGCTCACGACGCTGCTCAACGAGCTCGAGCGGACCGGCGGGCGGTACGGGTTGCAGACGATGTGCGAGGGTGGCGGCATGGCGAACGCGACGATCATCGAGCGTCTCGACTGACACTGAGACGCCCGCCCGGCTCACGCGGGAGCTGACGCGGTGCCACTGTTCGTCAAGATCCTCATCGCCGTCGCCGCCTTCCTGGTGCTGTACACGCTCGCGGTGCGCCTGGTCCGCGGGATGATGGCGCCGGCTCCGCCCGACGAGCCCGATCTGTCGAAGCTCAAGCCGGTCGACTACCGGTACCGGTGCATGGTGTGCGGCGCCGAGGTCACGATGACGGCTTCTCCCGACGCGGAGCCCGCGGCGCCGCGCCACTGCCGCGAGGAGATGCACCTGTTGTCGGACTGAGCCCCGAATCGGTCGTCCACAGGCCTGTCCACAGGCTGTGGGCAAACGACATTCGTGTAATTCGGACGCCCTGTCAGCGGATGCCGGTCGCCACGACGATGCCGCCGCCGATCTCGCACAGCCCGACCAGCAGGAGCCAGTTGTTCTGCCCGCCCCCGAAGATCGAGAAGTAGTCGAGGATCACGACCACGATCCCGATGCCCAGCAGGGCGAACATCAGGCACGGCATCCAGAGCGGGCTCTTGGGCCGGTTCTTGGGCGGCGGCGGCGTGTAGCGCGACCGCTTGCTCTTGGAGACGGGCACGGTCCGATGGTACCGGGAGGTTCGATGCCGGGCGAAACGCCGGGCCAGCTGCACGCAGGTGCGCGTAGCCTCACCGGGCGTGACGCGCGTCCTGGTGATCGACAACTACGACTCGTTCGTCTACAACCTCGTGCAGTACCTCGGTGAGCTGGGCGCGGAGCCGACGGTTCGGAGGCACGACGCGGCCTCCCTCGACGAGATGCGCGCGCTGGAGCCGGACGCCGGCCTCGTCTCGCCCGGACCGGGCCGCCCCGAGGACGCGGGGCTGTCCAACGCCGCGATCCGCGACTTCGGCGAGCGCGGCGTTCCCGTGCTCGGCGTCTGCCTCGGCCACCAGTGCATCGGGCAGGTGTACGGCGCCGAGGTCGTGCGCGCGGCGCGTGTCATGCACGGCAAGACCTCCGAGGTCCGTCACAGTGGCGCGGGCGTGTTCGCGGGGCTACCGAACCCGCTCACCGCGACGCGCTACCACTCCCTTGTCGTCGATCGCGACACCGTGCCCGACGTGCTCGAGGTGACCGCAGAGACCGTCGACGGCGTCGTGATGGGCCTCCGCCACCGGGAGCTACCGATCGAGGGCGTGCAATTCCACCCGGAGGCGATCCTCACCGAAGCCGGACATCAGCTCCTGCAGAACTTCCTCGGTCTCACGGCAACCGCGCCCACCCGCGGCTGACGACGGCCAACCCGTCCTCGACGAGCGACGAGAGGGCCATGCCGTCGAGGTCATCGGTGGATATCCCGCTGCGGTGCGACCGCAGCCGGCGCATCACGATCCCGCGACGCTCGCGGAACGAGCCGCGATAGGGCGCCTGCTTCGCGCGTGTCTCGCCCGGGAGCACGCCGCGCGTCGCGCAACGATCGGTGAGCGGGCAGCGCGGGCACTCGGCGTCACGCGCCGTGCAGACGGTCGCGCCGAGGTCCATCAGCGCGAGGAGCCTGTCTCGACCGGTGAGCGGCTCGCCCCAGCGTCGCATCGCCGTCTCGCATGCTCGCTCGGTGAGGACCGACCCCTCCGCGCGCTGGAGCACTCGCCGGACGTTGACCTCGACGGCCGGAACGTCGCGGTCGTCGCACTGCGCGAGCAGCGCGCGGGCCGTGTATCGCCCGACGCCCGGGAGCTCCTCGAGATCCGCGGGCCAGCCTTCGTCGGCGATCTTCGCCGATGCCTCCCAGAGCCGCCGCGCGCGGCGCGGGTAACCGAGCCGGCCCCACTCGGTGATCACCGCGCCGGGCGGCTCGCTCGCCATCGAGTCGGCCGTCGGGAAGCGCCCGATGAAGCCGGGCCACGCGTCGAGCACGCGGCTCACCTGCGTCTGCTGGAGCATGACCTCGGAGACCAGCACGGGCCAGCGGTCGCGCGTCGCGCGCCACGGCAGCTCGTGGCGCCCGTGCTGCACGTACCAGTCGGCGAGCGACGCCGCCCGCGTCACGTCGTGCTGGACGTGGTCGTCGAGCTCTGACCGGTGCCGACCGTGATCTGCACCGTCGCGCCCCTGTTCACCGAGGTTCCCCCGGTCGGGCTCTGCGAGATCACGAGCCCGTTGTTCTGCGGCTGGGACGGTACCTGGACCACGGTGACGTTCAGCCCGAGGTTTGTGAGCGCGTTCGTCGCTGCGGTTTGCGTCATGCCCACGACGTTCGGCACCTGGAGCTGGGCCGGCCCGTCCGACACGATGAGCTGGACCGTGCTGCCCGGAGCCGCGCTCGTGCCGGCGGGCGGGTTGGTCGAGATCACGAGACCGGCAGGCACCGTCGAGCTGTTCTGGGTCGTCTTGGTGACCTGGAAGCCCTTCTGCACGAGGATCTGGGTCGCCTGCACCGCGTCGACGCGCGTGACGTCGGGGATCGTCACCTGCGCCGGGCCGCCGGACACGAACACGGTGACCGCGGATCCCTTCCCCACCTTCGATCCCGCAGGAGGCGCGGTGCGCGTCACCACGCCCTTCGGTACGGTCGCGCTCGTCTCGGTCTGCTGCGTCACTTTGAAGCCCGCGCCGACGAGTGTGTCCTGCGCTGTCGCGAAGTCGTCACCGCTGACGTCAGGAATCGTGACGTTGCCAACCCCGGCGCTCACGACGAGGTCGACCGTGGACCCCTTGTCGACTTTCGTCCCGTGCGACGGGTCCTGGCTGACGACCACACCTGCGGGCTTGTCGGCGTTGGGCTTGTTCGTGACCTTGACCTTGAGCCCCTGTCCCTCCAGCGTGCGCGTGGCGTCCGCGACCTGCATCCCCACCACGTTCTTGGGATCGATCGACCCGCCGCCCCCACCGCCGAGCTGGGTGAGCAGCAGGATCAACCCACCGATGAGCAGCGCGGCGAGCAGGCCGGCGACGAGCCACAACCACGGGTTCCGCTTCTTCTGGGGGATCTCGTCGTCGGCTGCGAGACCACCGGCCGCGGCCGGCGCCATCGCGATGGTCGGGTCGGCCACGGACGCCACCTGCGCGGTCATCGGGCCGGCGAGGCTCTGGCCGCGCCGGAAGCGCAACAGATCGGCGCGCACCTCGTCGGCCGACTGGTAGCGCTCCTCGGGCTTCTTCGCGAGGCACGTCATGACGATGCGCTCGAGCTGGGGCGGGATGGCCGGGTTCACCTGCGTCGGCATCTCGGCGGGCTCGCGCACGTGCTTGTACGCGACCGCGACCGGGCCGTCGCCCTTGAACGGTGTCGTCCCCGTCAGCATCTCGTACAGCACGACGCCGAGCGAATAGACGTCGGAGCGCCCGTCGACGGGGAGGCCCTGCGCCTGCTCCGGTGAGAAGTACGTCGCGGTGCCCATCACCGCGCCTGTCTTGGTGAGGCCGTCGCTCGCTCCGTGCGCGCGGGCGATGCCGAAGTCGGTCACCTTCACCTGCCCGCCGGGTGTGATGAGCACGTTGCCGGGCTTCACGTCGCGGTGGACCACCCCGTGCTTGTCGGCGTAGGCGAGGCCCGCCGCGACCTCGGCCGCGATGTCGGCGGCCTGGGTCGGGGGAATGGTCCGCTGCGTGTCGAGCCTGTGGCGCAGCGTCTCGCCGTCGACGTACTCCATCACGATGAAGTAGGTGCCGTGCTCCTGGCCCCAGTCGTAGATGGCGACGATGTTGGGGTTGTTGAGATTGGCGGCGGCCTGCGCCTCGAGGCGGAAGCGCTCGACGAAGGCCGGGTCCGCCGAGAGCGCGTCGGACAGGACCTTCAGCGCGACGAGCCGGTTCAGCTTCGAATCGCGGGCGAGGTAGACGGTGGCCATGCCGCCGCTCGCGATCTCACGGACGACTTCGTACCGATTCGCGAAGATGCCGGGGGAAGCCATGAACGGGCCGAGGCTATCCGCCGCTCGTACAACGCGCCGAGACCGTCTCGTCGACGTTGTGGGCCAAGAGGTACTGCAGCATCGTCTTCGCGAGCGGCGCGGCCGCCTTGCCGCCGGTCGCCTCGTCGCCGAGGTCGGTGTGCTCGAGGAGCACCGCGACCGCGTACTGGGGGTTGTCAGCCGGCGCGAAGCCGACGAACCACGCTTCCGGGAAGCTCTGGTTCTCCTTCTGGGCTGTGCCGGTCTTGCCCGCGACGGCGACGCCATTGATGAAGGCACCCGTTCCCGTGCCGCGCTGGACGACCTCGACCATGAACTGCTTGATCGTCGCCGCGGTGCTGGCCGACATCGCGGTCGTCCACTTCGACGGGTTGATGCGCTCGAGGACGCGACCGTCGTCCGACTCGATGCATGCGCCGACGTGCGGGGCCATGATCACGCCGTTGTTCGCGACTGCGCTCGCCACCAGCGCCATCTGGAGAGGCGTCGCTGCCACGGGTCCCTGACCGATCCCGGAAAGAGCGAAGCTCGGCTTGTTGTCCTGGAACGTCCCGGGCTCGGGCCCCGTGCTGGTCGCGGCGCCCGGGAGGTCGATGGGCGGCGTCTTGAAGATCCCGAAGTTGGTCATCC
>DATBHZ010000116.1:0-42154 GCA_036557185.1 Acidimicrobiia bacterium | reverse complement strand
AGCGCGGCAATCACCCGGTCTACCGTCGCCCGCTGAAGCAATGGATGTTGCGGATCACGTCCTACGCCGATCGTCTGCTGGACGACCTCGACCTGCTCGACTGGCCCGAAGCGATCAAGCTGATGCAGCGCAATTGGATCGGCAGGTCCGAAGGCGCCGAGGTCGACTTCCCGATCGTCGGCCACGAGGACGATGCGATCACCGTGTTCACGACGCGGCCGGACACGTTGTTCGGCGCCACCTACATGGTGCTCGCGCCCGAGCATCCTCTCGTCGACGAGATCGTCCCGCAGGAATGGCCCGACGCGAACATCGGCCAGGATCTGGCTGACATCCCGATGACCTGGCGCGGCATCTTCGGCACCGACGTCGCGCCACCCGACGCGGTCCGGAAGTACCGGGAGTTCGCCGGCGAGAAGAGTGAGCTCGAGCGTGAGGCGGAGGGCCGCGAGAAGACAGGTGTCTTCACTGGCGGATTCGCGACGAACCCCGTGAACGGTCGCGCGATCCCGGTGTTCGTCGCCGACTACGTGCTCATGGGGTACGGCACGGGCGCCATCATGGCGGTCCCCGGGCAGGACCAGCGCGACTGGGACTTCGCCCAGGAGTTCGAGCTGCCGGTGATCCGCACGGTGGAGCCACCCGACGGATGGGACGGCGACGCGTATCTTGGTGACGGTCCCGCCGTCAACAGCGATTTCCTCGACGGGCTGCCGGTCGACGAGGCGAAGCGCACGATGATCGACTGGCTCGAAGAGCACGAGTACGGCATCGGTACGGTCACGTACAAGCTCCGCGACTGGCTGTTCAGCCGGCAGCGGTATTGGGGCGAGCCGTTCCCGATCGTCTACGACGATGCGGGCGCGCCGATTGCGGTCCCCGAGTCGATGCTGCCCGTCGAGCTGCCCGAGATCACGGACTTCGAACCCGAGATCGTGCCGGACGACGCCGAGAGCGTCCCCGAGCCGCCGCTGGCTCGAGCCGGGCAATGGGCGACGGTGACGCTCGACCTCGGGGAGGGGCCGCGACAGTACCGGCGCGAGCTGAACACGATGCCGCAATGGGCGGGGTCGTGCTGGTACTACCTGCGCTACCTCGACCCCACGAACGACGAGCAGCTCGTATCGCCCGAGGCCGATGGCTACTGGATGCCGCCGGATGGCGTCGACCTCTACGTGGGCGGGGTCGAGCACGCGGTGTTGCACCTCCTGTATGCGCGGTTCTGGCACAAGGTCCTGTTCGACCTCGGCTACGTCTCCACGCCCGAGCCCTTCCAGCGCTTGTACAACCAGGGAACCATCCAGGCGTTCGTCTTCCGCGACGAGCGCGGGGTGTCCGTCGAGGCCTCCGAGGTGGAGGAGCGCGACGGCGGCTACTTCCACGACGGTGAGCCCGTCATCCGCCAATTGGGGAAGATGGGCAAGAGCCTCCGGAATGCCGTCTCGCCCGACGACATCTACCGCGACTACGGCGCCGACACGCTCCGTCTCTACGAGATGTTCACGGGGCCGCTCGACGTCAGCCGCCCGTGGAACACGGCCGACATCGTCGGGGTCCACCGCTTCTTGCAGCGCGTGTGGCGCAACGTCATCGACGAAGCCACCGGCGAGCCACACGTGACGGCCGAGCCGGCGGACACCGAGACGCGCCGCCTGCTCCACCGCACGATCGACGCGGTGGCCAACGACATGGCGCGCATGTCGTTCAACACCGCGATCGCGCGGCTGTTCGAGCTGAACAACCAGCTGACGAAGGTCGTCGAGGAGACCGGTGAGGCACCCGAGGAGGTCGTGCAGCCCCTGATCCTCATGCTCGCTCCTCTGGCGCCGCATCTCGCCGAGGAGCTCTGGGAGCGGCTCGGCAACGAGGACTCGCTCGCCTACGTCGAATTCCCGACGGCCGATCCACAGTGGCTCGCGGTCGAGACCGTCGAGATCGCGGTGCAGCTCAACGGCAAGGTGCGCGCGCGCCTCACCGTCGACGCGGGTCTCGACGAGAATGGGACCGAGGCTGCCGCCCGCGGTGACGCGCACGTGGCGGAGCTGCTCGACGGCGCGACGGTGCGCAAGGTCGTCGTGGTTCCGGGCCGGCTGGTCAACTTCGTCCTCGGGTGAGCGTCACAGCTTCCTGCTAGGTTGCATCTGCTTTCCCGCGCTTTTCCTCCTGTGCCCGCGCGCGCCTCGAGACGCGCCAGACGCCGGAGGACGGAGTGCTCCCCGACAGCGAACGTTCCCAATCGATTCCACCGCGCCCCGAGCTTCGAGAGCTCGCGCCGACGCTCGCCGATCGCGTCCGGACCTGGTGGTCCGACCCGCGCGTGCGCTTCGTGGCTCTCGCGGTCGCTGCCGTGCTGGCAGGCGTGATCTGGTACCGGATCGGCGCGGCCGGCTCGGGTAACCAGCGCGCCACGTCGTTGCCGGCGAGCGAGGTTTCGGCGTCGTCGACCACGACGGTGCCGGTCGAGCCGGCAGCCGGCTCCGAGGTCGTCGTGCAGGTCGCAGGCGCGGTGGTGCACCCTGGTGTGGTCCGGCTCACCAAGGGAGCGCGGGTCACGGACGCGATCGAGCGCGCGGGAGGCGGCCTGCCCGGCGCCGATCTCGAGCGCTTGAACCTCGCGGCCAAGCTCGTCGACGGCGAGCGCATCGCCGTCCCGAAGCTCGGCGAGCAGCTGGCTCCTGCAGTGGATCCGGGATCGGATGGCGCCCCCGGAACCGGCGCGACCGCGGATGCGCCCTCGGCCGACGCTCCTTTGAACCTCAACACTGCGACCGAAGCGCAACTCGAGGCGCTCCCGGGCGTCGGGCCGACGCTGGCGGCGGCAATCCTCGCGGAGCGCGACAAGCGCGGAGGCTTCACCTCCGTGAACGACCTCCGATCCGTGCACGGCATCGGTGACCGGCGGTTCGCGGATCTCAAAGACCTCGTCGCCGTGTGAGCGAATGGGCGCTCACCGGTGCGCTCGTGTCCGCGGTGGGCGGAATTCTCGCGGGCGACCTGCTCGGACCCAACGCTGCCTGGCCGGTCCTCGGTTGCGGAGCCGTGCTCATGGCGCTCGCGCTGTTGCGGTGCCGTGGCGGTCGCCGCGTCGTGCTGGTGGTCACGGCATGCCTGCTGCTCGGCGTGGCCACGGAGCAGCGGGCGCTCGATGGCATCGCTCACTCGCCGGTGTCCGAACTCGTCGGGCATGCGAGCGGGGTCCGGGTGGTCGCGCACCTCGCCGACGATCCGTCCGCGACGCGCTACTCGGTGCGGGTGCTCGTACGCGTGTCGTCGATCGCGGGTCAATCCGCGGGAGGTCGGACGGTCCTCCTCGACGCATCGGGCACGCAGGGAACCGAGCTGCGCCTGCTCGAGGCAGGCGACGGCGTCGAGGCGATCGGCACCGTCGAGCCGCTCGACGGCTTCGACGCGCAGTACCGGTGGCGGCACGCGGTCGCGAAATGCCGGGTCACGCGGATCACTGCCTTCGCTCCGGCCGACCGTCCGCTCGACCGGGTCGCCAACAGCCTGCGCGGGCTCGTGTTGCGTGGCGCACGGGCGCTTCCCCCGAGGGAGCAGGCGTTGCTGCGCGGGTTCCTTCTCGGCGACACGCGGGACCTCGATCCGGCGGTCGTCGACGACTTCCGGCTCGCCGGGCTGAGCCACCTGCTCGCCGTGAGCGGCGCGAACGTGGCCTTCGTCCTCGCGCTCGTCGCCCCCTTCGCGCGGCGGGCGCGGCTCGGTGTGCGCCTCGGCCTCGGCCTCGCCGTGCTGCTCGTCTTCGGCACGATGACGAGGTGGGAGCCGTCGGTGCTGCGCGCGATCGTGATGGCCTCGATCGCCCTACTCGGCGCGTTCCTCGGCCGCCCCGTGCCCGCGCGCCGCGGGCTCTTGCTCGCCGCGCTCGTGCTGGTCCTGGCGGACCCGTTCCTGCTCCGCTCCGTCGGCTTCCTGCTGTCGGTGGGCGCCGCCGGCGGCATCGTCCTGCTCGCACGGCCGATCGCCCTGAGGCTCCCCGGCCCGCGGTGGCTGCGTGAGCCGCTGTCGGTCACGCTCGCAGCGGAGCTCGGCGTCGCCCCCGTCCTGTTGTCGACCTTCGGCACGGTGCCGCTCGTGGCACTGCCGGCGAACCTCCTCGCCGAGCCGCTCGTCGGCCCGCTGACGATGTGGGGTCTGGTTGCGGGGATGGGAGGCGCCGCGCTGGGCACGCGGGCGGCCGCGCTGCTCCAGGCGCCCACCGGATTGCTCCTCCGGCTCACGGAGGTCATTGCCGCCACGGCGGCGCGGGCACCGTTCGCGGTCGACGCCCGCAGCGCATGGGCCATCACGGCCGTCGTCTCTGCAGGATCGGCTCTCCTGTCGATTGATCGTCTGCGTAGGCTCCGAGTGATGAGCGACCGTGCGCGAGCCGGGTATCCCGGCGAGCAGGGAGCGTGGCCCGAGCGGCCCGGCCCGAAGGGCCAGGAGCGGGAAGGATGAGCCTTTATGTCGCGCGTGGCGCTGATCCTGTGCTGCGCTCGCGCGCGACGGCGGATCTCGTGGACGGTCTGCTCGGCACCGACGACCGGTCCCTCGCGGTCGAGACGTTCGACGTCCCAGCCGCGAAGGAAGGTGGCGAGCCTGCCGACGCGTCGCGCTCGGCGGTCGTCGCCGCGATCGTGAACGCCGCGCAGAGCCCGCCGTTCATGACCGCCCACCGGATCGTGATCGTCCGCGACTACGAGGCGCTCACCGCTACCGAGGCCGAGCCGATCGTCTCGGTGCTCGACGACTTGCTCGACACGACCGTCATGGTGTTCGTGTCGGCGGGCAGCGGTCGTGTCGCCAAGTCGCTCGGCGATGCGCTCAAGCCGGCGGAGACCGTGGGCTCCGCCACGACCTCGACCGCCGATGCGCTCGCCGAAGCGCTCGACGATGCCGGGCTCACCTTCCGCAACGATGCTTCTGCCGCCGTGGTCGAGCACCTCGGCGAGGATGCCGGTCGCGTCGCGGCGGTCGTCGACCTGCTCGCGTCGACGTACGGCCCCGGCTCGACGCTCACCGCCGACGATGTGCGTCCTTACCTCGGCGAGAGCGGGTCCGTTCCCGCGTACGAGCTCACGAACCGGATCGAGTCGGGCGACATCGCCGGCTCGCTCGACACGCTGCATCGCCTCCTCAGCGCGACGAGCTCACGCCAGGCGAAGGCCATGCACCCGCTCCAAGCGCTCGGTCTGGTGCACGCTCGGTACAAGCGTCTCCTCCGCCTCGACGACCCGTCGATCACCTCGACGAACGACGCGCACGCGGCGCTCGGCGGCAAGGGCAGCACGTATCCCGCCAAGAAGGCTCTCGAAGCGTCACGCGCGCTGGGATCCGACGGGCTCCGCACGGCTGTCGAGCACCTGCAACGCGCCGACATCGAGCTCAAGGGCGCGACGGCCCTCCCGGAGGACGCCGTCCTCGAGGTGCTGGTCGCGCGTCTCGCCGCGCTCCATGGGAGACGCGCATCGGGCGCCGCGCGATCGCGCGGGCGCGGGGCTCGGCGCTGACTACTCGGCGTCGCGCCCGGCGGCCTTCATCAGACGCGAGGTGCGCCGGGCCGCGGCGTTCTTGTGGATGACGCCCTTGGAGGCAGCTTTCCCGAGGCGCTTCTGGGCCGCCTGCAGCTTCTCGCCGGCATCGTCGGCACCCTCGAGGAGCGCGCCCTTGGCGATCTTCGTGCGCGTCTTAAGCTCCGAGCGCACGGCGACGTTGCGCACCCGGCGCTTCTCGTTCTGAAGGATTCGCTTCTTCTGGCTCTTGATGTTTGCCACGGCGCGCAGGGACTCCACAGATCTTCCGGTGAGGCGACGATGGTAGCAGTCGGCCGGTTCGGGCGCCGTTCCGGGGCGGCACGTCGTGGCGCGGGGAGAATGGGGGAGTGATCCCGCTCGATCGCCTCCGGAACCTCGCGATCATCGCTCACATCGACCACGGCAAGAGCACGCTCGCCGACCGGTTCCTGGAGCGCACCGGCGCCGTCGATGCACGCGACATGCGCGCGCAGTACCTCGATTCGATGGACCTCGAGCGCGAGCGCGGGATCACGATCAAGGCGCAGAACGTGCGGCTCACGTGGCGCGACCACACGCTCAACCTGATCGACACGCCGGGCCACGTCGACTTCGGGTACGAGGTGTCGCGTTCGCTCGCGGCGTGCGAGGGGGTGATCCTGCTCGTCGACGCGAGCCAGGGCATCGAGGCGCAGACGCTCGCGAACTGCTATCTCGCGATCGAGCACGACCTCACGATCGTGGCGGCGGTGAACAAGATCGATCTGCCCGCCGCCGACCCCGATCGCGTCGCGGAGGAGATCGAGCGAGTGCTGGGCCTCCCCGCGGAAGACGTGTTGCGGATCTCCGCCAAGACGGGTGAGGGGGTCGACGCGCTGCTCGACGCCGTCATCGATCACATCCCTCCGCCTCGCGGTGATCCCGACGGGCTCCTCCAGGGACTGATCTTCGACTCGTACTACGACCCCTATCGAGGTGTCGTCAGCGCGATCCGTGTGTTCGACGGCACCCTGAGCTCGGGCGCGCGGCTCCTGTTCGTCCAAGCCAACGCGACGCACGACGCGGAGGAGATCGGCACGCGCCTTCCCGCGCCCACTCCGGTCGGCAGCTTGGGCGCGGGAGAGGTGGGCTATCTGATCGCGGGTATCAAGGATGTCGGCGAGGCCCGCGTGGGCGAGACGGTGACGACGGCTGCCCGTCCGGCAGCGGCGCTCACCGGGTACCGCGATCCCAAGCCAATGGTCTTCTGCGGCCTCTATCCGGTCGAGGGCGACGAGTACGCCGATCTCCGCGAGGCGCTCGAGAAGCTCCGGCTCAACGATTCGAGCTTCACCTACGAGCCCGAGACATCGGGAGCGCTCGGGTTCGGGTTCCGCTGCGGGTTCCTCGGTCTCCTCCACATGGAGATCGTGCGGGAGCGGCTGGAGCGCGAGTACGACCTTGCGCTCGTCGCGACGGCACCGAACGTCGAGTACCGCGCGCACACGACGAGCGGCACCGTCGAGGTCGTCGACAACCCGTCGTCGCTGCCGCCGGCGAACGACGTCGAGTCGATCGAGGAGCCCTACGTCGCGATCACGGTGCTCACTCCCAGCGAGTACGTCGGGACGTTGATGGAGCTCTGCCAGCAACGTCGTGGCGAGATGCAGAAGATGCAGTACCTCTCCGAGGAGCGGGTCGAGCTCGTGTACCAGGTCCCGCTCGCCGAGATCGTCATGGACTTCTTCGACCAGCTGAAGTCCCGCACCAAGGGCTATGCGTCGCTCGACTACGAGCCGTCGGGCTACCGGGCGTCAGCACTCGCCAAGGTCGACATCCTCCTGAACAACGTTCCCGTCGACGCGTTCTCGGCGATCGTCCACCGGGACCGGGCGTACGACTACGGCCGGCGCATGACGGAGCGGCTGCGTGAGCTGATCCCACGCCAGCTGTTCGACGTGCCGATCCAAGCGGCGATCAGCGGCCGCGTGATCGCGCGCGAGATGGTCAAGGCACGGCGCAAGGACGTCATCGCTAAGTGCTACGGCGGGGATATCACGCGCAAGCGCAAGCTCCTCGAGCGCCAGAAGGAGGGGAAGAAGCGCATGAAGCAGATCGGCCGCGTCGAGGTTCCCCAGGAGGCGTTCGTCGCCGCGCTCCGGCTCTCGGAGTGAGCCTGCTCAGTCGCGCGGGAGCCCGAGCACGCGCTCGCCGAGGATGTTGCGCTGCACCTCGCTCGTCCCGCCGCCGATGGTGAGGGCGCGGCTGTAGAGGTATCCGAGCGGCCACATCGGCTGGAGGGAGCCGAACGGACCGCGGTCGAGGAGCAGGCCGTAGGTGCTCGCGAGATCAACTGCGGCGCTCATCACGTGCTGGCCGTGCTCGTCGGAGAGGGCCTTGCGCACGGATGCCTCGGGTCCCGGCTCGAGGCCCTGGACCTTTGCCGACACGGTCCGCAGCCGGATGAGCCGGAGCACCTCCGACTCGATGTACAGCGACGCCAGCTGTTGACGAACGACGGTATCGGTCACACCGCCCTCCGCGCGCACGAGGTCGAGCAGGTCGTTCGCAGTCGGCCCCTGGCCCCAGAGCGCTCCCTCACCCGAGAGCGACACGCGCTCGTTGCCGAGGGTGACCTTCGCGAGCCGCCAGCCGTCGTGCTCCTTGCCGACGACGTTCTCGACTGGGACGCGCACGTCCTCGAAGAACACCTCGTTGAAGTCCGAGGCCCCGTTCATCTGCTTGATCGGGCGCACGGTGATGCCCGGGGTCGCCATGTCGAGCACGAAGTAGGTGATCCCCTTGTGCGGCGCGGCGTGCGGGTCCGTGCGCGCGAGCAGGATGCCGTAGCGGCTGAGGTGTGCGAACGTCGTCCAGACCTTCTGGCCGTTCACGACGTACTGGTCGCCGTCGCGTTCGGCGCGCGTGGTGAGCGAGGCGAGGTCGCTGCCCGCGCCCGGCTCGCTGAACAGCTGGCACCAGAGCTCCGAGCCGTCGATCAGCCCGGGCAGGAAACGCTGGTGCTGCGCCTCGGTCCCGGCAACCAGCAGCGTCGGGCCGGCCCAGCCGATGCCGATGGGATTGATCGGCCTCGGGGCCTTCGCCCGCCGCAGCTCCTCGTCGATCACGAGCTGCTCGATCGGTGAGGCGCCGCGTCCCCAGGGCTCCGGCCAGTGCGGTGTGACATAGCCGGCCTCGGCGAGCCGGCGGTTCCAGTCGGGCGGGTACGCGCCGCCGGGCGCGTGCTCGTCGAGGAAGCCGCGAATGGCCGCCCGGTGCTCTTCCGCCTCGGGTGGCAGGTCGAAGTCCATGCGGTGCAACGGTAGATGGGACAATCGGCGCTGTGCCGCTCGGCGTCTACGTGCACATCCCGTTCTGCTCGCATCGCTGCGACTACTGCGATTTCGCGACCTGGACGGATCGCGCCCATCTCGTCGACCGCTACCTCGACGCCTGCCTCCTCCACCTCCGGAGGCTCGACGCCGCAGGCCTCCTTGCACCGGCGACGAGCGTCTTCTTCGGAGGAGGCACGCCCTCACTCGTCGACGGCGAGCGCCTGGCGGGTGTCCTCACCGCGATCCCGCTGACTCCGGGCGCCGAGGTGACCGTCGAGTGCAACCCGGATTCAATCGATGCGGCCAAGCTCGCGTGTTACGCGGACGCCGGTGTGAACCGGGTGTCCATCGGTGTGCAGTCGATGGATCCATCGGTGCTGCGGGCTCTCAACCGCACGCACGACCCGGACAACGTCGTCCGCGCGGTCGATGCGACCCGCCGCGCAGGCATCGGCCACCTGAACCTGGACCTCATCTACGGCACGCCGGGCGAGTCCCGGAAGAGCTGGGCCGCGACGGTCCGCGGGGCCGTCGCGCTCGAACCCGATCACGTCAGCGCGTACGCGCTGACCGTGGAGCCGGCCACCCCACTCGGTCGTGCGGTTGCCCACGGGACGAGCCGCCGGCCTGACGACGACGACCAGGCCGACAAGTACGTGCTCGCCGACGAGCTGCTCGGTGCCCACGGCTTCGAGTGGTACGAGATCTCCAACTGGTCGCGAGCAGGCGGGGAGTGCATGCACAACCGCTTGTACTGGTCGGGTGGCGACTACCTGGCAATCGGCTGCGCGGCGCACGGCGCGCTCGGCGGGCGCCGTTTCTGGAACGTCCGCTCCCCCGAGCGTTACATCGCCGCTGTCGAGGAAGGCGGGGATCCCGAGGCGGGGTCCGAGCAGCTTGCGCCCGCGGAGCGCGCCGACGAGCACTTCGCGCTCGCGCTCCGGACGCGCGACGGTGCGCGGGTCCCGGCCGGAGCCGAGCGCATCGCGCGCCAGCTGGCCGACGGCGAGATGGTCGAGCTCCGAGACGAGCGGATCGTCCTGACCCGGGCGGGACGGCTGATGGCGTCGGACGTCACGAATCGGCTGCTGCTGGCCGCCGAGCGCCGGGAGGACCCGCGGCCGGAGGTAGCACTCGGTACTATCGAGTGCTAACAGGCGCCCGAGCCCTCGAAACCGGCGCAGATGGAGCCCCGGAGGTGAGCCGGAGATGAGCGCGATGGACCCGGCCGACCGCCGTGCGGCAGTGCTCCGGGCGATCGTCGAGGAGTACGTCGTCAGCGCGCAACCCGTCGCTTCCCAGACGGTCGCACGGTCCTCCGCGCTCGGGGTCTCGAGCGCGACGGTGCGCAACGACATGACGCAGCTCGAGCGCGACGGCTACATCGTGCAGCCGCACACCTCGGCGGGCCGGATCCCCACCGATCAGGGCTACCGGTACTTCGTCGACCACTTCACCAGCGCCGAGACGCTCCCGGTCGGCCAGCGCCGCGCGGTGCTCGAGTTCTTCACCTCCACCAACGACGCGCTGGGCGACCTCCTCCACGAGACGAGTCAGCTCCTGGCCCGGATCACCAGCCACGCCGCGGTGATCGTCGGCCCGCAGTCCGACGCCGCCAAGGTCCGCAGCCTCCAGCTCGTCTCCCTCCAACCGACCCTCGTGATGGTCGTGGTCGTCCTGGCGAACGGCGTGATCGAGAAGGAGACGCTGACGCTCGAGGAGCCCATCGCCGAGCAGCACCTCCAGCACGCGACAAAGGTGCTCGACACCGCCCTGCACAACGCCACGCTCGCGACCGCCGGGCGCGTGACCCTCGCGCCGACGGGCGTGCCCAGGGTCGACCGTGTCGCGGAGGAGACGCTCGGCTTGCTCGCGCGTCGCGGCGCCGCGGCCTCGGAACCGCTCTATGTGGGTGGTGCGAGCCGCCTCGCGGCGGAGCACGAGGCGTTCGCGACCGCGCAGACCGCGGCTCGGCTGCTCCAGCTGCTCGAGGAGCAGGTGGTCGTCGTGGCCCTCGTGCGCGATCTCTTGGAGCACGGCGTCACGGTGAGCATTGGGGAGGAGAACGACGTCGACGCGCTGCGCGACTGCTCCTTGGTGCTGGCGCCGTACAACGTCGAGGGTCAGGTCGCCGGGACCGTCGGCGTGCTCGGGCCCACCCGGATGGACTACCAGCAGGCCCTCGCGGCGGTGGCGGCCGTCTCCCAGCAGCTCGGGCGGCTGCTGCGAGCATGACGGGATGAGCGAGCGTCAGCGAGGCGGGTATCCCGCCGAGCAGGGAGCGTGGCCCGAGCGGCCCGGCCCGCAGGGCCAGGAGCGGGAGAGATGAGCGCCGACTACTACGCGTTGCTCGGTGTCGAGCGCAACGCTTCGGCAGACGAGATCAAGCGGGCCTACCGCAGGCTCGCCCGCGAGCTCCATCCGGACGCGAAACCGGGCGACGGCGAAGCCGAGGAGCGCTTCAAGCTCGTCACGACCGCCTACGAGACCTTGCGGGACTCGGAGCGACGCCGCCGGTACGACATGTTCGGCACCGACGGACCGACCGGCGGCACGGGCGGGCAGGGCTTCGGCTTCGGTGACCTCTTCGATGCGTTCTTCCAATCCGGCTTCGGCGGAGGCGGGGGCGGTCCGCAGCGAGCCAGCGACGCCGAGGTCCTGGTCGAGCTCGACCTGGTCGAAGCGGCATTCGGCCTGACCACCACGATCGACGCATCCCTTCCGGCAACGTGCGAGCGCTGCGAAGGGAGCGGGTGTGAGCCGGGCACCCATCCGGCGCGCTGCGCGACCTGCGAAGGAACGGGCGAGGTGCGCCAGGTCCGGCGATCGATCCTCGGACAGCTCGTGACCGCTGCGCCGTGCCCGACGTGCGACGCGACGGGCCAGACGATCCCCAATCCCTGCAGCGCGTGTAGCGGAACAGGCCGCGTCCGGGCATCGCAACGCATCGAGGTGGAGATCCCGGCCGGGATCGACGACGCACAACGGCTGCGTCTCACCGGCCGCGGGCCTGCGGCGCCGCGCAACGGTGTGCCGGGGGATCTGTACGTCAACGTCCGCGTGCGCCCGCACCCCACGTTGGAGCGTCACGGCTTCGATCTCGTGCACAGGCGCCGGATCGCCCTGACGCAGGCGGTGCTCGGCGCAACCATCGAGGTTCCGACGCTCGAGGAGCCCGAATCGTTCGACATCCCTCCCGGCACGCAACCCGGTCACGTGTTCAAGCTGGGTGGTCGCGGAGTGCCGGTGTTACAGGGCCGCGGTCGCGGCGATCTCCTCGTGCACGTCGACGTGGACGTGCCACGCAAGCTGAGCGACGAGGAGCGCGAGCTGCTCGAGCAGTTCGCCGAGCTCAGGGGCGAGGAGGTCGCCCAGCCGCACGAGTCGCGTCGCTTCTCTCGTCTCCGGTCCGCGTTCGGCGAGCGTTGAGCGAGAGGTTCGCCGCCGAGGCGGACGCGAGCGCGCTCGTCTTCACCTCGCAAGCGCTCGAAGCCGAGCGTCACGAGATCAGCGGCGAGGACGGGCATCACCTGGCGCGTGCCCGCCGCGTCCAGCCCATGGAAACGGTGGTGGTCGCCGATGGGAAGGGCCATTGGCGCACGTGCGAGGTGGTTGCGGTCGAAGGAGCGACTGTCGACTTGCGTGCGGAGGGGCCCGTGCTCGTCGAGCCGGTTTTGTCACCCTCAGTGACCATCGCCTTCGCACCTGCGAAGGCGGACCATGCCTCGACCGTGGTGCACCAGCTCGTGGAGCTGGGAGTAGAGCGGATCGTGCCGATCGGCACCGCACGGTCGGTCGTGCGCTGGGAGGGGGACCGCGCGGAGCGCGCGCACGCACGTTTGCAGCGCGTTGCGCGCGAGGCGGCCGCGCAGGCGCGTCGCGCGCGCATTCCCGAGGTCGCGCGTTTCATCGACGTGCGCGCGCTCGCGGGGAGATCGGGCCTCGTCGTCGCGGACCGCCTAGGGTGTCCCGCCGACACACTGGCGAAGCCTCGCGGGGGTGAGTGGATCGTGGTGGTCGGACCCGAAGGTGGGCTCGAACGCGGGGAGATCGACGCGTTGGGTGCGATCTCGCTGTTGGCCGTCGGACCGCACGTCCTGCGATCGGTGACCGCCCCGGTCGCAGTCGCAGCAGCACTGAGCAGCTACCGTGCTCACTGACGCGGATGGTCGACATTTGTGGCAGGACGTGGGATATTCTCCGCCGTCCGGGGCGCGGCCAACAGCGGGGGCGGTCATGATAGGTGCGCACGTGGGGGAGCGACTGCGGGCAATCCGCCGTCAAAAGGGGTTGTCGCTCCACGACGTCGAGGCGCGCTCCGATCTCGAGTTCAAAGCATCGGTGCTCGGCGCGTACGAACGCGGTGAACGCGCGATCTCGGTACCGCGGCTGCTCCGTCTCGCGGAGATCTACGAGGTACCTGCCGATCAGCTGTTGCCGCGCGACGCGGAGCTCGAGATCAATCTCACCGACGGAGAGCTCGAGGCCGGCTTCACCATCGACCTCGTGCGGCTCCACGCGCTCGACGAGCCGGAGGCGGCCGTGCTCTCCCGGTACGTGGCGACGATCCAGCTGCAACGCCAGGACTTCAACGGACGCCTGCTCACCATCCGGCGTGAAGACCTCCGCGTGCTCGCTGCCGTCCTCGGGCGTCGTCCCGAGGAGCTCGGCCTGCGTCTCGACGAGCTCGGATTGCGCGCAGGGAGCGACGCGTCCGCCAACACCGGCTGAGCCACCGTTCGAGCCCCGGGGCTACCCTGACAGGCGA
This sequence comes from Acidimicrobiia bacterium, assembly GCA_036557185.1. Taxonomy (GTDB): domain Bacteria; phylum Actinomycetota; class Acidimicrobiia; order IMCC26256; family JAENVU01; genus DATBHZ01. The sequence continues at coordinate 28,559 of DATBHZ010000116.1, read as the reverse complement.
CGTGACTGCCTCGTCGCCTGCCCAGGTCAAGATCCTCATCCCCGGCAACCACCTCATGGTCGGCCTCCTGGGTGAGCGCGACGAGCTGCTCCGCGTGATCGAGTCGGCGTTTCCCGTGCACATCCACGTCCGTGGGAACGAGATCACGGTCACGGGTGTGCCGGAGGACGCCGACCGTGTGGGCCGCCTGTTCGAGGAGCTCGTGGTCCTGCTCGAGAGCGGGCAGACGCTCGATCGTGAGGGCGTGGGTCGCAGCATCGAGATGCTGAAGGCCGATCAGAAGCCGAGCGCCGTCCTCGCGACCGAGGTCGTCCGCGGGCGCAAGACGGTCCGACCCAAGACGGCGGGTCAGAAGCGGTACGTCGATGCCGTCCGCAACAACACGATCACGTTCGGAATCGGTCCTGCCGGTACGGGCAAGAGCTATCTCGCCGTCGCGCTCGCGGTGCAGGCGCTGCAGGCCAAGGAGGTGCACCGCATCATCCTCACGCGGCCTGCCGTCGAAGCCGGTGAGCGGCTCGGCTTCCTGCCCGGCGACATGCTCGCGAAGGTCGACCCGTACCTCCGGCCGCTCTACGACGCGCTGTACGACATGCTCGACCCCGACGCAGTCGCACGCCTCATGGAGCGAGGCGTCATCGAGGTCGCGCCGTTGGCGTTCATGCGCGGTCGGACGCTCAACGGCTCGTTCATCATCCTCGACGAGGCGCAGAACACCACGCCCGAGCAGATGAAGATGTTCCTGACGCGTCTGGGATTCGACTCGAAGGTCGTCGTCACGGGCGACGTGACCCAGATCGATCTTCCCGAGAGCCGGGCGCGCTCCGGGCTGCTGGCGGTGCGGGAGGTGCTCGAAGGCATCGACGGGCTCGCGTTCGTCGACCTCGGATCGCGCGACGTCGTGCGCCACCGCATCGTGCAGGACATCGTGGACGCGTACGGTCGCTCGGACCAATGAACGCGTTCGTCACCTGATGGACGCGAACGTCGAGGCGTTCAACGAGCAGGCCGATCTGGAGGTCGACCTCGCGCGTTGGATGCGGCTCGCTCGGCTGGTGCTCGAGAGCGAGCGATCGCCCGGCACCGGGGAGCTCTCGCTGATCTTCGTGGACCGCCAGGCGATCACCGACCTCAACGAGCGGTTCCTCCAGCACAGCGGGCCCACGGACGTCCTCGCGTTCCCCATGGACGACGACCTCGTCGTCGGCGGGCGCCAGCCCGATCAGGGAGGTCGGGGACCCGGCGCCCCGTCCGAGGCCGAAGAGCCGCCGGCCATCATCGGCGACGTCGTGGTGTGCCCGTCCGTCGCCTCGGAGCAGGCTCCGTTGCACGGGACGGCGGTCGACGACGAGATCGCATTGCTGGTGGTGCACGGAGTGCTGCACTTGTTGGAGTACGACCACGCCGACCCGCGCGAAGAGGTCGCGATGCAACGGCGGGAGCGCGAGCTGCTCGCAAAGTTCCGTGAGATGGAAGACGGCTAGTGGACGGCGGTGACTGGCTGATCGTTGCCGCGATCGTCGTCCTGTTCCTCGCGTCCATCGTGTTCGCGATGGGTGAGACGGCCTTCACCCGCATGAGCCGCATCCGCGCGCTCGCCCTCGAGGAGGAGGGCAACAAGGGTGCCGGCAGGCTGGCGATCCTGCTCGAGCGTCCCGAGCGCACGCTCAACGTGCTCCTGCTCCTCGTGCTCGTCGCACAGCTCACGAGCGCGTCGCTGCTCGGCGCGTTGCTCGACCAGGCTTTCGGGAGCGCGGGTCTCTTCATCGGCTTGGTCGTGCAGATCGTCGTCTACTTCGTGATCGGAGAGGTCGCCCCCAAGACGTACGCGATCCAGAACCCGGACCGCGCGGCGTTGCGCTTGTCGGGGTTCCTCTGGGCGATTACCAACTTCCCGCCGCTCCGAGTCCTCTCGCGCGGGTTGATCGGATTGGCGAACACGTTGCTCCCGGGCAAGGGGTTGAAGCAGGGCCCGTTCGTCACCGAGGAGGACCTGCGCACCATGGCGGACGTGGCTGCCGAGGAGGAGGTGATCGAGAGCGAGGAGCGCAAGCTCATCCACTCGATCTTCGAGTTCGGCGACACGGTCGTCCGCGAGGTCATGCTGCCGCGCCCGGACATGGTGGCCATCGAAGCCGACGAGTCCATCGAGGCGGCGATCGAGCGGGCAATCGACGGCGGGTTCTCGCGCATCCCCGTGTTCGAGCACAACAGCGACAACATCCTCGGGCTGGTGTATCTCAAGGACCTGGTCGATCGGTCCCGGCAGGGCGCGGGCCGGCAACCGGTGCGCGTTGCCGTCCGCGAGGCGCAGTTCGTTCCCGAGCAGAAGCGCGTCGCGGAGCTCCTGCGCGAGATGCAGACCGAGAAGTTCCACATGGCGATCGTCGTCGACGAGTACGGGGCCACCGCGGGGCTGGTGACGCTCGAGGACCTCCTCGAGGAGATCGTTGGTGAGATCACCGACGAGTACGACGTCGAGGAGCCGGGCCTCGAAGTTCTCCCCGGCAACGGCATTCGCGCTCCCGGCCGCACGCCGATCGACGACGTGAGCGACGCCCTCGGGATCGAGCTCCCCGACACGGAGTGGGACACGGTCGGTGGGCTCGTCTTCAACCTCTTGGGCCATGTGCCCGAGGCAGGCGAGACCGTCCGCTTCCAGGGCCTCGAGTTCCGGACCGAGCGCGTCGAGGGGAAGCGCATCCAATCGGTCGTCATCGAGCACGTGCCCCCTCCACCGGAGCCGCGCGGGGCCGAGGATCACGACGGTCAGGTCGCCGCCGACTCATGACGGCGGTGACGCCCGACTTCAGGTCGGGCTTCGTGAGCATCGTCGGACGGCCCAACGTCGGGAAGTCGACGCTCGTCAACCGGCTCGTAGGAGAGAAGGTCTCGATCGTCTCGACGAAGCCCCAGACCACGCGCACCCAGGTGCGCGGGGTGCGCACCACCCCCGGCTCCCAGATGGTGCTGCTGGACACGCCGGGCATCCACAAGCCCCGGACACTGCTCGGCGAACGGTGCAACGAGCGGTCCGTGCAGACGCTGCGCGAGGTCGACGTGGTCTGCCTGATGATCGAGGCCGATGCCGCGATCGGCCCCGGCGACACCTTCATCGCAGGCTTGACCGCACAGGCCGGTGTGCCACGCCTGCTCGTCGTCAACAAGACCGACCGCGCCGGTCCCACGCAGATCGCGGAGCGCCTGGCCTCGGCGAGCGAGCTGCTCGGCGAGTTCGCGGCGTACTTCCCCGTGTCGGCGCGCACGGGGGACGGGACCGATGCACTCCTCACGGAGCTCGAGCGCTCGTTGCCGCCCGGCCCCGCCTACTACCCGTCCGGGGTCGTCTCCGATCAGCCGGAAGCGGTGCTCGTCGCCGAGCTGCTCCGCGAGCGCCTGCTTGCCGTGGCGAGGGACGAGCTGCCGCACTCGATCACCGTGACGGCCGAGGAGATGGAGGACGAGGACGACGAGCGCGCGGGGCCGGACGCACCGGAAGCCGCAGAGGGCCTGGCACCGCTCTTGCGCTTCCGTGCGGTCGTGCACGTCGAGCGCGAGTCGCAGAAGGGGATCGTCATCGGCAAGGGCGGACGCGTGATCCGGGACGCGGGGACCTCGGCTCGCAAGGAGCTCGAGACCCTGCTCGGTGCCAGGGTCTACCTGGAAACACACGTCAAGGTGGACCCCGACTGGCAGCGACGGGCGCACTCGCTGGACCGCCTCGGACTGTGATGCTCACGCCCATTTCGTGCGTGCGAATCGGCGCTTCCTGAGTTGCCGCTCGCGAATCGGGCGGCGATAGAGTCGCCCCACGTGTCGGCCGCTCCTAGGGAAGAGGGCATGTCGCATCCGAAAATTGCGAGGCGCGCTGTGGTGTGCGCCCTCGCCCTCGGTCTCGGCGCGGTGCTCACGGGCTGTCGCAGCAACAACAACGGGCAGAACTCGCTGCACCCGGCAGGGCCGGCAGCCCACAAGATCGACAACCTGTTTGCCGTCGTGTTCTGGATCGCCGTGGTCATCGGTGTGCTGGTCATCGGCGGGACGGTGTACCTGGCCATCCGGTACCGGCATCGTGAGGGCAAGCCGGACAATCCCAAGCAGGTGCACGGCAACACCCCCCTCGAGATCGGCTGGACGATCGTCCCGCTGGTGATCCTCATGGTCGTCGCCGTCCCGACGGTCGCGACGATCTTCGAGCTTGCGAAGAAGCCGACCGGGCCGAACGTCCTCAACGTGGAGGTCGTCGGCAAGCAGTGGTGGTGGCAGTTCAACTACCCGGGGAAGCAGAAGCTGGTGGGCCCGAAGGTGGGCAACACGGTGGTCACGAGCACGGAGCTGCACATCCCCGTCAAGACGCCGGTCTACCTCTCTGAGGAGAGCAACAACGTCATCCACTCCTTCTGGGTCCCCGAGCTGAACGGCAAGAAGGACGTCGTCCCAGGACGGACGAACCACAACACCATCGAGGCCGACCATCCCGGCACCTTCCTGGGGACGTGCGCCGAGTACTGCGGCCTCGCGCACGCCGACATGAGGTTCCGAGTCATCGCGGAGCCGATGAGCCAGTTCAAGGAATGGCTGGCCGGTCAGCAGCAGGGTCCCGCGCAACCGTGGACCGGCGAGGTCAAGGAACTGACCTCGACGAAGTACGGGTGCACCAGCTGCCACATCTTCGCGCCCACTTCGTCCGACCCCGCCGCGAACACCAAGGCGGCGCTCAACGCCTACGCTCCGAACCTGGTCCACCTGGCGAGCCGGTCGACGTTCGCGGGCGGCACGCAGAAGCTCAACCACGAGAACCTCATCAGGTGGATCACGAACGCTCCGGGGGTCGTGCCGATGGAGTCGAAGAGGTGCCTTGTTCCGAGCGCTCCCTGCACCGGGATGCCGTCGTTCACCAAGAACACTCCGCACGGCTTCCCGAAGATGACGCCTGAGGACGCGAACACGATCGTGAACTTCCTGTTGGGAGAGAAGTAGTGGCTGTCACCGCACCCCCGGCGCCCGTCCCTGTCCCGCAGGAGACGAAGCCTGCGCGGGGGCTCCTGCACCGGCCGACGGCGACCCGCGGGTTCTGGTCGTGGTGGACGACCATCGACCACAAGAAGATCGCCATCCTCTACGGCGGCCTGGCGCTCTTCTTCTTCCTTGTCGGCGGCATCGAGGCGCTCTTCATCCGCCTGCAGCTCGCGCAGCCCAACGGAACGGTGTTGACCGCCGCGCAATACAACACGTTCTTCACGATGCACGGCACGACGATGATCTTCCTGATGGGGATGCCGCTCGCCGTGGCGTTCGGCAACTACCTCATCCCGGTCATGATCGGCGCGCGCGACGTCGCGTTCCCGCGGCTCAACATGTTCGGCTTCTGGGTGTTCCTGCTCGGAGGCATCTTCATCTACTCCGGCTTCCTGTGGCACGGAGCGCCGAACGGTGGTTGGTTCGGCTACACGCCGCTCACCAGCACGCCCATCGCGGGCGTCCCCGGGGGTGCGGGCCCCGCGCTCCCCGGCCAGGGCCCCAACTTCTGGGCGGTCGGCCTCGTGATGCTCGGCATCGGGTCTGTCGCGACCGCGCTGAACTTCATCGTCACGATCCTCAACATGCGCGCACCCGGCATGACGCTGATGCGCATGCCCGCATTCGTGTGGATGATGTTCGTGACGGCCTTCCTCACCGTGTTCGCGATGCCGTGTGTGACCGCGGCGCTGATCATGGTCTTCTTCGACCGTAACTTCTCGACGAACTTCTTCCTCGCCTCGAACGGCGGCGATCCGCTCCTCTACCAGAACCTGTTCTGGCTGTTCGGGCATCCGGAGGTGTACATCCTCATCCTGCCGGGCATGGGGATCGTGTCGGAGATCCTCCCGACGTTCTCGCGCAAGCCGCTCTTCGGCTACGCGGTTGTGGTGTTCTCCGGGATCGCGATCGGTTTCCTCGGCTGGGGCGTGTGGGCGCACCACATGTTCGCGACCGGCCTCGGCCCGGCGGTCGTCACAGCGTTCAGCCTGTCGACCATGCTGATCGCGATCCCGACCGGAGTGAAGATCTTCAACTGGCTGGGCACCGTGTGGGGCGGCTCGTTACGGCTGAACACACCGATGCTCTTCGCGCTCGGCTTCATCGCCATGTTCACGATCGGCGGGCTCTCGGGCGTGACGCACGCGATCGTTCCTGCCGACACACAGCAGACCGACACGTACTACGTCGTTGCCCACTTCCACTACGTGCTGTTCGGCGGCTTGGTGTTCGCGATCTTCGGCGGCTTCTTCTACTGGTGGCCCAAGGTGTTCGGCCGCATGCTCGACGACCGCATGGGCAAGATCACCTTCTGGCTCATGCTCATCGGGTTCAACCTCACGTTCTTCCCGATGCACATCCTCGGGCTCGAGGGAATGCCGCGCCGTACCTACACGTACGCGCCGGGCATGGGCTTCGACGGCCTGAACCTCGCGATCACCATCGGTGCGTTCATCATCGCGTTGTCGGTGTTCGTGTTCCTCGTGAACATCGTCTACACCGCGCGGCGCGGCCCGATCGCGAGTGGCGACCCGTGGGATGCGCGCACGATCGAGTGGTCGATCCCGTCGCCCGCGCCGGCGTACAACTTCGCCCAGATCCCGCACATCCGCGCACGTGACGACTTCTGGCACCGGAAGTACACGGAGGACGAGGAAGGCCGCCTGGTCAAGCTGCCGGCAGGTGCTGCGGACGCGGGTGAGGTGCTCCTCTCGGACGAGGAGGCGAGCAAGATCCACGTGCCGTCGCCGTCGTACTGGCCTTTGGTGGCCTCGCTCGGCCTCCCGATCCTCGGCTATGCAGCGGTCTTCAAGCAGCCGTTCCTCGCGATCCCCGGTGCACTGGTGCTCCTCTACGGCGTCTACGCGTGGGCGATGGAGCCGAGCACCGCGCCGGAACCGGACGTGGAGTAGGCGATGGCGCAGGCAACACTCCCCAGGGACGACGCCCACGGCGGGCACGACGAGCACGGAGCGCACGCGCGGCCGCAGACCAACACGGGGACGACCAATCCGAAGCTCGCGATGTGGGTGTTCCTCGCATCGGAGTGCCTCTTCTTCGGTGCGTTCATCGCGACGTTCCTGCTCTACCGCGGGAAGTCGGTCAAAGGGCCGACGCCCAAGGACGTTCTGAACATCCCGTTCACGTCGGTGACGTCCTTCATCCTGCTGATGAGCTCGCTCACGATGGTGCTCGCCCTGGCCGCGATCCAGCGGGGCGACCACCGCCGGTTCCGCGTGTGGGTCATGGCCACCGCGCTGTTCGGGCTCACGTTCATCAGCGGGCAGATCTACGAGTTCACGGAGTTCTTCCGCAAGGGGCTCTCGCTCAAGACGAACGTCTTCGGGTCGAGCTTCTTCGTGCTGACGGGCATCCACGGGGCGCATGTGACGGTCGGCATCATCTGGCTGCTGAGCCTCTGGGGCCTGTCGCTCCAGGGCAAGCTCCACGTGCAGAATTCCGAGGCGGTCGAGATCGCGGGCTTGTACTGGCACTTCGTCGACGTTGTGTGGATCGTGATCTTCACGGTCGTCTATCTCATCCCGAAATAGGAGGGCGGTGTGAGCGACACGACGCTGTCCGACAGCGACGACCAGGCTCTCCTCCCCGGAACGGCTGCCGAGCGGGCCGCCGAGGACCGGGCGGGTCTCGCGGCGATCGCTCCCGAGGCGGTGCCGCTCCTCCCCGGCGAGGTCGTCAAGCACCCGTCACCGTTCCAGTACGTGATGATCGCCGTCGTCCTCTGCGTGCTCACCGGCTTCGAGGTCGCGGTGAGCTACATGGTCGGGGACATCCCCGACGGCCTCATCGTCGCCCTGTTGCTCGCGATGATGGCCTTCAAGTTCGTGCTCGTCGCGAGCTGGTACATGCACCTCCGCACCGACATGAAGATCTTCCGCCGCTTCTTCATCGCGGGAGGAGCACTCGCGCTGACCGTGTACGTGATCGCGCTGACGACCTTGCACGTCTGGGACTAGGGAAACAAGGTGCTCGCCGCCCAGTTCCCCGCGTTCCACCCCCATCCGGAAGTCGTGTTGCTCGCGAGCGTGATCGCCGCGAGCTACGCGATCCTGCTGAAGCGCGTGGGCCCGCGGTATGTCGCTCCGGGCACGTTGCCGGCGAGCCGGTTCCAGATCACCTGCTTCGCACTCGGGTTGAGCGCGATGTTCCTCGCGGCGGAATGGCCGATCCACGACCTCGCCGAGGGCTACCTCTACAGCGTGCACATGGTCCAGCACCTCACGTTCTCGCTCGTGTGTGCACCGCTCTTCCTGCTGGGCACGCCCGCGTGGATGGCGCGCTGGGTTCTCCGGAATGATCGGGCGTTCCGTCTGGTGCGGTTCCTCTCGCGCTTCCTTCCTGCGATCATCCTGTTCAGCGTCGTCGTCGCCTTCACGCACTGGCCTGCGTTCGTCGACTTGACGCTTCGCTCCGGCGCCGTGCACTTCGGTGCCCACGCTCTGCTGCTCATCACCTCACTGATCGTGTGGATGCCGATCCTGAGCCCGCTCCCGGAGATCCCTCGTGTCGTCGCGCCGCTGAAGATGCTCTACCTGTTTCTCCAGACGGTGCTCCCCACGATCCCGGCCTCGTTTCTCACGATGGGGGACCACCCCCTGTATCGTCGCTACGAGCTCTTTCCCAGGTTGTGGGGCCTCTCCGCCTTGGACGACCAGCAGATCGCCGGCCTGATCATGAAGATCGGTTCGGGCCTCGTGCTGGTCACCCTGATCGGCGTGGTCTTCTTCAAGTGGGCGGCGAGCGAGGAGAGCAGGAACCGACCCGGCCGGGTGCACGACGACGACCTGGACCGAGAGCTGGACGAGTTGGGACTGAGGGCGTAGATGGCCGACGAGACCGACGCGACGGACGCAGGCGAGAGCGCCGAGCCCGGCGCCGCGCCCGAAACGGAGGGCCCGGCCACCGAGGCCTCGGCTGCCGACGCCGCGGCGAGCGCGACGGAAGCACGCGAGGCGGCCGAGACCGAGGCACAGACGGAGCCGCCCGGATCGGCCGTCGCCACCACGGAGTCCGACGAAGCGGGCACCGAGCTCGTTCCGGCCGAGCAGGCCGCGCTGCCCGCGGTATGGCCACCGCCGCCGACACCGCGGCAGGAGCAACGCAAGGAGCGCGTGTGGCTGCCGCTGCTCGTGCCTCTCTGCGCGGTCATCGCGGTCGCGGTCTACTCGTTCAACGTGTCACGCGTGTTCCTCGCCGCCAGCAAGGACAGCACCGACATAGCGCTCGCGATCGGCATCGGGATCACGGTCGCGATCCTCGCGGGCGCCACAGTCATCGCCGCGGCGCCGAAGATCCGCACGACGTCGCTCGTGCTCGCGCTGATCGGCGTGTTCGCCGTGGTCATGCTCTCCGGGTCGATCGTGCTCGGTGCCGCGGAGCCGGAGCACCACGCCGCCGGAGGCTGCCCGTACGCGACGGGCAAGGCCGTCAACGTCCTGAACGTCACCGCCGGGCCGGGGTTCAACTACGGCCAGTCGGTGTACAACGTGCCGGCAGGCATCACGCAGATCAACTTCCAGCCGCAGGGGACGCACACGCTGTCGTTCGACGGCCAGCCGTTCTCGGCATGCGAGCTGGAGACCGGCCAGAAGATCACGGAGCAGCTCGACTTCACGGCCGGGGCGAAGTACACGATCTTCTGCTCGATCCCGGGGCACCGGGCCGCGGGCATGCAGGCCGAGATCGACGTCGGCGCCGCGGCCGCGGGTGCGAAGCCGATCCCGGGCACGGGAACCCCGACCACGACGCTCGTCCCGCCCGGAGGAGTGAAGAAACCTTCCAACAACGGCAAGCTGCCGCAGAGCGGAGCAGGCCAAGCGACCGAGGGAGGGTGATGCGCGTCCGATCGATGTCCGTCGCGCTCGTCGGAGTGCTCGCGTTCGCGCTCGTCGGCACTGCATGCGGCGGGTCGAGCGGGAAGAGCTCCTCCTACAAGGAGCCCACCGGTCCCGCGGTCGACACCGTCAAGCTCGTCGCGGGGAACTTCTTCTACCGGCCCAAGGACAGCACGACGAAGTCCGGGATCGTGGCGATCCAGCTGAAGGGCGAGGGCGTCCACACCCTCGTGATCCAGGGTGTGCCGGGGTTCGAGATGCAGGTCAGCAACGGCCAGACGCAGACCAAGAAGGTGCAGCTCAAGCCGGGCAAGCACACGATCTACTGCACGCTCCCCGGCCACCGGCAGTCCGGCATGCAAGGAACGATCACCGCTACTTGATTGCTCCGCTCGCTGCGGCGCTGGGTACCTGCGCCGCGGGCGCTCGCTCCGGTGTCGCTGCGCGCGCCTTCGGCCGTGCTCGCGACTTGATTGCTGCGCTCGCTGCTTACTGAGGCAGCATCACGCGGAGGGCGTCGCGCGCCACCTCGAGCTCGGCGGGCAGCGGGCCGACGCGCTCGCCGCTCGCGTAGATCTCGATCGGCACCGACTCGTCGAGCGACTCGATCTCGATGCGTGCACCGCGCAGCTGTGTGACGAGCCGGTGCTCGACGTGTGTGCCCGAGAACACCTTCGGGAAGTTCCGGAGGAACGTGGCGCGGGAGCTCGCGCCGACGATCGTGACGTCGAGACGGCCGTCGTGCAGGCTCGCCTCCGGCGTGATTCTCATGCCGCCGGCGTACATGGTCCCGTTGCCGACGGCGAGCAGCCACGCACGGTGCTCCGTGGTGCTCCCGTCCACGCTCAGGCGGAACCGGTGCGGTGTGTACGAGACGAGCGTCCGGAGCGTCGCGAGCACGTAGAGCGGCGTCCCCGAGACCGCGGTGACGTCGTTCGCCCAGCGGTTCGCCTCGCTGTCGAAGCCGGTGTTCGCCACCGAGGTGAACCAACGCCCGTTGACGCGCCCGAGGTCGCATCGCTGCTCGACGCCGCCGGTGAGCAGTCTCACGGCGTCGGGCGGCCTCTTGGTGTCGATGCCGAGCGAGCGTGCGAAGTCGTTGCCGGACCCGAGTGGCACGATCGCCAGGGGAGCATCGTGCTCTGCCGCGACGCCGGCCAGCTCGGCAACGGTTCCGTCACCACCGCACGCCACGATCCCGCGGCGGTCCTTCACGGCGTCGATCGCGAGATCGCGTGCATCTTCGAGCCGCTCCGACACGCGGATGTCGACGTCGGCGTCGAGCGCCGCAAAGGCATTGCTGAGGCGCGGGAGCGCGCGTGTCACGCGCCCACTCCCGGCCGACGGGTTGACGATCGCCGTCCAGCGCCGCGCCATCGGTCCGACGCTACAGGCCGCGGTTAGGTTGATCGCCGTGATCGAGGGGATCGACCCCAGCCGGGTGCCCGCGCACGTCGCGATCGTCATGGACGGCAACGGACGCTGGGCACAGCGGCGCGGCCTCAAGCGCACCGACGGTCACGCAGCGGGGGAGGAGGCACTGTTCGACACGGTCGAAGGTGGCCTCGAGATGGAGCTTCGATGGATGACCGTCTACGCCTTCTCCACGGAGAACTGGCGCCGACCGCTCGACGAGGTCCGCTTCCTGATGCGCTTCAACGAGTCGTTGCTCCTGCGCCGGCGCGACGACCTCAACGAGCGCGGCGTGCGCGTGCGCTTCATCGGGAGACGCGGCGGCCGGGTGCCCAAGCGGGTGCTCCGTCACATCGAGGACACGGAGGCCCTCACCGCTCGTAACCGCCGCATGACGCTCACCTTCGCCTTCAACTACGGGGGTCGTGCCGAGCTGGTGGACGCGGTGCGCGCCATCGCACGCGAAGTGTCGGCGCGCCGCCTGAAGCCGGACAAGATCGACGAGCGTGTGATCGCCCGTCATCTGTACGCGCCCGACATGCCCGACCCGGACGTGATCATCCGCACGTCGGGGGAGTACCGGATCTCGAACTACCTGCTCTGGCAGAGCGCCTACTCGGAGTTCGTCTTCACGGACGTGCTGTGGCCGGACTTCCGGCGCGGGGACCTGTTCGACGCCGTGCGCGAGTTCCAGTCCCGCCAGCGCCGGTTCGGCGCGATCTCCGAGTGAGACACGCGTGTAACTACACTGCTGTCGTGCCCGGGTTGTACCGCGATCAGGGGGTCGTGCTCCGCACGGTCAAGCTCGGTGAGGCCGACCGGATCGTCACGTTCCTCACGCAGGGCAACGGCAAGGTCCGTGCGGTCGCCAAGGGGGTCCGCAAGAGCGGCAGCCGCTTCGGTGCCCGGCTCGAGCCGGCGAGCCACGTCGCAATGCAGTGCTATCGGGGCCGCGAGCTCGACGTCGTGACCCAGATCGAGACGATCGACGCGCTCCGCCCGTTGCGTGAGAACTACGCGTGCATCACGCACGCCGTCTCGATGCTCGAAGCCATGGACCAGGTCGCGCAAGACCGCGAGCCGGCTCCGTCGCTCTACCTCCTCTTGGTGCGCGCGCTGCGAACCTTGAGCCTCGCGCCGTCGCCGGTCGTCACCCCGGGTTTCTTCTGGAGGCTCCTGAGCCTCGAGGGCTTCCACCCCGAGCTCGAGACGTGCGTCCGATGCGGGGACGGCGGACCGTTCCCGGCCTTCGAGCTCGGCGAGGGCGGTGTCCTCTGCGCGGGGTGCGGGCGCCTGGCTGGGCACCGGATCGAGCCCGAAGCGCTCCAGCTCCTCACGATGCTGGTCGGCGGCGAGCTGCGCCGGGCGATCGCCGAGCCTCCCGACGCCCGGATCGTCTACGAGGTCGAGCGGCTCGGTGTGCAAGCGCTCGAGTACCACTCCGAGCGCCGTCTCCGCAGCGCCGCCCTCCTCTGACCGCGTCCCGACTTTCTTGCGCGGACCGTTGCTGGGGCAACGGTTTCGGCGAGAAAGTCGGGAGGGGACAGCGAGTGGAGCGCGGGTGCGACCGGGGAACGAAACAGCCCGACCGCTAGCCTGGTTGCCTCATGGCCAAGCCCGACCTGATGGAACGCGTCGCAAACCTCGCAAAACGGCGCGGCCTGGTATTTCCGTCCAGCGAGATCTACGGCGGGTTCCGGTCGACCTGGGACTTCGGACCGCTCGGCGTGCTGCTCAAGCGCAACGTGAAGGACGCGTGGTGGCGCTCGATGGTGCAGCTGCGCGACGACATCGTCGGTCTCGACGCCGCAATCCTCATGTCGCCGAGGGTCTGGGAGGCGAGCGGGCACGTGGCGACGTTCACGGATCCCCTCGTCGACTGCAAGAGCTGCAAAGAGCGGTTCCGTGAGGACCAGCTCCCGGCGTCGGGCGCATGTCCCAACTGCGGTGCGACGGACAGCTTCACGCCGGCACGGCAGTTCAACCTGATGTTCAAGACACACGTCGGGCCCGTCGAGGACGACGCGTCGGTGGCATACCTGCGCCCGGAGACGGCACAGGGCATCTTCGTGAACTTCCTGAACGTCCAGACGACGTCGCGCAAGAAGCCGCCGTTCGGCATCGCGCAGATCGGCAAGTCGTTCCGGAACGAGATCACTCCGGGCAACTTCATCTTCCGGACGCGCGAGTTCGAGCAGATGGAGATGGAGTTCTTCGTTCCACCCGAAGACGGTCAGAGGTGGTTCGAGTACTGGTGCCGGGAGCGCTTCGAGTGGCACGTCGGTCTCGGCATTCCCGAGGAGCAACTCCGGTTGCGTCCGCACGATCCCGAAGAGCTCTCGCACTACAGCGCCGGCACCGCCGACGTCGAGTACCAGTTTCCCTGGGGTTGGGGAGAGCTCGAAGGGATCGCGAACCGCACGGACTACGACCTGAAGCAGCACGCCGAGTTCTCGGGCCAGGATCAGACCTACTACGACGCGGAAGCCGACCGTCGGTACGTTCCGTACGTGATCGAGCCCGCGCTCGGCGTCGAGCGGTCGCTGCTCGCGTTCCTGCTCGCCGCGTACACCGAGGAGGAAGCCCCGACCGCCGACGGCAAGCTCGAGAAGCGGACAGTGCTGCGGCTCGACCCGCGGCTCGCGCCCGTCAAGGTCGCGGTCCTGCCGCTCTCCAAGAACGAGAAGCTCGTGCCGGTCGCCGAAGAGGTGGCCGAGAAGCTCCGCCCGCACTTCGTGATCGACGTCGACAACGCCGGCTCGATCGGCCGCCGTTACCGCCGCCAGGACGAGGTGGGCACCCCGGCGTGCGTGACGATCGACTTCGACACGCTCGACGACAAAGCGGTGACGGTGCGCGACCGCGACTCCATGCAACAGGACCGCGTGTCGCTCGATCGTCTGCTCGATCTCCTCCGTGAACGGATGCCACTGTGATGAACGACTACTACGAGCTCCTTGGCGTTCCGGTGAACGCCGACAAGGACACGATCCGCACCGCGTATCGCAACCGCCTCGAGGACGCGGAGCAGAACGAGCGCGCGGAGCTCAACAAAGCCTGGAACGTCCTCTCGGATCCGATCCAGCGCGGACGGTACGACGCCGAGCTGAACGAGATCGACGTCGACGAGCCCTCGGATGACGACATCGAGGTGCTCGACGCGCCTGCCCGCCGCAACGGTGCCGGCGCTCGCCAGCCTGCCGCTGCCCGGCCGCGCCCCGAGCCCACAATCGAGATGCCGGCAGGGCTGACCCTCGCAGAGACTCGCAAGCGCAACCGCGGGTTCTACTTCGACCTCCTCGCGCTCGTGCTCATCGGTCTGGTCGTGTACTACGCGGCGACCGCCCTGCAACGCGCCATGTACCCGACACAGACGAAGAAGATCGACTCGCTGAGCAAGCAGATCACGGACGCGAACAACGCGAAGAAGAAGGCGGACAGCAAGAAGAGCACAGCGCAGGACCAGCTGAAGGCAGCCCAGAGGAGCGGCGACACGGAGGCCCAAAAGAACGCGCAGGCCGCGGAGACCAAGGCTACGAACGACTCGAAGGCCGCGCAGAAGAAGTCCGACGATCTGACCAAGCAGCACGACGATCTGCAGTCGAGCCTGCCGCCGTTCGTGATCTACGCGACCGTCGTCATCTTCCTCCTCGGCATGGCCTATACGGTCCCGATGTCCGCGCGCGGCGGGCAGACGCTCGGCAAGAAGCGGGCCCAGGTGCGTCTCGTGCACGTCGACGGCTCACCTGCCGGCTGGGCGGCGTCCGTGATCCACTACGGAGTGCCGATCGGCGTCACCTGTCTGCTGCTCGGCTTCATCGGCCCGCTCGCGCTCGTGGCAGGTCTCGCGCTCGTGCTGATCCGCGACCGGAACCGTCAGGGGCTGCACGACCGGATGGCGAAGACGATCATCGTCGACGCGTGACGGCCGCCTGCCGTATCGGCGGGCGCTCCGTGACCGGTCGATAGGCTGACTTTGCGCACACCGCGACAACACGAGAAGGACCGAGCGCCGATGAAGTACGTCTACGCCTTCGCAGAGGGCTCCAAGGAGCAGAAGTACCTGCTCGGGGGCAAGGGGGCGAACCTGGCCGAGATGACGAACCTCGGCCTGCCGGTACCGCCGGGCTTCACGATCTCGACCGATGCCTGCAACGCGTACATGAACGACGACAACACGCTCCCGGCGGGGCTCATGGACGAGGTGCAGACCGCACTCACCGCGCTCGAGCAGAGCATGGGCAAGCAGCTCGGCGACGACACCGATCCGCTGCTCGTGTCGGTCCGCTCGGGCGCACCGTTCTCGATGCCCGGGATGATGGACACGGTCCTCAACCTGGGCCTCAACGACTCCTCGGTGCAGGGGCTCGCGAAGCAGACGGCCAACGAGCGCTTCGCGTTCGACTCGTACCGCAGGTTCGTGCAGATGTTCGGCAAGATCGTGCTCGACATCCCCGGGGAAGATTTCGAGCTGGCGCTCGCGCAGAAGATGGACGAGCGTGGCGTCGATGTCGACACGGCGCTTGACGCCGACGACCTGCGTCATCTCGTGAGGCGGTTCAAGGAGATCGTCAAGGACGTCGCGGGTGTCGACTTCCCCGACGCGCCGGCGGAGCAGCTCCGCTACGCGATCGAAGCGGTGTTCCGCTCCTGGAACGGGAAGCGCGCGCAGGATTACCGGCGCCTCGAGAAGATCCCCGACGACCTCGGCACGGCGGTGAACGTCCAATCCATGGTGTTCGGCAACAAGGGAGACGACTCCGGCACGGGCGTGGCGTTCACCCGCAACCCGTCGACAGGCGAGAACGCGCCCTACGGCGACTTCCTGGCGAACGCCCAAGGCGAGGACGTCGTCGCGGGGATCCGGATCACGGAGCCGCTCGACGCGATGGGCAATCACTTCCCCGAGTGCCACCAGCAGCTGCTCGATGTGATGCACCAGCTCGAGAGCCACTACCGGGATATGTGCGACATCGAGTTCACCATCGAGCAGGGAAGGCTCTTCCTGCTCCAGACGCGCGTGGGGAAGCGCACCGCGGCCGCGGCGCTGCGCATGGCCGTCGAGATGGAAGCTGAAGGCCTGATCGACAAGCGCGAGGCGGTGCTGCGTGTGCAACCGGCGCAGCTCGACCAGCTCCTCCACCCGCAGTTCGATCCGGAGGCGAGCTACAAGGTGCTCGCGAAGGGGCTGAACGCGTCTCCCGGTGCGGCGGTCGGCAAGGTCTTCCTCACCGCCGACGAGGCGGAGGAGGCTGCTGCAGGGGGCGAGCGCGTGATCCTCGTCCGGCCGGAGACGTCACCCGACGACTTGCACGGCATGATCGCCGCGGAGGGCATCCTCACCTCGCGCGGCGGGCTCGTGAGCCACGCGGCCGTCGTCGCGCGCGGCATGGGCAAGCCTGCGATCTGCGGCGCCGACGCCCTCCAGATCGACCTCGCCAAGAAGGAGTTCTGCGTGGTCGGGTCCGACGGCGCGTCGACCACGGTGTGCGAGGGCGATGTCATCTCGATCAACGGAAGCACCGGCGAGGTGGTCGTCGGTGCCGTCCCTGTCGTGACCCCCGAGCCCACCGGGCCGTTCGGGACGGTCCTCGCCTGGGCGGACGAGCTCCGGATCCTGAAGGTCCGCACGAACGCGGACCTCCCCGAGGACGCGAAGAAGGCGCGCGAGTTTGGTGCCGAGGGCGTGGGTCTCTGCCGCACGGAGCACATGTTCCTCGGGGACCGCCTGCCCATCGTGCAGAAGATGATCCTGGCCGACGACGAAGCGGCCGAGGACGCCGCGCTCGCGGAGCTGCTGGAGGTGCAGCGCGCCGACTTCATCGGGATCCTCGAGGCGATGGACGGGCTCCCCGTGACCGTCCGTCTCCTGGACCCGCCGCTCCACGAGTTCCTGCCCAACCACTCCGATGTCCTCGCGCGCCAGGTCGAGGGCTTCATCAACGGCCTCGGTGACCCGGAGGCGGACGTCCTCATGAGCGCGTTGCAGCGCTGGGAGGAGTCCAACCCGATGCTCGGCACCCGCGGCTGCCGGCTGGGGATCCTCAAGCCCGGGCTGTACCGCATGCAGGTGCGCGCGCTGGTCGAGGCGGCGGTTGCACGCAAGCAAGCGGGGGGTGATCCGCAGGTCGAGATCATGATCCCGCTCACCGTCATGCGTTCCGAGATGGAGCTGCTCGACGGGTGGGTGCGCGAGGAGGCGGAGAAGGTCTTCGATGCAGCGGGGACCCGGGTGGAGTACCTCGTGGGGACGATGATCGAGACACCGCGTGCTGCGATCGTGGCCGCCGAGATCGCGGAGATCGCGGAGTTCTTCTCGTTCGGCACGAACGACCTGACCCAGATGGCCTTCGGGTTCTCGCGCGACGACGTCGAAGGGCGCATGATGCCGGTGTACATCGAGCGCGGGCTGCTGAAGGTGAGCCCGTTCGAGGAGCTCGACCCGACAGGCGTCGGGGAGCTCGTGCGCTGGGCGAAGGAGCGTGGCCGTTCGGTGCGGCCCGCGTTGAAGCTCGGGATCTGCGGCGAGCACGGCGGCGACCCGGCATCGGTGCACTTCTGTCACGAGGTCGGGCTCGACTACGTGTCGTGCTCGCCCTATCGCGTGCCGATCGCGCGGCTGGCGGCAGCGCACGCTGCACTCGAGGGGTCGACCATCGGAGCGACTGCCTGATCCGATGGCGACTGCAGCGATGACGCAGGTCATGAGCGCCGAGGAGATCACGGCCTTCCTCCAGGAGGTCTACCCGGGCGCGATCGACCACTTCACGATCGAGGACGTCGGGCACATGACGGCGCGCGTCCGGATGCCGATCGGACCTGGCCGGCTTCGGCCGGGAGGGACGGTCTCGGGTCCCGCGCTGATGACGGTTGCAGACCTCGCGATGTGGGTCGCGCTCCTCGGGATGATCGGCCCGCGCGCGCTCTCCGTGACCGTCAACATGAACATCGACTTCCTGCGCAAGCCGGGACCGGTCGACGTCCTCGCGGACGCGCGTCTCCTGAAGGTGGGCAAGAGGCTCGCCGTCGGCACCGTCTCCATGTACTCGGACGGCGACGACCGCCCGGTCGCCCACGCGAGCGTCACGTACGCCGTCCCCTCGGACGACGCCTGACCGCCCGCCGAGCAGCGGCACGGGCGCCTCAGTGTCGCAGCGGGTCGGTACCCTCCCTCTATGGACGACGGTCGGCTCACAGAGCGCCAGCTCGCTTGGGCCGCGACGATGCAGGGCCACGGCACGATCGTCCGGCGCGCCCACACGGACTCCTCGGCCAAGATCGGCGCGATCGAGCCACTGGCTCGTGGCGATCGTGAGCACCTCGAGGACCGCGAGCTCGCGCCCGGCGCGACGCGAGCCCATGGCTCCGGGCACAGAGAGCGGGTCGAAGAGCCGGACCCGCTCCGCACGTGTTTCGAGCGGGACCGCGATCGCATCCTCCACTCGGCCGCGTTTCGCCGTCTCGCGGGCAAGACGCAGGTGTTCATCTCTCCCGAGGACCATCAGCGCACCCGTCTGACGCATGCGCTCGAGGTCGCGCAGGTGGCGACGGGCATCGCCCGAGCCTGCAGGCTGAACGTGGCGCTCGCCGAGGCCATCGCGCTCGGGCACGACTGCGGGCACGGCCCGTTCGGGCACGCCAGCGAGGACGCGTTCATGCCGTACATCGACGGCGGGTTCGACCACGCCGTGTGGGGAGCCGACGTGGTCCTCGGCCCCCTCAACCTCTGCGCCGAGACGCTCGACGGAGTGCGCAACCACTCGTGGTCCCGGCCCGCCCCGGCGACCCCTGAAGGGGAGGTGGTGTCCTGGGCCGACCGCATCGCGTATGTGTGCCACGACTTCGAGGACGCGGTCCGGGCCGGGATCGTCACTCCCGAAATGCTGCCCGAGGTGGTGCACGATCGGTGCGGCGCCCGTCGGGGCGACCAGTTGGGAGCGTTCATCCAGGACGTGATCGAGACGACGTGCGTGCAGGGGGAGGTGGGCACGTCGTCGCCGATGGCGGAGGCGCTCGCCGCGTTCCGCGCCTTCGACTACGAGCACATCTACATGCGTCCGGCGTCGGTGGCACAAGGCGATGCTGTGATCAAGGTGGCCCGGGCGCTCGTCGAGCTCTTCGCGGACCGCCCGAACACCATGCCGCTCGACGCTTCGGCAACCACGGACGGTGGTCTCCTCGCCGGCAGTCCCGAGGCGCTGCATGCCGCGGTCTCGTACGTCGCGGGCATGACCGACCGGTTCGCGTTCGCCCAGGCCGTGGCGCGCCTCGGGTGGGACCGCAGCGCGGTCCCCGAGGGTCTCGCAGGTTGAGCACCCGGCGCTTCATCGCGCACCGGTGCGCGACGCCCTAGCCTGACTCGCGGCATGGGGATCCTCGACGAGGACGTGGCGCGAGTCCGAGAGACGACCGACCTCGTCGCGTTGATCGGTGAGCGGGTCGCGCTCAAACGTGTCGGTCGCAGATTCAGCGGGCTCTGCCCGTTCCATCAGGAGAAGACGCCGAGCTTCTCGGTGAACCCGGAGCTCGGGCTCTACTACTGCTTCGGTTGCCACGAGAGCGGGGACGCGATCACGTTCGTCCGCAAGCTCGACGGTCTCGACTTCGTCGAAGCTGTCGAGCGTCTGGCCGCTCGCTCGGGCGTCACCGTTCGCTACGACTCGGTGAGCGGGGGCAAGGATCGACAGCGCAAGCAGCGCCTGACCGATGCCGTCGCCGAGACGGTCGGCTTCTACCACCGGATCCTGCTCGAGGATAGAGCGGGCGGCCAGGCCCGGCGTTACCTCCGTGGACGCGGCTTCGACGGTGAGGCCGCGCGCCGCTTCAACCTCGGGTGGGCACCGGACGGTTTCGACCAATTGGCGCGCCATCTCTACGACAGCAAGTTCAGCCGTGAGGATCTCGTCACCGCGGGGCTCGCGTTCGTGAATCGCGCGCAAAAGGCGCAGGACTTCTTCAGATCGCGGCTCATGTTTCCGATCTACGACCGTGGGGGGTCGCCAGTCGGGTTCGGAGGAAGGTCGCTCGACGAGCAGGGCCCCAAGTACAAGAACACGCCCGAGACCCCGCTGTACCAGAAGAGCCGTCTCCTCTACGGCCTCAACTGGGCGAAGGCCGAGATCGGTGCACGCGACGAGGTCGTCGTGTGCGAGGGGTACACGGACGTGATGGGGTTCGCGTTGGCTGGTGTACCAAACGCCGTGGCCACGTGCGGGACCGCGCTCGCCGACCACCACGTTGCGATCCTCAAGAGCTTCACGCGGCGGATCGTCCTGGCTTACGACGCCGACGCCGCCGGCCGCAACGCAGCCGAGCACTGGTACCAGTGGGAGCAGCACTTCGACATCGAGGTCAAGGTGGCCGCGCTCCCTCCGGGCAAGGATCCCGGTGACGTGTGGTCGAGCGATCCTGACGCTCTTGTCGAGGCGGTCGCTTCCGCCCAACGGTTCCTGCAGTTCAAGCTCGACCGGGTGCTCGCAGACGCCGACCTCGCCACGCCGGAGGGCCGCGCCCGGGCTGCGGAGGCGCTCGTTCCGGTGCTTCGGGAGCACCCGAGCGAGCTGGTCCGCGAGCAGTACATCCAGCAGGCGTCCGGAACGCTCGGGATCGGGCACGCGTGGTTCAAGGAGGCGATCGCTCGTAGCGGCGCCCCGTCCGGACGCCCCACCCAGGATTCGCCCGCGCCGCGGCGCGTGCAGCACGTCGACCGGCGCGAGGAGGACGCGTTGCGCTGGGCGATTCACGACCCGGGCATCGTTGCGGATTGGCTCGACGCGTCCCTGTTCGCGGATCCCACGACACGCGCCGCGTTCGAGCTGCTCGCCAACGCGCAAGAGTTCCGCGACGCGCTCGATGAGAGCGACGGCGCCGTGCGCGCGCTGCTCGAGCGTCTCGCGGTCGAGGAGCCGCAACTGGACGACGAGCCCGAGACGGTGCGCGCGCGGCTCCTCGTCAACACCGTCGAACCCGCGGCAGAGCGCTTGCTCCAGGATCTGCTGCGCGCAGGTGACGATCGTGCCAGCGAGGTAAAAGCCCAGCTCGACGCGCTGCGTTCGGGTCGCGGAGCCGGTTGGATTGACGGCGAGAGTGCCGCGATGACCTTGGTACGCTGGATCTCCGAGTGGAAGCAGACATGACCGACACCGATGCAACGGACGCCGGCGTGCCGGACGCGGATGCCTCGCTGGCGACCCCACCCGGAGATGCTGCTCCCAGCGAGACCGCGCACACCTCGACCGAGGACATCCAGTCGCTGATCGCGCGCGTGCGCGATCGGGGTTTCGTGACAACGGGCGAGATCTTCGCCGCGCTCCCGGACCTCGAGCCTGAGACGTCGGAGCTCGCAGCGATCTACGCGACGATGGAGGCGACGGGCATCCAGGTCGTCGACGAGATCGCCGATGAGCTGGCCCGCGAGGACCAGCGCCGCGCGGGCGGGGGGTCTCCGTCAACGCGTATTGCCGGGAGCGGTCAGGGAGCAGCCGAGCGCTCCGAGTCTCAGACCCCGGCCACGGGAAGCCCGTCGGTGCTCTCGCCGTTGGCGCCGACCCGCCCACGGTCCACTCGTACGACGGGCGAGACGTCGAGCTTCGACCCCGTGCGCATGTACCTCAAGGAGATCGGCAAGGTCCCGCTGCTCACCGCCGCGCAGGAGGTGAGCCTCGCCAAGCGGATCGAAGCGGGGCTCGACAGCGAGGAGCAGATCGACACGCTCGGGATGCTGTCCGACGAGCAGCGCGCGTCGATGGAGGCCGTCGTCCGTGACGGCGAGCTGGCGAAGGCGCAGCTCACGGAAGCCAACCTGCGGCTGGTCGTCTCGATCGCGAAGCGGTACGTCGGGCGCGGCATGGCATTGCTGGACCTCGTGCAGGAGGGGAACCTCGGGCTGATCCGTGCCGTCGAGAAGTTCGACTACACGAAGGGCTTCAAGTTCTCGACCTACGCCACCTGGTGGATCCGTCAGGCGATCACACGCGCGATCGCCGATCAGGCGCGGACCATCCGCATCCCGGTGCACATGGTCGAGACGATGAACAAGGTGCAGCGCGTCCAGCGCCAGATGCTCCAGGAGCTGGGCCGCGAGCCGACGGTGGACGAGCTTGCAGCGAAGGTCGAGCTGACCCCGGACCGGGTGCGCGAGATCCAGCGTCTGGGGCAGGAGCCACTGTCGCTCGAGACGCCCGTCGGCGAGGAGGACGACTCCTACCTCTCCGATTTCGTCGAGGATCCCAACGCCACAGCGCCGGCGACAGCGGCGGCGCGCGCGCTCCTCACCGAGGCGCTCGAGGAGGCGTTGGAGGAGCTGAACGACCGGGAGCGGCTCGTCGTGCGACTGCGGTTCGGTCTCGACGACGGCCAGGTGCGCACGCTCGAGGAGGTCGGCAAGGAATTCGGCGTCACGCGCGAGCGCATTCGGCAGATCGAGTCCAAGACGCTCGCGAAGCTGCGCCACCCGACGCGCTCCAACCGCCTGCGCGACTACCTCGAAGAGTCGTAGCGCTCGACCATCGAACACCTGTTCGACTAGGCTTCACCCCCTATGGGGTACCGAGGCAAGCTCGCCGAGCAGGAGCGTGCGCGTTCGATGCGCGCGACGGGCTCCACCTTGCTCGAGATCGCCGAAGCGCTCGGCGTCTCCAAGTCGTCGGTATCGCTCTGGGTCCGCGACGTCCGGTTCACCCCGAAGCCCCGCCAACGCCCGATGTTCCGAGCTGCGAACCCGCTCCACGCGAGGCGCCTTGCGAAGATCGAACAGGCACAGCGGGATGCGGCGGATCGAGTCGGGATGCTCAGCGTCGACGCCTTCCTCGTGGCGGGTGTTGCCCTCTACGCAGGCGAGGGAGCGAAGACGGGCAACGGTGTTCAGTTCGCCAACACCGACTCCGAGATGGTTGCGTTCTTCTGCGCTTGGTTACGCCGCTGCTTCACAATCGACGAAGCGCGACTTCGGGTCCGCGTCTATCTGCACGAGGGACTGGATCTTGCTGCCGCACAGCGGCACTGGTCGAGAGTGACAGGCGTTCCGCTGACCCAGTTCCGGACGGGTTATCGAGCACCGGCCGACGCCACGATCCGGCGCACCAAGCACGAGTTCGGATGCGCGTACGTACGGTATGCGAGCGCCGATGTTCTCCGAGAGATCCTCGGTCTTGTGCACGCTTTGCTATCGTCAGAAGCTCGTTCCGGGGTAGCTCAATTGGCGGAGCAGCGGCCTGTTAAGCCGACGGCTGCGGGTTCGAGTCCCGCCCCCGGAGCTCAACCAACCAGCTGACAGTCGTCATTGACGCGCCTCTGCCGCGAGAAACGCCTTGCCGCGCGGCGAGATCCGGTAGCCGACCTCGAGGCTCTCCGTGAGCCCGAGGTTCTTGAGCTTTCGGACGTCGGTCTTGAAGGGCGCGGTTTCTCTCCCGACCGAGGCGGCGAGGTCGGGCGCGCGGACCGCAGGCCGGTCGCTGATCATCTCCAGGTACGACCGCGTCCACGGCCCATGCTTGCTGGCGCGGTCCAGCCGGCCGAGCTTGCTCGCGATCTGCTCGATCTCGGCTTCGCTGAGCTCGGCGTCCTCACGCAGCGCGATGCGTTCGTCCGCTCCCTGGTAGTGGAGACGAACGCGGTAGACCGATCCGTCGCTGCGCGCGTTGAGCGCGGCGATCAAGCTGTCCCGCGACGCGAAGCCTGCGCGTTCCGCTTCACGCTGCGTGATCGCGTCGACGTCCACGACGTCGACCGCGTCGATCGCGAGGGTGCCGACTGCCGTGCGCAACATTCCGCCGGTCTTCACACTCGGGCGACGCCAGCGGCGGAACGCGAGATCAACGCGACCGGCCTTGATCTCGTCGAGCACATCGCGCTTGATGAGCACGAATCGATCGTACGCGTGAGCCGAGGTGCTAGAGATGCCCCAGGGGCCGTAGCTCAGTGGTCAGAGCAGGGGACTCATAATCCCTCGGTCGAAGGTTCGATCCCTTCCGGCCCCACGCCGGAACTGTTCCAGCACGGTTGATCCTTGACGGATCGGTATCGGTTGTTGGTTGACGCGGTCACGGCTGATCCTTGACACCTTGGTGTTGCCCTTTTCGACTCGGTGCCGAGTGGAGGGGGTGCCGAGTGCTCAGGGAGTTGACCAAGATGGAGCTGCGGTATCAGGCAGTCATGGCCGTGCAGGTCGACGGTCTCGAGGTCACGGTGGTGGCCGAGAAGTTCGGCGTGTCCCGCCAGACGGTGCATGCGTGGTTGCGGCGTTACGAGCAGGGCGGGTTGGAGGCGTTGGCGGACCGGTCGCATCGGCCGGTGTCGTGTCCGCAAGTCCTGACCGACAACGGCCGGGTGTTCACCGGCCGCTTCTCCGCTAAACCCATCGAGGTCCTCTTCGATCGGATCTGTCGCGAGAACGACATCCATCATCTGCTCACCGCGCCCCGGTCACCGACCACGACGGGCAAGATCGAACGCTTTCACCGCACGCTGCGCGTCGAGTTCCTCTCGGGACGAGTCTTCGACGATCTTCCCACGGCCCAGACTCAGCTCGACGAGTGGATCCAGGACTACAACACCCAGCGACCTCACAGCGCCTGCGACATGGAACCTCCCGTTCGCCGCTTCGCCAACCCCCGACACCGCGAACGTCCTGCCGACATCGACGCACTCGCCGACGCCCGCGTCGGTGACGAGTGGATCACCCGTCACGTCGCGACGAACGGCGTCATCACCGTCGCCTACCAACAGATCTCCGTCGGCAAACACCGCGAAGGCCGCACCGTCGATGTCCGGGCTCGCCCCACAACCCTCGAGGTCTGGGACGGCAACGAGCTCATCAAAACCGTCGCCCGAACCACCAAAGGAGCGATCCGCAAGAAGCGGGCCGCGACCCGCTGACACAATCAATCCAGAGGTGTCACGGATCAACCGAGATCGATCCGACAAACCTCAACCGTTATCGCACAGCCCCACGTTCGAAACAGCAGGTCAATGCGTTGATCTGATCGTGAGCGTGCTCCTTGGCTCCCGCTACCGCCCTTGGGAGCAGGCGACGCCGAGGCATTCGGCCGGGTTGCCGTTGGAGTCGGCGGTGTTCTTGCCGCCGTCGGTCGCGTTCGAAGCCTCGATTCCGTAACCGCCATTGACGTACGCGAGGTTCTTCGAAACGGTGAGTGTGGATCCGGCAGCGAGTTGCAGCTGGGCGCCGTCCAACCCGTTGCTTGCGAACAGGTTCTTGCTGACGAGCCCATTGGTCGCCAGGGACGAGGCCGGGGAGAGCAGCCCGACGCCGCCGTTGGCGGTGAATTGATTCGATACGACCTCCAAGCTGGCCGGCGGCGCCATCTGGACGGTGAGTCCCGATGTCGTGTTGTGAGTGAACACGTTGTGCTTGAACACACTGGCTCTTGGCGTGAAGCTGTCGTAGCTGACGCCTACAGCGTTGTCGGCGACAACGTTGGATTGGAACGTGCCGTCGCTGACTGAGATGTCTGCCCCCGCGGTGGTGTTCCCGATGAATGTGTTGTTCTTGATCAGGTAGAAGCTGCACTCGTCGGCGAAGATGCCCCTCGCGTTGTGACTAAAGGTGCTGTTGAGTATCTGGAGATTGTCGCTCTCTTCGGCGCACACACCAGTCTGGTTCGAAGAGAACACGACATGATTGATCTTGACCTGCGTCGTGGTCGCTGATGGTGCGCGAATTCCACAGTCCGCGACGACGTTGGTGATCGATCCGTTGACCACCGAGACGCTCCCTTGGACCAGGATCCCCGCACCGCTGATCGTGTGTCCGGCAAGGTTGAGCGTCAACGTCGACCCCGTCGGCGGTGCGAGCGTGAGGCCTGATCCCGTGCAGCTCAAGTCCGCGGTGAGCGCGGCGTTTGTGGTGAGCGTTGCTCCACAGGTGGGCGCGGGCCCCGCGACCGCAGGGGTGGGCGTCGGCAAGACGGTGGCCGCTGCCACGATCAAGCCTGAAGTTGCAGCCAGCACGGCGAACGTGACGAGTGCTCGACGCTTCGATGACATCATGCTCGACCTCCCAGCTCCTGCAGGGGCGATTGCCCGGTTCTTGCCGTCGGTCGACCTCGCCACCCGCAGATCACCCCCTGTTTACGTCAACGCCGGTGCGACTGCAATCGAAAGTGTTGTGTCTTCGTCCTCGTCCCAACAGTGACGATGACAAACGGCTAGTCCGTCAACGCAAACCTGTTCTGGACTTACGCGCTTCGCTCGTGCGCGAGCTCGGCCATTCGAGCGAGGCCTTGCTCGGCGTGATCGGCGAGGCGCGCCGCGGCCGTTCGCACTTGGGGGTCCTCACGTTGCGACGGTTGGATGCGCGCGGGGTTGAGCGCGCACCCGTTGGCCCACGCGGCGATGTCCGGCTCCGCGCCGAAGCTGCGCGCCGCGATGGTGCCGCGCACCTGCATCCATGCCCAGCTCTCGGGCGTGTCCGGGAGGGTGTTGGGCGGGCAGAGGCGGTTGCGTTCGCGATCGTCGTCGCGTGTCGCCTCGATGTAACCGAGAAGTGCCGCGTTGAAACACGGGAACCCGACCCGACTCGTCTGGAGCCGGATCGCGTCCGGTTCCCAGATGGGGACCAGCGGCGGGTACTGCAACCCCGAGGCGGCGCAGTGCACGACGAGCGAATCGGGAGGGAGAGGGACGGACCCACCCTCGAGGACGATCTCGCGGCTCGTGACGCGCTTGATGTGCCCGAGCCGAACGACATTCTCGATACTGCGCAGCAGGTCGAGCTCCCAGGTGCCGAGCGTGGGCGTCTTGGCCATCGTGGGCACGACCGTGGTGTCGATCCGAAGCATCACGCCGGCCGCTTCGAGGCGCAGGAAGAGATCGTCGAGCGACTCCGCCGCGGCCGCCGCGGTCATCGTGTCGGCGGCGAGGTCCAGTGCGACGACCGGGTCGGGCTGCACGACCGCGCGATTGAGCATCCACGGCTCGCGCGGTCGTAGCCAGACGATCCGATCCGGCGGCAACCCGTTCGCCAAGAGCCAGATGATTCCGTCGGTGGCCGTCTTGCCGGAGCCGACGATCACGTAGCTGCTCGCAGCCACGGCCATTCGGGCGAGCTCGTTGATCGCGAGGCAGCGGACGTCATCGTCGAAGGCGAACGGCGGGGGAGTCGTCGCGGGGATCGTCGGAGACAGGTAGGTGGCGTCCACGACTCGGCGCCGCACGGTGAGCTCCGCGGTCTCGCCCGACACGCGCGACGTCACGAGATGCGAGGAGCCGTCAAGCCGGTGCTCCCAACCTCCGAGGAAGGTCACGCGACCCGAGCCGATCAGGCGGCGCAGAACGTCGTCGTAATAGGTCTGGATCTCCGACTGGCGTGCGCGTTCCTGGAGGCCGGTCTCCGGGCCGCCCTCCTGCACGGCGCCGCTGCCGAGCACGGTCGATGCAACCCCGTAGAACACAGAGGCCTGATGGAGCTGCACGAAGGGATACGCGTCCTGCCAGTGCCCGCCAGCCGCATGACGACGGTCCACGAGCGTGACGTGCACATCCGCGTGATCGACCAGAGCGTCCGTGAACGCCATGCCCATCGCGCCCGCACCCACGACGAGGTAGTCGGTCGCCCAGGATCTCCGCGCCATGAGCTGTTGTCTCCGGTCGCATCGGGGGAGCTCGGACCACGGATGCTAGGACAACGCTCCGTGTGTTCGAGCTGCGCAGCCGGGCGTGACTCAGCTTGCGGAGCGCTCCCGCCCGTCGGGGAGGAGTGTTGCGATCTCGTCACTGATCGCGGCCAGCCGTGCGCGGACCTCCGAATAGCGCCGCCCGCTGAGCGGCCCGCGCAACGCCGTGAGGAGCTGGCGCTGCTCGAGGGCGAGCGCGTCGACCCTGTCGAGTACCTGGCGACTGAAGCTCGGCTGTGCAAGGAGCGGTCGGAGCGTGTGCGCCATGAGGACGGCAGGCTTGCACAGCGCCGGTGCTGTCGACAACCCCTGTCCCGTCATTCGGCGCCCGGTCGGGAGCCCGAGAAGCGCCTGCAGCAGACTGTGGCGTGACCGCAGCAGACCTGGAGCTCCGACCCGTCCCGCAGTCGGGGTCGACGGCGCCGGTCGACGGACGGCTCGACGCGTTCCTCGGCGGTGACCTGATCGCGCGGCTCCAGGTCGCGCAGCAGGGCACGCCGACGCAGGTTGCAGTGGCGGCGGCGCAGGAGTTCATGAGCCCGCTCGAGGCGGAGGCGCTGATCGCTGGGCTCCTGGAGCACGATCCGACCGGCGGCGCCACGGAGCTCTCGCTCATCACCATGGATCCGTGTACGCGTGA
>DATBHZ010000115.1:0-3321 GCA_036557185.1 Acidimicrobiia bacterium | reverse complement strand
GGGGACCACGGGATCACGCTCGAGCCCGAGCTGTTCCGCCAGCAGGACTTCGCACGAAGGGTGGTGGGGCTCCGATGAACGTCACGACGCTGGCGCTCGCGCTGTCGGGGACGGCGGGACGCGCGGTCGTGGTCGGTCTGGCCGCGGTCGCTGTCTTCTCGCTCGCCGTGGCGATCCTCCTCGTGTTCACGCGCGAGAAGGGCAACATGGGGCGGCGCCTGACGGCATACGAGGACCCGACCGTCGCTGCGTCGCGTGAGCACGCCGGCGGACCGGTGCAGCTCGCGGAGACGAAGATCATCCAGGACGCAGTCGGGATGACGTCGCGCCTCGCCGAGCGCAGCGGCGTGCTGGACAAGGTCGAGGCCACGCTCGAACGCGCCGAGGTGCCCGTGCGCGCGGCGGAAGCGCTGTTCTTCTACGTCGCGGGTCTCGTGATCCTCCTGGTGGCGGTGTCCTTTGCAACGGGCAACCCGATCACGGGCCTCCTCGTCGCGGCGCTCGCTGGCATCGTGCCCGTCGTGCTCGTCGATGTGCGGGGGCGACGCCGGTTGCACGCGTTCGAGGCGCAGCTGCCCGACACGCTGAAGCTGCTCTCCGGTTCGTTGCGTGCCGGCTTCTCGTTCCTCCAGGGCGTCGACGCGGTGACCAAGGAGGCCGCCGAGCCGACGAAGAAGGAGCTCGCACGCGTCTTCACCGAGGCCCGCCTCGGGCGGCCGATCGAGGACGCGCTCGACGACGCCGCGACACGGATGCAGAGCCGTGACCTCGCGTGGGCCGTCATGGCGATCCGCATCCAGCGTGAGGTGGGCGGCAACCTCTCCGAGCTGCTCGAGACCGTCGCCGAGACGATGAGCGAGCGAGACCGCCTGCGTCGAGAGATCGGCGCCTTGACGGCGGAGGGCCGCATGTCCGCGATCGTGCTCGGGGTCTTCCCGCCCGCCTTCGCGGGGATCCTGTACGTCGTCCGCCCGACCTACATCAGCACCCTGTTCAACGATGGTGCCGGCATCTTCGCGGTCATCGCGGCCGCCGTGCTCGCATGCATCGGGTTCGCCTGGCTCCGCAAGATCGTCGCGATCGAGGTTTGACCATGCTGTACGTGATCATCGTGGGCGCCGCGCTCGCGGCCGGGCTCGGCGCTGTCGTCGTCGTCAACAACGTCCTCGAGCGCACCCAGTTGCGCGGTGCGCTCCGGCAGCTCGACGGCTACGAGGTGGTCGGCGCTCGGCATCAGGAGATGCTGGAGCCGTTCGGCCACCGGGTCATCGCTCCGGTCAGCACACGACTGGTGGCGCTCGCCCGGCGGTACACACCGATCGGCTACGCCGACGCGCTGCGCGAGAAGCTGACCCTCAGCGGCAAGCAGGACACGGTCGAGGTCGACCAGATTCTCGTCGTCAAGCTGCTCGCGCTGCTCGCGACGCTGGTCTGGGTCCCGCTCGTGTTCGGGGTGCTCGGCCTGAGCGGGCTCCTTGGCGTCGTCCTCGTCGCGCTGCTCGTGGGGGTCGGCTTCCTGCTTCCCGATCTGCGTCTCAACGCGCACATCAAGGCCCGTCAGCACGCGATCGCCGTGAAGCTGCCCGACATGCTGGACCTCCTCGTCATCTCGGTCGAGGCGGGCCTCGGCTTCGACCAGGCGATCGAGCGCACGGCCACCGCGATGCCGGGCCCGCTCGCCGAGGAGTTCCGGCGGATGCTCCAGGAGACCCGGATCGGCGCGACCCGGGCGGACGCGCTCCGTGCGATGGAGCAGCGGACACAGGTTCCGGAGCTGCGCTCGTTCATCCTCGCGATCCTTCAGGCCGACACGTTCGGTGTGTCGATCGCCAAGGTGCTGCGCGTGCAGGCGGACGACATGAGGATCCGCCGCCGGCTGCGGGCTCAGGAGATGGCCCAGAAGGCGCCCGTGAAGATGCTCTTCCCCCTCGCGTTGTGCATCTTCCCGGCGATCTTCGTGGTCGTGCTGGGCCCCGCGGTGATCAACCTCGCCAACAACTTCTAAAGAAGCAGCCTCCGATACCGACGTAGTCGGCAGGGATGCCCGCGCGCGGGTGCCCGTGCCGCGGTCGGAGGTAGGCGTGTGACGATCACGAGGGACGCGCTCGAAGACGTTGCGCCGTCGGAGCTGCGTCCCGCGCAACGGCGGGTGGGTTCGGCGTCCTGGCTCGGGCTCGACGCGCTCTACACGCTCGTCTTCGCCGTGATCGGGTGGGTCATCGGTAGCGGGCGTCTGGTCGACAACTCCTTCTTCTGGCACCTCCGGACCGGCGAGATCATCCTCGACCACGGCATCCCCCGATCCGACCCGTTCTCGTTCACGGCGCACGGCATCGGATGGATCGCGCAGTCGTGGCTCATTGAAGTCGTCTACGGCGGGCTCTACCGGATCGCGGGCGGGGTGGGCATCCGCTTCTTCGGCGCGGTGCTCGGAGCGACCATCGCAGTGTTGATCCTGCGCCTCGCGGTGCGGCTCTGCCACGACCGCATGCGGGGCGCAGCGCTGGGGCTCGCGGTGCTGCTCGCCGCATTCTCGCTCTGGTCGCAACGCCCGCTCCTGGTGGGATTGCTGCTCTTCCTCGGCCTCGTCTGGCTCGTCGAGGTTCCGGACTCGCGCTGGGCCCGGCACACCTCGGTCGTGCTCCCGCTCCTGCTGTGGCTCTGGGTGAACGTGCACGGCACGTTCATGCTCGGCTTCGCCTATCTCGGGCTGCACCTCGTCGGGCGCTGGCTCGACGGCGCGGTGCCGTGGGAAGGCCGGGAGAGGACACTGCTCGTCGCCACCGCGATCGGTTTCGTGCTCGCGTTCGCCAACCCGTACGGCCCGGCGCTCGTCCTGTTCCCGATCCATCTCCTGGGGCGCGGAGACGTGCTGTCGCACGTGATCGAGTGGAAATCGCCGAGCTTCCGCGAGCTCGACGGGCAGGCGCTCGGCCTCTGGATCGTCCTGTTCGTCGTGACCGCCGCCCGCGGGACGAGGCGCATGTCCCGTCGCGATCTCGTCATCGCGTTGCCCTTCCTGCTGCTCGCGTTCTGGGCGCAGCGCAACATCGCACTGGCTGCGATCGCGACGCTCCCGCTCGTCGCACGGGGCTGGGCGCGGCCCGCCGGCGCCGCGGATACCGGCGACGGCGAGCGGCGGTCGATGCTGACCGGAGTCCTCGTCGTGAGCGCGCTGCTCGCGATCGCGCTGGTCTCGGCCGACGTCGCGACGACCAAGCCGTTCGACTTCGCCGGATACCCGGTCAAGGCGATGCAGGTCGTGCAGCGTGACGGCCTGCTCGGGTCCCGCCTCGCGTCCGACGACGGGTGGGGCGGCTA
>DATBHZ010000114.1:0-23349 GCA_036557185.1 Acidimicrobiia bacterium | reverse complement strand
CGCGGTGCGCGAGGCAGTCGGCGGCGAGCTCGCGGTGACGGCCAAGCTCAACATGGCCGACGGCGTGCGCGGAGGCTTGTGGGTCGACGAGAGCGTCGGGGTGGCGCGCATGCTCGAGACGGACGGCGCACTCGACGCGATCGAGCTGACCGCGGGCAGCTCGCTGCAGAACCCCATGTACCTGTTCCGCGGCGAGGCACCCGTCCACGAGATGGCCGCCACCATGCCGAAAGCGATTCGGCCCGCGTTCCGGATGTTCGGGGGACGCTTCATCAAGGAGTACCCCTTCGAGGAGGCGTTCCTGCTGCCGTACGCGCGGCAGTTCCGCGCCGCGGTCGGGATGCCGCTGATCCTGCTGGGTGGCATCACGAGGCTCGCGACCGTCGAGGCGGCGCTCGACGAGGGGTTCAATTTCGTCGCGCTCGGCCGCGCGCTGCTCCGTGAACCCGACTTCGTGCGCAAGCTCGAGCGCGGCGCGGCCGAATCGCTGTGCATCCACTGCAACAAGTGCATGGCCACGATCTACCGGGGGACGCGGTGCGTGCTCGTCCCGGAGGCAGCGACCGCGTCCGGCGAGTCGTGACGCCGACTCCGGGCCCGGTGCGCACCGTCGACGGCTACGGCCTCGCGAGCGCGCCGGCAGACGGCTCAACGCTCGCGTGGAGCACGGTCGAGCAGTGGCTCGCCGACTCGCGCAACTACTGGATCGTGACGACGAGCGCCGACGGCCGTCCGCACGCCATGCCGGTCTGGGGCCTGTGGGACGACGGTGCCGTCTGGTTCTCCACCGATCCCGCCTCGCGGAAGGGCCGCAACCTCGAGGCGCGTCCGGAGATCGTCGTGCACTTGGAGAGCGGGGACGAGGCGGTCATCCTCGAAGGGTCCGTGCAACGCGTCCGCGACCAGACCCAGCTCGCGCAGTTCGACGACGCGTACTTCCTCAAGTACGACGTGCGCCCGTCCTCCATGGGCGAGTCCGCGGGTGTCTACGCGCTCCGACCCGCGGTGGCGCTGACCTGGACCGAGGCCGACTTCCCGACGACAGCGACGCGCTGGACGTTCTGACCCGCCGGACCTGTACGCTGCCGGGGACGGCGATGGGGCTCGCCGAAACCGCCCGGCAGGGCTGATGGCTCCTCCTTGTGGATGGCTCGACGCGCTCGAGCCCGAAGATCGAACCGCAGGAGAGCCGGATGCCGCAGGACGATCGCCTCGATCCCACCGAGCAGAGCGAGCCGCGCCACCGTCGCGAGCCGCGCGGCGGTCACGAGCGGCGCGGCGGTCACGAGCAGCGCGGCGGTCACGAGCCCCTCGATCCGGACCTCGACCCGGATCTCGAGGAGGTTCTCGAGCAGCCGGGCGGCGGGCGTGTCCGAGCCTCGGTGGTCGCCGTCGTCGCGGTCGGCGGAACCGCAGGCACCTTGGCGCGATACGCGGTCACCCGCGTCGTGCACGTCCCACCCGGATCGTTCCCGTGGTCCACGCTCACCGTCAACGTCACCGGGAGCTTCATCCTCGGGGTCCTGCTCACGTTGATGGTGCACCGATGGCCGCCCAGCCGGTACGCGCGTCCGTTCCTTGCCGTCGGATTCCTGGGCGCGTACACGACCTTCTCGACGTACATGGTCGACGCCGACGTGCTTGTCAAGGATCGCCACGCCGACATCGCGGCGCTCTACGTGCTCGCGAGCCTCGTGCTCGGGATCGCAGCAGTCTCGTTGGGCATCGCGCTCGGACGCCGGCTCCCGGAGCGCGCGGCGTGCTGATCCTGGCGCTCGTGATCGGCGGAGCGATCGGCGCGCCGGCGCGTCTCGCGGTGGACGAGCTCGTGCAACGCAGGAACGCCGGGGTGTTCCCATGGGGGACGCTCGTCATCAACGTGACGGGCTCGTTCGTGCTCGGTGTGCTCACCGGCCTGGTGCTCTACCACGGTCTGGGCGATGTGCCGCGTGCGCTGATCGGCACGGGGTTCTGCGGCGCCTACACGACGTTCTCCACGTTCTCCTACGAGACCGTCCGGCTGGTCGAGGAGGGCTCCGTCGCCGCGGCCGTCGGGAACGTCGCAGGAAGCGTCGCAGCCGGGCTCGCCGCCGCGGCGCTCGGGCTCGTGTTGGTCGCTGTGCTCTGACCCCCGGCTGCTACCATCGGTTCGACCGTCACCGGGATCCTGCGAGGTCCCTACGGGAAGGACAACCGAATGGCCGCGAGCCGCCCCGCTGCAGCGCCCCAACCCGAGCACACGCCGACCCCCTCCGAAGGGGGTCATTTCATGTTCCGGACCGTTGTGCTCTCCGCGGATGATCTCCGCCGCGCGCATACGCGCATCGCGCACGAGATCGTCGAGCGCAACCATGGGGCGGAGCACCTCGTGCTGATCGGGCTGCATACACGCGGACCGGCGATCGCCGCGCGACTCGCCGAGGCGATCGAGTCCTTCGAGCGCGTGACCGTGCCGGTGGGCACGCTCGACGTCGCGTTCTACCGCGACGACATCGGCCTCCGGCCGGTGCAGCCGCTCGGCCCGACGGAGGTGCCGGTCGACGTGACGGGCCGGATCGTGGTGCTCGTCGACGACGTGCTCTTCACCGGCCGCACGATCCGCGCCGCGCTGGACGCGCTCACCGAGCTGGGCCGCCCTCGCGCGATCCAGCTCGCAGTGCTCGTCGACCGTGGTCACCGCGAGCTCCCGATCCGCGCCGACTTCGTCGGCAAGAACCTCCCCACCCGGCAGGCCGAGGACGTCCGCGTGCGGTTGCAGGCGACCGACGGCGTCGACGATGAGGTGATCGAGCTCTGGGGTCCGGCGGGAGAGGGGGAGGCGCCGTGAGGAACCTGCTCTCGATCGACGATCTCGATCGCGACGACATCGAGGGGATCCTCGACCAGTCGGAGTCGTTCGTGGACGTGCTCGCACGCGAGATCCCGAAGGTTCCGGCGCTGCGCGGCAAGACGGTGGTCACGCTGTTCTACGAGGACTCGACGCGCACGCGTCTCTCGTTCGAGACAGCGGCCAAGCGCCTGTCGGCAGACACGATGACCTTCACGCAGGGCAGCTCCTCGGTGAGCAAGGGGGAGAGCCTGCTCGACACCGTGCGGACGATCGAGGCCATGGGGATCGACGCGATGGTCGTGCGCCACTCGTCGGCCGGCGCGCCCCACCGGATCGCGCAATGGATCGACGCTTCGATCGTCAACGGCGGTGATGGGCGGCACGAGCACCCCACGCAGGCCCTGCTCGACGCGTTCACGCTGCGGACACATCGCGGACCCTCCCTGGACGGCGCGCGCATCGCGATCATCGGTGACGTCAGGAACTCTCGTGTGGCTCGGAGCGGTCTGCGCTGCTTCAGCACGCTCGGCGCCCACGTGACCCTCGTTGCCCCGCCCACGCTCCTGCCCGAGCGCCTCGACGGATGGCCGGTCGAGGTCACCCACGACCTCGACGAGCTGCTCCCCGAGGTCGACGTCGCGTACGTGTTGCGCGTCCAGCAGGAGCGGCTCGCCGGCGCTTGCATCCCGAGCCTGCGCGAGTACTACGCGCGCTATGGCCTGACGGTCGAGCGCGCCGCGCGGATGAAGCCCGACGCGCTGGTCATGCACCCCGGACCGATGATCCGGGGGCCGGAGGTCGCCACCGAGGTCGTCGACGGCCCGCGCTCGCTCGTGCGCGAGCAGGTTGCCAACGGCGTCGCCGTGCGCATGGCCGTCCTCTGGGCACTGATCGGATCAGGAGGCGTGATTGCCTGAGAACCAGCTCCTCGTGCGCGGTGGCCGCGTCGTCGACGAGACGGGCGAGCGCACTGCCGACGTGCTCGTGCGCGGCGGCGTGATCAGCGAAGTTGCCGAAGGTCTCGCAGCGCCTGCCGGTGCCGAGGTGCTCGACGCGGAGGGGTGTGTCGTCGCTCCCGGCCTGGTCGACATCCAGGTGCACTTCCGCGAGCCGGGGCGCGAGGAGGCCGAGACGATCGAGAGCGGCGCGCGCGCCGCGGCGCGCGGAGGCTTCACCGCCGTCGTCGCGATGCCGAACACCGATCCGCCGCTCGACGATGCCAAGGTCGTGCAGGCCGTGCTCGAGCAGGGCCGCGCGGCCGCCTGTCTCGTGACGGTCGCCGGGTGCATCACGCAAGGCCGGCGAGGCGAGCGCCTCGCACCGCTCGGTGAGCTGTACGACCTCGGCGTGCGCGTGTTCACCGACGACGGCGACTGTGTGGGCGACGCAAACGTGATGCGCCGCGCGTTCGAGTACGCGCGCGCGTTGCCGGGCGCTGTCATCAGCCAGCATGCAGAGGATCCCGACCTCGTCGCGGGCGGGCACATGCACGAGGGGGAGTGGTCGGCGAAGCTCGGCATTCCCGGCCGGCCCGCGGAGGCGGAGTCGACGATCGTCGCACGCGACCTCGCGCTCGCCGAGCTGACCGGCGGCCGCTACCACGTGCTGCACATGTCGACCGCGGCGGCGACCGAGCTCGTGCGATCGGCGAAGCGCCGCGGTGTCGCCGTCACGGCCGAGGCCTCACCGCAGCACTTCAGCCTGACCGACGCCGAGTGCGCATCCTTCGACCCGGTGTTCAAGATGAACCCGCCGTTGCGCACGGGTGCCGACGTGGAGGCGATCACCGCCGGCCTGGTCAACGGCACGATCGACGCGATCGCGACGGACCACGCGCCCCACGCTCCCGAGACGAAGGAGCGCACGTTCGAGGAAGCACCCCCTGGGATGCTCGGCGTGGAGACGGCCCTCGGGGTTGCCGTCACGAAGCTCGTCGAGACGGGTCTGATGCCGCTCGACGCGGTGCTCGGCGTGATGTCGTGGAAGCCGGCTCGCATCGCAGGCCTCGACGCGCTCGGACACGGCCTCCCCATCGCCGCGGGCAACCCGGCCAACCTCTGCGTCGTCGATCCTGCCGCGACCTGGGTCGTCGACCCGGACCGGCTCGCCAGCAAGTCGCGCAACACGCCGTTCGCGGGATGGAAGCTGACGGGCAGGGTCCGTCACACGGTGCTGCGTGGAGAGCCCACCGTCGTGCACGGGGAGCTGCGCCGATGACCGACGGGATCCTCGTCCTGGCCGACGGCGAGACCTTCGAGGGCGAGATGCTCAGCGGCGCCCTCGCCGCCGGGGAAGGCGGAGCGGAGGGCGTAGCAGGAGCGCAGCCCGTAGCGACCGGAGAAGTGGTGTTCAACACCGCGTTGTGCGGTTACCAGGAGATCATCACGGACCCGTCGTACGCAGGGCAGCTCATCACGTTCACCTATCCGCACATCGGCAACTACGGCACGAACGACGACGACAACGAGAGTCGCCGGCCGTTCTGCGGCGGCGTGATCGTGCGCGATCTTGCGAGGCGCTCCAGCAACTGGCGCTCCACCGAGGAGCTCGGCGTGTTCCTCGCCGCGCGCAGCGTCCCGCTCATCGCGGGCATCGACACGCGGCGACTGACGCGGCATCTCCGCGAGCGAGGGGCGATACCCGGTGCGTTCGGTGCCGACGAGAGCGCGGTGCGTGCCGCAGCCGAGACCGCGCGGCCCACGGATGGTGTCGACCTCGCCGGGAGCGTGACCACCGACAGCCCGTACCAGTTCGGCGATCCCGACGCGCCGTACCATGTCGTCGCCTTCGACTTCGGCATCAAGCGCACGATCCTTCGGAGCTTGGCGAGCCGAGGGTGCACCGTCGACGTCGTCCCCGCATCGACGACCGCCGCCGAGGTGCTCGACCGATCGCCCGATGGCATCTTCCTGTCGAACGGCCCGGGCGACCCCGCGGCGGTTGCCGGTGCACCGGAGACCGTGCGCGCGCTCGTCGGCTCGGGGGTCCCCCTGTTCGGCATCTGCCTCGGTCACCAGATCCTCGGCAACGCGCTCGGAGGCACCACCTTCAAGCTGCCGTTCGGGCACCACGGTGCGAACCATCCCGTGCGGCACGAGGCAACGGGTCGCGTGGAGATCACGAGTCAGAACCACAACTACGCGGTAGATGCCGGCTCGCTCGACCGCGGCGTCGAGATCACACACGTCAATCTGAACGACGGGGTCTGCGAGGGGCTTCGCCTGCGCGACGAGCCGGTGTTCTCGGTGCAGCACCATCCGGAGGCCGCGCCGGGGCCGCGCGAGGCGTCCTATCTCTTCTCGGAGTTCGTCGAGCTGATGTCCGGGAGCCGGTAGTGCCCAAGCGCACGGATCTGGACTCGATCCTGATCATCGGGAGCGGCCCGATCGTCATCGGGCAGGCGTGCGAATTCGACTATTCGGGCACGCAGGCATGTCGCGTGCTGCGCGCCGAGGGCTACCGCGTGATCCTCGTCAACTCGAACCCCGCGACGATCATGACCGATCCCGAGTTCGCCGACGCGACCTATGTCGAGCCGCTCGACGTCGCGACGCTGCGGCGCGTCATCGAGCGAGAGCGTCCCGACGCAGTGCTCCCGACGCTGGGCGGGCAGACCGCGTTGAACCTTGCGATCGCGCTCGACGAGGCGGGCGTGTTCCGCGAGCTCGATGTCGAGCTGATTGGCGCGAGCGTGGAAGCGATCCACACCGCCGAGGACCGCTCGAAGTTCAAGCAGGCCATGCACGAGATCGGCATCGCCACGCCGCGCTCCGGTCTCGCGTACACGCTCGACGAGGCATTCGACGTCGCGGGTGAGGTCGGGTACCCGGTCATCTGCCGTCCGTCGTTCATCCTGGGCGGCGGAGGCACCGGTATCGCGCACGATGCCGACGAGCTGCGCGACATAGCGGCGCGCGGTCTCGCCGCGAGCCCCGTCAACGAGATCCTGCTCGAGCAGTCGGTCGTCGGGTGGAAGGAGTACGAGCTCGAGGTCATGCGCGACCACGCGGACAACGTGGTCGTCATCTGCTCGATCGAGAACGTCGATCCGATGGGCGTGCACACCGGCGACTCGATCACGGTGGCGCCGATCCAGACGCTCACCGACGTCGAGTACCAGCGGATGCGGGACCAGGCGTTCGCGTGCATTCGCCGGATCGGCGTCGACACAGGGGGATCGAACGTCCAGTTCGCGGTCGATCCGGAGAACGGCGAGACGGTCATCATCGAGATGAACCCGCGTGTGTCCCGCTCCAGCGCGCTCGCCAGCAAGGCGACCGGGTTCCCGATCGCGAAGATCGCGGCGAAGCTCGCGGTGGGCTACCGGCTCGACGAGGTCGCGAACGACATCACGGGCGCGACGCCGGCGAGCTTCGAGCCGACGATCGACTACGTCGTCACCAAGGTGCCGCGGTGGGCGTTCGAGAAGCTGCCGGGTGCCGAGCCGGTGCTCGGAACGATGATGCAGTCGGTCGGCGAGGCGATGGCCATCGGCCGGACGTTCCCCGAGTCGCTCCAGAAGGCGTTGCGATCGCTCGAAGCGGGATGGGAAGGCGTCGACGCGTCGTTCGAGACACTGCGCGACCGGTCGGACGACGAGCTCGTGCATGCTGCGGCCGTCCCGACGCCGGATCGGCTGCTCGTCGTCGCCGCGGCCCTCGATCGTGGCGCGACGGTGGAGCGCCTCCACGAGGTGACAGGTCTCGATCCCTGGTTCCTCGACCAGTTGGGATCCATCGTCGAGGAGCGGGCGCGTCTCGCTGCTCGGGGAGGTCCCTCCGAGCTCACGCGCGCCGAGTGGCGCCGCGCGAAGCGGCTCGGGTTCGGTGATGCACAGCTCGCGAAGCTGTGGGCCGTCGCGCCCGAAGACGTCCGTACCGCGCGCCTCGGCTCGGGCGTCGCGGTCACGTACAAGACCGTCGACACCTGCGCAGCGGAGTTCGAGGCCTCCACGCCGTACCACTATGGGACGTACGAGGACACCGACGAAGTCTCCGTCCTCGAGCACCCCGCGGTCGTGATCCTCGGGAGCGGCCCGAACCGCATCGGTCAAGGTGTCGAGTTCGACTACTGCTGCGTGCACGCGGCGTTCGCGCTGTCGGATGCCGGCTACGAGACCGTGATGCTCAACTGCAACCCGGAGACGGTCTCGACCGACTACGACACGAGCGATCGGCTCTTCTTCGAGCCGCTCACCGTCGAGACGGTGCGCGACGTCTGTGACCGCCTCGCGGAGCGCGGCCGCGACGGTGGCGGCGCGCTCGAGGGCGTGATCGTGGCCCTCGGTGGGCAGACGCCGCTCAAGCTCGCACACGCGCTCGAGGCCGCCGGCATCCCGGTGCTCGGTACGAGCCCCGCGTCGATCGACCTTGCAGAGGACCGTGATCACTTCAACGCGCTGTGCGAGCGCCTCGTGATCCCGCAGCCCCCGGGCGGGACGGCGACGAGCCCCGCAGCGGCGCGTGCCATTGCCCACGAGGTCGGGTACCCGGTGCTTGTCCGGCCGTCGTACGTGCTGGGTGGTCGCGCGATGCAGATCGTCGACGACGATGCAGGGCTCGACGCAGCGATGCAGGAGCTCGGCGCCGGG
Organism: Acidimicrobiia bacterium; assembly: GCA_036557185.1. GTDB lineage: Bacteria > Actinomycetota > Acidimicrobiia > IMCC26256 > JAENVU01 > DATBHZ01. Next base: position 14,929 of record DATBHZ010000114.1, on the reverse strand, counting down.
GGCACGCTCGGGCGCGAGGGCGGGCTCTCCGCCGAACGACCCGCGCTGATCGACCGCTTCCTCGAGGACGCGACCGAGGTCGACGTCGATGCGCTGCGCGACGCCACCGGCGAAGTGCTCATCGGCGGCGTGATGGAGCACATCGAACAGGCCGGCGTGCACTCCGGTGACTCGGCGTGCGCGATCCCGCCACCCACGCTCGACGCCCGTGCCGTCGCGACGATCGAGGACTACGCGGCCCGGCTCGCCGACGCCCTCGACGTCCGTGGCCTGCTCAACGTGCAGTTCGCCGTCAAGGACGACGTCGTGTACGTGATCGAGGCCAATCCCCGGGCGAGCCGCACGGTGCCGTTCGTGAGCAAGGCGACGGGCGTGCCGCTCGCCAAGGTCGCGGCCCGGATCATGCTGGGAGCGACGCTCGAGCAGCTCCGTGAGGAGGGGCTGGCGCGGCCGCCCGCCGAAGGCGAGCACGTCGCCGTGAAGGAGGCCGTGTTGCCGTTCGGCCGGTTCCCCGTCGTCGACACGCTCCTCGGTCCCGAGATGCGGTCGACCGGCGAGGTCATGGGCATCGACCGCTCGTTCGGCCTCGCGTTCGCCAAGAGCCAGGCCGCTGCGGGCAACCGGCTCCCGCAACGCGGCACGGTGTTCCTCTCGCTCGCGGATCGCGACAAGCACAAGGGCCTGCTCGCCGCGCGGCGCTTCGCAGACCTCGGGTTCGCGATCGTCGCCACCGCGGGCACGGCCGCAGCGTGCGAGGCCGAGGGCATCCCGGTGCGTGAGACCGTTGCCAAGGTCGGCGAGGCGACCGGCTCCGACGCCGTCGAGCTCATCTCCTCCGGCAAGATCGACCTCGTCGTGAACACGCCGCGCGGCGGCGGTCCACGAGCCGACGGTGCGCACATCCGCCGCGCGGCCACGGCCCACCAGGTGTCGTGCGTGACCACGGTCGCCGCAGCCCTCGCCGCGGCCGCAGGCGTCGCCGAGCAGGCGACACGCGACGTGCAGGTCCGGCCGCTCCAGGCGTACCACGCCGACGGGCAGCTCAGGTTGGACGTCTAGATGCCCCGCCGCTCGGCCGTCCGCGTCGATCTGAGCACCGCGCTCGGGCCGATCGCGCTGCCGAATCCGATCATCGCGGCGTCGGGGACGTTCGGGCACGGGGACGAGGTGGCCCGGATCGGCTCGGCGGCCGAGCTGGGCGCTGTGACCGTGAAGTCCCTGCACGCCGAGCCGTGGCCGGGCAATCCCGCACCGCGCCTCCACGCAACGTCGGGGGGCGGGATGCTCAACTCGGTCGGGCTGCAGGGGCCGGGGATCGAGCACTGGGTCGAGCACGAGCTCCCGGGACTCGTCGCGTCCGGAGCGCGTGTGATCGGCTCGGTGTGGGGCCGGACGGTCGACGAGTTCGCTCGTGGGGCGAAGATGCTCCTCGGCGCGAGCGCGCACCTCGTCGCTATCGAGGTGAACGTCAGCTGCCCGAACCTCGAGGACGGGAAGCGGATGTTCGCGCACTCTGCCATCGCGACACGCGAAGCAGTGGAGGCCGTGCTCGCTGCCGGTACGGGGCTCCCGGTCTTCGCAAAGCTCTCTCCCAACACGTACGAGCTCGTCGACATCGCAGGTGCCGCGCTCGACGCAGGCGCGACCGGGCTCACGCTCGTGAACACCGTGCTCGGGTTCGGAATCGACGCCGAGACGCGTCGCCCGGTGCTCGGCGCAGGCGGGGGAGGTCTCTCCGGTCCGCCGGTGAAAGCGGTCGCGCTGCGTGCCGTGCACGACGTCACCGGCGCATTCCCGGACGCCCCGGTGATCGGCACAGGAGGCGTCATGCACGGCGTTGACGCGATCGAGATGATGCTCGCGGGTGCTTCGGCTGTCGGCGTCGGCACGGCAACGTTCCGCGATCCCCGCGCGGCCCTGCACATACGAGACGAGATGGCGCGCTGGTGCGCGGAGCACGGCGTCGCGCGTGTGCGTGATCTCGTCGGAGCACTGGAGGAGCGATGACGAGCCCCACCACCGGAGCAGCCGTCGACGAACGGGTCCGGGAGCGCCTCGTCCTCGGGCTCGACGTCGGCGATCTGAGCGCCGCCGAGGCGATGGCGAGTGCGGTCTCGCCGTGGTTCGCGACGGTCAAGGTCGGCCACGAGCTGTACGCCGAGGCCGGTCCGAAGGCCTTCGATCGCATGCACGAGCTCGGGTTCCGGGTGTTCTGCGACCTGAAGCTCCACGACATCCCGAACACGGTCGAACGAGCGGCCCGGGCGCACGCGCGCCACGGGGTCGACTTCATGAACGCCCACGCGGCCGGCGGAACCGCGATGCTCCGGGCGTTCGTCGACGGAGCGCGTGCGGGTGCCGCCGATGTCGGACGCGAGCCGCCGGTGACGCTCGCGGTCACTGTCCTCACGTCGGAGCGGGATACACACGCGTTCGACGAGCGCCTCGCGTGGGCGAGCGAAGCTGCATGCGACGGTGTCGTGTGCAGTGGTGACGAGATCGGCAAGGCGACCGCAGCGGGAATGCGCACGATGGTTCCCGGCATCCGTCTTCCAGGCGGCGCGGCGAACGACCAAGCGCGTGTCGCGACGCCGAGCGGCGCGACGGCGGCGGGCGCAACCTGGATGGTCATCGCGCGCGCTGTCACGGCTGCGCCCGACCCCGCGGAGGCAGCGGCCCAGGTCGCGCGTGATGTCGCCGCGTGTCTCTAGCGCACTGAGGCGCCGAGAGCAACCCGCGCGACTTCCCTCCGTGTTCGGCAACGGTCCGCGGTTGCTCGACCGGTGAAGATGTCCGAGCGTCTGCATATACTCAGCGCCTCTGCGGCGTCGCAGGTCGCCGAGGCCCGTGCATCGTGCGGGTTCATCGTCTCAGGCTTCACCGTCATGGAGGTCGTCCGCTCATGCCGCTCCCGCCGTCGCTCACACCGGAGCAACGTCAGGCAGCTCTGGAGAAGGCTGCCGAGGCGCGACGCGCGCGTGCAGACGTCAAAGCGAGGTTGAAGCTGAATCGCTTGACGTTGCGCGAGCTGTTCGAGCAGAGCGACGCCGACGAGATGCTTGCGAAGCTCAAAGTCGTGAGCGTTCTCGAGTCAATGCCGGGTGTCGGCAAGGTGCGTGCGCGCCGGCTGATGGAGGAGCTCGAGATCAGCGAGAGCCGGCGCCTGCGCGGACTCGGCGCGAAGCAACGCGCGGCACTGCTCGACGCGTTCGCCAACGGCAAGCACTAGGAACCGGCGCTGGCAGTACTGCTCGTCCTCACCGGCCCGTCGGGCGTCGGCAAGGGCACCGTCGGAAGGCGGCTCCTCGAGCGCGAGCCGAACCTGGTCTGGTCCGTCTCCGCGACGTCGCGGCCGGCACGGGCCGGCGAGGTCGACGGCGTCGACTACCGGTTCATGACCCGTGACGCCTTCGAGCAGCTCCGCCGCGAGGGGGGCTTTCTCGAGAGCTTCGACGTCTACGGCCAGCTCAAGGGAACGCTCCGCGCACCCGTCGAGGAGGCCCTCGCGGCCGGCCGCGACGTCCTCCTCGAGGTCGACGTGCAGGGCGCGCACGCCGTGCGGGCCGCCCGGCCCGACGCCGTCCTCGTCTTCCTCGAGGCGCCGAGCCGAGCCGTGCAGGAGCAGCGGCTGCGCGCACGCGGCACCGACGACGAGGCGCAGATCGAGGCGCGGCTGGCGAACGCGGACGCCGAGGAGGCCCAGGCCGACCGTTTCGACGCCGTCGTCGTCAACGACGACATCGACACGGCTGTTGCGGAGGTCGCTGCTATCCTTGAAGCCCATCGCTCGGGGTGATCGCCGTTCGTTGCCGCTCATGGCCGGCCGGGGTGCCTCGCAACCGTGCCTTACGAGCTTGGAGCACCACACATGGCCGAACGTCGCGCTTCGCTGACGGACCCCCGCATCGAGACTCTCCTCGCGCGTGAGGACTCGAAGTTCACGCTGGTGACGCTCGCGGCGCGCCGTGCCCGCGAGATCAACGACTACTACAACCAGCTCGGTGAGGGTCTCGGGAAGATCGTGCCCCCGCAGGTGACCTCAGTGTCTCGCAAGCCGTTGTCGATCGCGCTCGAGGAGATCGAGGCGGGCAAGATCGTCAAGGCCGACCTGCCGGCCGAGCCTGAGGCGGAGGACGGCGAGGCCGCGCTCCTGGCTGCCGTCACGGACGAGGCGAACGACCTCTCCGAGCCGACCGACGCCGGGTAGCTCTCCAGGCCGCGTTCGATGGTCGACGAGGCAGCCGTCCTCCAAGGGCGCAGGATCGTCCTCGGTGTGGCGGGGGGCATCGCGGCGTACAAGGCCGTCGAGGTGTGCCGTCGCCTGGTCGACGCCGGCGCCTACGTCATGCCCGTGCTCACGAAGGACGCGACGCGCTTCGTCGGCGCGCTGACGTTCTCCGCGCTGGCATCCGAGCCGGCGCGCACCGCGCTCTTCGAGGACGAGCCCGGCGCGCAGCCCGGCGAGCCGATCCCGCACACGCGCCTCGGCCGGTCCGCGGATCTGATCGTCGTCGCTCCGGCGACGGCGCGTGTGCTCGCGAAGTACGCAGTGGGTCTCTCCGACGATCTGCTCTCCGCAACGCTGCTCGCGACGCGTGCGCCGGTGCTCGTCTGTCCGGCGATGCACACCGAGATGTGGGAGCACCCGGCGGTGCTCGACAACATCGCGACGCTCCGCCGCCGCGGCGTACGCGTCCTCGAACCTGAGCACGGACGCCTCGCCGGGGGGGACGTCGGTGCAGGCAGGCTCGCGGAGCCCGAGCGGATCGTCACGGCCGCTGCCGCTGTGCTGGCCGAAGGGCACGACCTCGCCGGAGTGCGTGCGCTCGTGACCGCGGGCGGGACACGCGAGGCCATCGACCCGGTCCGGTTCGTCGGCAACCGCTCCTCCGGGAAGATGGGCTATGCGGTCGCGCAGGCCGCGTCACGGCGCGGAGCCGCCGTCACGCTCGTCACCACACAGCAGCGTCCGGCGCCCGCCTCGATCGACGTCGTCCACGTCGAGTCGGCCGAGCAGATGCACGACGCCGTGCTCGAGCGTTTCGACCGCGTCGACGTCGTGATCATGGCCGCGGCGGTGGCGGACTTCCGGCCCAAGGCGGTCTCGGCGGAGAAGCTCAAGAAGCAGGACGGCATCCCCGAGGTGGTGCTCGAGCCGACGGCCGACATCCTCGCCGCGCTCGGCGCGCGCAAGGCCGGGCAGGTGCTCGTGGGGTTCGCCGCCGAGACCGAGCACATCGCGGAGCGCGCCGCCGAGAAGCTGGAGGCCAAGCGCCTCGACCTCATCGTCGCGAACGATGTCAGCGCTCCCGACGCGGGTTTCGAGGTCGACACGAATCGGGCGATCCTGCTTGACTCTTCGGGCACTTCGGAGGAAACGCCACTGCTCACCAAGGTCGAGCTGGCGGATGTGATCCTCGACCGAATCTCGACAAGAATCGGCACCTTCAACGAACCGATCGGACGCACGTCCCACGGGACGGGCCACGCAAGGGGGCAGCGTTGAGTTCCTTCACCTTCACGTCGGAGTCGGTCACCGAAGGCCATCCCGACAAGATGTGCGACCAGATCTCCGATGGAGTGCTCGACGCCATCTTCGAGGAGGACCCGAACAGCCGGGTCGCCTGCGAAACGATGGCCACCACCGGAATGATCGTCGTCGCGGGGGAGATCAGCACCCACGCGTACGTCGACATCCCACGCGTCGTGCGCGACACCGTGAACGGGATCGGCTACAACCGCGAGTCCTACGGCTTCGACGGTCACACGTGCGGGGTCATGACCTCGATCGACGAGCAGTCGCCCGACATCGCAATGGGCGTCGACAAGGCGATGGAGCAGCGCTCCGGTGAAGGCGACCACTACGACGAGGTGGGCGCCGGCGACCAGGGAATGATGTTCGGCTACGCGTGCGACGAGACCGAAGACCTCATGCCGATGCCGATCTGGCTCGCGCACCGGCTCGCGAAGCGCCTGACCGAGGTGCGCAAGGACGGCACCCTCCCGTACCTCCGGCCGGACGGCAAGACGCAGGTGACCATCCAGTACGAGGACGGGCGCCCGAAGCGTCTGTCCACCGTGCTCATCTCGACGCAGCACGGTCCCGAGGTCGACATCGAGGGCACGATCCGTCCCGACCTGATCGAGCACGTGATCAAGCCGCTCGTTCCCCAGGAGTTCGCGGGCGACGACTTCGAGGTGTTGTGCAACCCGACGGGCAACTTCGTGCTCGGCGGTCCGCACGCCGACTGTGGCCTGACCGGCCGCAAGATCATCGTGGACACGTACGGCGGGATGGCCCGCCACGGCGGAGGCGCCTTCAGCGGCAAGGACCCGACGAAGGTCGACCGGTCTGCCGCGTACGCCGTGCGCCACGTCGCCAAGAACGTCGTCGCCTCTGGCGTTGCGAAGCGTTGTGAGGTCCAGGTGGCGTATGCGATCGGCGTCGCGCACCCGGTCTCGGTGATGGTCGAGACCTTCGGCACCTCCGAGATCGACCCGGCGAAGCTCGCGGGGCTCGTGCAGGAGCAGTTCGACCTGCGCCCGGCAGCCATCATCGAGCGGCTCGACCTGAGGCGGCCGATCTACCAGCGCACGGCTGCGTATGGTCACTTCGGCCGGCCCGACCGCGAGTTCACCTGGGAGCGCACCGACGACGCTGAGGGGTTCCGCAAGGCCGCCGCCGACTTGGCGTAACCCGGCGTTGCGCATCTGCCGCGTCCAGCCCGACGTCCCGGCGCTCGACAAGGCCTTCGACTACAGCATCCCGGACGCGCTCGCGCCGGCGGTGCGGGTGGGGACGATCGTTCGTGTGTCGCTGCACGGGCGGCGCGTGCGCGGCTGGGTGATTGCACTCGACGTTGCGGCTTCGGGCGACCCGTCGAAGCTGCTGCCGATCGCCAAGGTGGTGGGTTCGGGTCCGCCCGCCGAGCTGATCGACCTCGCGACCTGGGCGTCGTGGCGGTGGGCCGGGCCCGTGGTCAGCTTCTTGCGCGCTGCGTCGCCGCCCAACGCCGTGCGCGACCTCGCGCCGCCCGCGTCACTTGCGACGGGCTCGCCGGCGGTGCGCGTGCTGGCCTGGCCACCGGCCGCCGATCGGCGTGAGCTCGTCGCGCAGCGAATCGCGCCGCGCGGCTCCACGCTCATTGTCAGCGCGGACGGCGCGCGCTTCGGCTCGCTCCTCCGGCACCTCGAGCGCGAGGGCCACCGCGTGCTGGTGATCCGCGCGGACTGCTCCGCCGCCGACAAGACACGGGCGTGGTCTCGAGCCCGCGAAGGCAACTGCGTCGTCCTGGGCGGCCGGAGCGCCGTGTGGACACCGGTGCCCGACCTGGCGGCCGTCATCGTTCTCGACGAGGGCGACGAGGCGCTGCAGGAGGAGTCCGCGCCGACCTGGAACGGGCGGGACGTCGCGGCCGAGCGCGCCCGGCGCAACGGCGCCGAGCTCACGCTCGTCGGCGTGGTCCCGAGCCTCGAGGCCGAGGCGCTCGGCGGCAGGGCGGAACGGCCCGATCGCTCGACGGAGCGGCACGGGTGGCCCGGCGTGGAAGTCGTGGATCTGCGCGAGGCGCCGCCGGGGCGCGGGCTGCTGACCGACGAGCTGGCGCGTGCGGTTCGCCGGAGCGTCGACGCGGGCGAACGCGCCGTCTGCATGCTCAATCGCAAGGGCCGCGCGCGGCTGCTCGTGTGCGCGGCGTGCGGCTCTCCGGCGACGTGCGAGCGTTGCGGCGCAGCGGTCGCCGAGGACGAGGAGCGCCGCCTCGCCTGCGCGCATTGCGGCATGACGCGCCCGCCGGTCTGTGTGAGCTGTCACGGTGCGCGCTTCAAGGCGTTGCGCCCAGGTGTCCGCAAGCTGCGCGACGGCCTGGCGGCGATGTTCCCGAAGGTCGAGGTCGCGCACGTCGACGCGGAGGTCGGCGAGGTGCCGGAGGCGCTCGTGCTCGTGGGGACCGAGGCCGTCCTCCACCGGGTGCAGGGCCCGATCGGCCTCGTCGCGTTCCTCGACCTCGACCAGGAGCTGCTCGCCCCGCGCTACCGCGCGAGCGAGCAGGCACTCGCGCTCGTGGCGCGGGGGGCGCGGAGGACCGGGACGAACGGCCGGCTGCTGCTGCAGACGAGGCTCCCGGAGCACGCCGTCGTGCAGACCGCCCTGCGCGCGGACCCCTCGATCCTTCCCGAGTTGGAGCGTCGCCAGCGTCGTGAGCTCGGGTACCCGCCGTTCGGGGGGCTCGCAGAGCTCGTCGGTGTGGCGCCGGCTGTCGACGCGGCCGTCGAGCAGCTCCGGGCGTCCGGGATCGACGTGCTCGGACCGGCTCCGAGGGGCGAGCGGCTCCAGGCGCTCGCGCGCTCCGACGATCTCCCGACGTTGCTCGACGCGCTCGCGGACGCCGGGCCGCCGGCACGGGCGCTCGGCCGCCTGAGGATCGCGGTCGACCCGCCGCGCGTCTGACGCGCGAGGATGCCCACCCGATTCGACAGAGGATGAGTCCGAGGAGGGCGATGACGGGCGTGCAGTCCGTAGGGGAGGCAGGGTCGTACCCGGGCTTCGGGGGCAAGGTCGGGCGCGTCTTCGCGACATCGGAAGGTTGGTGGCCACCGAGGCCCGAACCTCCGGCGGGAGCCCCCAACATCGTGATCGTCCTCGCCGACGACCTCGGCTTCGCGGACCTCGGTTGCTATGGGTCCGAGATCGAGACGCCCCATCTCGACGCGCTCGCCGCCGCGGGCATCCGTGCGACGAACTTCCACACGGCGCCGATGTGCTCGCCGACGCGCGCAGCGCTGCTCACGGGAGTCGACCCGCACAGGGCCGGGCTCGGAACAGTCGCGCACGTGGATCCCGGCTTCCCGGGGTACGCGAGCGAGCTGGCGCCCGACGTCGCGACGCTCGCCGAGATCCTGCGCGACCAGGCCGGGTACTCGACGCTCATGGTCGGGAAATGGCACTTGACGAAGGACAGCGACTGCTCGAGCGCGGGGCCGAGGCACTCGTGGCCGCTCCAGCGCGGGTTCGACCGCTTCTACGGGTTCCTCGACGCGTTCACGAACCTCCATCAGCCGCACCGGCTGACCGAGGACAACCACATGGTCGAGATCGACCAATACCCGGACGGCTACTACTTCACCGACGACATCACGGATCGCGCGATCGAGATGATCCGCGAGACGAAGTCGAGCAACCCCGCGAAGCCGTTCTTCCTGTACCTCGCGCACGGCGCCGTCCACGCACCCCTCCACGCGCGCCCGGAGGACATCGCCAAGTACGAGGGCCGGTACGACGCGGGCTGGGACGCGTTGCGAGCCGAGCGCTTCGCACGCCAGAAGGCCATGGGCGTCATCCCGCAGGACTGGGAGCTCCCGCCGCGCAACACCGAGCCCCACCACGACGTGCGCCCGTGGGACGAGCTGTCGCCGCAAGAGCAGCGGCTCTTCGCCCGGCACATGGAGGTGTACGCCGGGATGGTCGACCGCATCGACCAGAACGTCGGGCGCCTGATCGCGGCGCTCGAGGAGCTGGGCGAGCGCGACAACACGGTCGTCATCTTCCTCTCCGACAATGGCGCCTCACGCGAAGGCGAGCGCGCCGGGACGAGCGCGTACTACGTGCACCTCCTCCAGGGCGACGACATCGATGCCGACAACGCGCGCATCGCTGAGCTCGGAGGGCCGACCACGACCCCGCACTACCCGCGGGGATGGGCGATGGCGAGCGGGACGCCGTTCCGCCTGTACAAGATCAACGCGCACCAGGGTGGTCACTCCGTGCCGTTCATCGTGTCGTGGCCGCAGCGCCTCCGCGACACGGGGTCCTTCCGGCGGCAGTACCAGTACGCGACCGACCTCCTGCCCACGCTGCTCGAGTACGTCGGCGTCGAGCGGCCCGCGACGCGCCACGGCATCGAGCTCGCGCCACTCGCCGGATCGAGCTTCGCGTCGGTGCTCGCCGATCCCGACGCTCCCAGCACGCACTACGAGCACCCGGTCGAGAACAACGGACACCGGGGGTTCTACCGCGACGGCTGGCACGCGGTCACGCTGCACCAACGGTTGACGAGCTTCAGCGAGGATCCGTGGGAGCTGTACCACCTCGACGCGGACCCGACCGAGCTGCGAGACCTCGCGACGAACGAGCCTGCGAAGCTCGACGAGCTCACGGCGGCGTGGGAGCAGTCGGCCTGGAAGGAGCACTTCTATCCGCTCGACGAAGGCGTGAGCCTCAATTTCGTGCTCCGGCCCGAGCGCAGCGCCGTGTTCAGCGAGCCGGTCACGATCCTCGCGGGCACACCGACGCTCGAGCGGTGGCGGTCGGTGCAGCTCATCTGGTTCCGCGGTGTCACGATCACCGTGGCGTTGGAGCACCGAGCCGCCGATCACGGGATGCTCGTCGCCCACGGGGACCAGGGCGCGGGGTACGCCGCCTACGTGCTCGACGGCCGGCTCGTGTTCGTCCACAACGACGGCCGGGGCAGGCTCACAGAGGTCCCGTGCGGAGCGATGCCCGACGGGGTGCGCGAGGTGACGGTCCGCTTCGACGCGCCCGGCAAGCGCCGCTGGCTGCTGACGGTGCTCGTCGACGGCGAAGAGCGCGTCACAGGGGTAGACATCCCGATGCTCTTCGGCATGGCCCCCTTCGAAGGCATCGACGTCGGCATCGACCGGCGGTCGCCGGTGTCGTGGAAGATCTACGAGCGCTTCGGAACATTCCCGTACACCGGCCGGTTGCACAGCGTTCGCTACGAACCGGGTGAGCCCGCGCCGGACGCGCCCGTCAACCTGCTCGGCATGCTGCGCGAGATCGGCGCGAAGTTCGAATAGCCTGGCTCGTCGATGTCCGGGTACCCCATCCGTCTCTTCGGCGACCCCGTGCTCAAGCAGCGCACGCCTGAGGTCGAGGAGCTCGACGGCGCCCTCGCGCGCCTCGTCGACACGATGTACGACACCATGCACGAGGCCATCGGTCTCGGGCTGGCGGCCCCGCAGGTGGGCGTGCAGAAGCGGCTGTTCACCTACGACGTCGACGACAGCGGCCCGCAGGTGCTGATCAATCCCGAGATCGTCGAGTCGTCGGGGGAGTGGACCTACGAGGAGGGGTGCCTGTCGCTCCCCGGGCTCACCCTCGAGATCGTGCGGCCGAAGGTGGTCACGATCCGGGGACTCGATCTCGACGGCAACGAGGTCGTGATCGAAGGAGACGAGATCCTCGCTCGCTGCTTCCAGCACGAGGTGGATCACCTCGACGGCACGCTGATGCTCGACCGCCTGGAGCCCGACGCCCGCAAGCGCGCGATGCGCGAGCTGCGCGAGATCGACCTCGAGGCGGCCGCCCGAGAAAGACTGCGCTCCAACCCCGGCCTGTAGCGCGAAGCTGCACGCCGTGCGCCTCGCTTTCTTCGGCACGCCCGTGGACGCGGTGCCTGCGCTGGAAGCGTTGCACGGCGCGGGTCACGACATCGCGCTCGTCGTCACGCAGCCCGACCGCAAGCGCGGACGCGGCGGCGGTCTGGTGCCGAGCCCGGTCCGCGTCGCTGCCGAGCGTCTGGGTCTGCCGGTCCTGACGCCTGTGAAGGCGCGCGAGGTGGTCGACGACGTGAAGAACACAGCGCCGGACCTCGGCGTCGTGGTCGCGTTCGGCCAGCTGTTGCCCACAGCGTTGCTCGACGCGATTCCCGGCGGGTTCGTCAACCTGCACTTCTCGCTGCTGCCGCGCTGGCGCGGTGCCGCCCCGGTGGAGCGGGCACTCCTCGCCGGAGACCGCGAGACCGGTGTGTGCCTCATGGGTCTCGAAGCCGCGCTCGACACCGGACCGGTGTACGCGCGGGTCGTCACGCAGATCCGTCCCGACGACACCGGAGGATCGCTCCACACCCGTCTCGTCGAGCTGGGGACGCAGCTCCTGGTCGACGAGCTGCCGAAGGTGCCGGGCGCCACGCCGGAGCCGCAAGCAGGCGAGCCGACCTATGCCGAGAAGCTCGCGGTCGACGAGTTCGAGCTCGATCTCTCGCGTCCTGCGGTCGACCTCGAGCGGCTCGTACGCGCGGGGAACCCGCGGCCCGGCGCGTGGCTCACTTTGGACGGCAAGCGGTTGAAAGTGCTCGCAGCGCATGTCGACGGCAGGCTCGTCCCCGACGTCGTGCAGCCGGAGGGCAAGCGCCCGATGGAGTACGCAGCCTGGCGCGCCGGCCACCGCGGCCGGGACCCATTCTCGTGAGCTCGCGTCAAACTGCAATCCGGGCGTTGGAGCGTGTGGAGAGCGGCGCGTTCGCGAACGTGGTGCTTCCTCCGATGCTGCGCGCGAGCGATCTCGACCCGCGCGATCGGGCGCTCGTGACCGACCTCGTCTACGGCACGCTCCGCCGGTTGCGCACGCTGGACTTCGTGCTCGCCGAGGCTTCGGACCGCGGGCTCGAGACGCTCGACGCGCCGGTGCGCGCAGCGCTGCGACTCGGCGCGTACCAGCTCTTCGACGGCGTCGCGCCGCACGCAGCGGTTGGCGAGACGGTCGAGGCGCTCGGCGCGATCCAGCCGGCGGGGAAGGGCTTCGTGAACGCGGTGCTGCGCCGCGTCGCCTCGCTCGACCGGCCGTGGGCGCTTCCCGGCGGGAACGACGCCGAGTCGGTGGCGATCCGCACCTCGATGCCGAGCTGGATCGTCGAGATGCTCACGCTCGACCTCGGCGCCGAGGACGCGCGCGGCGTGTTCGACATGGCGAACCAGCCGGCGTCCGTCACCCTGCGGCCCAACAGCCGGGTCACCACCGCCGAAGCACTTACTGCCGAGCTTCGGGATCTCGGAGCAGACGTTGCGCCCGGCGGCCTCGCTCCCGATGCCGTCATGGTCCGCGGTCTCGGGGACCTGCGCTCGTCTCCTCCGATCACGGAGGGCCGGGCGACCCCGCAGGACCAGTCGAGCCAGGTCATCGCGCGCGTGGTGGGCGCAGCACCGGGGGAGCGGGTGCTCGAGATCGGCGCCGCACCGGGCGGCAAGGCGACGGGCGCTGCCGAGCAGATGGACGATCGCGGTCTCGTCGTCGCGCTCGACGTGAACGGTGCGCGCGCCGGTCTCATCGCCGAGGCCGCGCGGCGCCTCGGCCTCGGCTCGGTACGACCGGTCATCGGTGACGGGCGCGCCGTACCGTTCCCCGACGCCTCCTTCGACCGTGTGCTCATCGACGCGCCGTGCTCGGGTCTCGGCGTCATGCGCCGGCGTCCCGACGTGCGCTGGCGCATGACGCCACAGGACGTCGATCAGCTCGCAACGCTGCAACGGGAGCTCCTCGGCGCAGCGGCGCGGCTCGTCCGGCCCGGCGGCCGGCTCGTGTACTCGGTGTGCACCCTCACCGCGGCGGAGACGACGGGTGTGGACGCCTGGGCGGCCGACTCGCTCGTCGGCTTCGTCGAGGAGCCGCCGCTCCCCGCGCCATGGGAGCCGCGCGGGCGTGGCGCGCTGCTGCTGCCTCAGGCCGCGAACTCCGACGGCATGTACGTGCTGGCGCTTCGGCGATCCGCCTACGCTTAGCGCAGTGAAGATCGCACCGTCGATCCTCTCGGCCGACTTTGCCGAGCTGGCAAACGAAGTGGCCCGCGTGAGCGCGGATGCCGAGCTGCTCCACGTCGACGTGATGGATGGGCACTTCGTCCCGAACCTCACGATCGGCGCGCCGGTCGTCGCGTGCCTCAGGCCGCGGACCGATCTCTACCTCGACTGTCATCTGATGATCGACAACCCGGGCGATCTGCTCGACGATTTCGCCAAGGCCGGCGCCGACTCGTGCACGATCCACGTCGAGCTGGGAGATCCGCGCCCGCTGTTCGATCGGATGCGCACGCACGGGATGCGAGTGGGGCTGACCCTGAACCCCGAGACGGCGTTCGACGCGGTCGTCCCGTACCTCGAGGAGATCGATATCTTGCTCTTCATGAGCGTGCACCCCGGTTTCGGAGGTCAGGCCTTCATCCCGGAGGTGCTCGACAAGGTCCGCGCGGCGCGATCTCTCGTCGACGAGCGCTCCCTCCCGGTGGAGCTGGAGATCGACGGCGGGATCAACGAGGAGACGGCGCCGCTTGCCGCTGCGGCCGGTGCCGACATCCTCGTGGCCGGCAGCGCGATATTCGGGAGCCCGGACCCGGGCGCTGCCGCGAGGAGACTGCGAGCGATCGCGTGGCCGTAGAGCTGGAGGCCAAGGTGCTCACGGTCTCGGACGGCGTCGCCGAAGGGGTTCGGGAGGACCGGTCCGGCGATGCGGTGGTCGATTTGCTCGACAGCGCTGGGTTCAAGCTCGCCGACCGCCAGGTTGTCGCCGACGGCGTCGGACCCGTCGCCGACGCGCTGGAGGCGATGTGCGCGGGGTTCGTCGGGCTGGTCGTCACCACCGGTGGGACCGGGTTCGGTCCGCGCGACCTGACGCCGGAGGCGACGAGCGCGGTCATCGAGCGCAAGGCGCCGGGGCTGGCCGAGACGATGCGCCGTGTGAGCGACAAGGGCGGGCGAGGGTTCGGGATGCTGTCGCGAGGTGTCGCGGGGACTCTCGGCAGCGCCCTCGTGGTGAACCTGCCCGGCTCGAGCACGGGGGCGGTCGAGTGCCTCGACGCGATCCTCCCGATCGTGCCGCACGCGCTGGACCTCCTGGCAGGGGAGCACCCCCACTAGGCCCGGTCCGCCAGAATTGAAACTTGTTTCAATTCTGGTCGGAATCATGGTAGGGTGCCCTCACAACCGAACAGCCCTCGGGGTGCCCTTCGGGGCGTGGGTGCAAGTCCCAACCGGCGGTAGCCGTGCAGTCGTCCTCGGACGAGGTGCGGGAGCCCGCGAACCTGCCGCAGCCGGCGGTGGGCCGACCAGGTGGAAAATCCTGGGCCGACGGTGAGAGTCCGGATGGGAGAGGGTGGCGAGCCCGGCGCCGCGCGCGCCCGGCCGATGCCGTGCTCCCCGA
>DATBHZ010000113.1:0-5954 GCA_036557185.1 Acidimicrobiia bacterium | reverse complement strand
CAGACGCAGACGCCGTTCCGCCCGCGCGACCTGGCGCTCGCGACGGCGATCGGCGAAGAAGCCTGGAGCTTGCGGGACGTCATCGGCATCTCGGAGTTCGCGAGCCTCGCCGACTACGGCGTCGAGCGCAGCCTCCTTCTTGGCGACGCCGAGGGCCTTGCCCTCTGGATGGAGCGCGCCGCGACCACGGCCGAGCAGAACGGGCTCAGGTTCGACCGCTACGTGCTCCAGTCCGAGTACCAGATCCTCGCGTTCCTCGAAGGGCGCCTCGACGAGGCGGAGAGCCGGGCGAACGCGAACCTCGAGCTCGGCGCCGACCTCGGGGAGGACCTGTCCGGCTCGCACGGCGTCCAGATGTACTTGATCCGCCGCGAGCAGGGCCGGCTCGACGAGATCGCGCCCGCGGTGCGCATGGTGCTCGACCTCAATCCCGCAGGCGCGATGTGGAGGCCCGGTCTGATCTCGTTGCTGGCGGCGCTGGGGATGCGCGAGAAGGCTGCCGAGCTGCTCGCTGAGCTCAGCCCGAACAGCTTCGGCACGCTCCCGCACGACGCCATGTACCCCGCCGCGCTCTCCCTGCTCGCCGAGGCGGCGTTCCGCACGGAGAACGTCTCGGTCGCGGACAGCCTGACCGAGCTCCTCGAGGAATGGCGCGGCATCGGCGTATCGATCGGGCACACGTGTGCCTACCTCGGCTGCTCGAACCGCTATCTCGCGCTGCTGGCGCAGCTCCTCGGCCGTGACGACCACGCCGAGAGGGATCTTGCATACGCCGTCGAGCACGAACGCGGCTTGGGCGCGGTCACCTGGGAGGCGCACACGCTCGCCGACTGGGCAGCACTCCGGGCTCGGCGGGGCGACGATGCGGGGGCGCAGGAGCTCGTTGCCCGAGCACGGCCGTTCGTCGAGCGCTACGGCCTCGTCGCCGTGGGGCGGCAGCTCGACACGCTCGAGGGCAGCGACCTCGGGCGCTGAGCGGCACCGGATCTCGAAAAACGTCGACCGCACTGAAGAATCTGCGGCAGACGCACGGCCCGCAGGTCCATACCGTCGAGCGAACATCGCCGAACGAGGAGTTCCTGCCATGACCGTGACCGAGCAACGCTCCGTCCTGACCGAGGACATGCTCGCTCGTTTCGACGAGCGCGCGCCGCAGTACGACCGCGAGAACCGGTTCTTCCAGGAGGACTTCGACGAGCTGAGGGACTCGGGCTACCTCGACATCGCCCTCCCCGTGCAGTACGGGGGTCCCGAGCTGAAGCTGGACGAGGTCAACAAGCTCCAGAAGCGCCTCGCCTACTACGCGCCCGCAACGGCCGTCGCGGTCAACATGCACCTCTACTTCACAGGCATGGCCGCGGACCTCCTTCGTGCGGGCGATACGAGCCTCGAATGGGTGCTCCGGGAGGCGGCGAACGGCAAGGTCTTCGCCGCGGGGCACGGCGAGGCCGGCAACGACCTCCCGCTCTTCCTCTCGAGCTCCAGCGCGAAGCGGGTCGACGGCGGCTGGGAGAT
Organism: Acidimicrobiia bacterium; assembly: GCA_036557185.1. Taxonomy (GTDB): domain Bacteria; phylum Actinomycetota; class Acidimicrobiia; order IMCC26256; family JAENVU01; genus DATBHZ01. The sequence goes on along the minus strand of DATBHZ010000113.1, from coordinate 4,439 downwards.
CACGGGTCACAAGATCTTCGGCAGCCTGTCACCCGTGTGGGACTACCTCGGTTTCCACGCGATGGACACGAGCGACCCGGACGCCCCGCGCATCGTGCACGCCTTCCTCCCCCGCGATACTCCGGGATACCGCATCGAGGAGACCTGGGACACGCTCGGGATGCGCGCCACCGCGAGCCAGGACACGATCCTCGACGGTGCCTTCGTCCCCGACGAGTACACCGCCCTGGTGTGCCCGCCGGGCTTCGCCGGAGCAGGGCTGTTCCAGCTGGGGATCTTCGCCTGGGGCCTGATGGGCTTCGCGGCCGTGTACTCCGGTATCGCGCAACGCGCGTTCGACCTGATCGTCGAGAAGACCCCGACGCGCGGCTCCGTCGCGCTGACGCGGTCGATGGCGTACCACCCCGAGGTCCAGCACGGTGTTGCAGAGATGCGGATGCGCCTCGACACGATCGACGCATACCTCGCACGCACGGTGTCCGACTGGGCGAGCGGTGTGGAGCACGCCGACTGGCCAGTGCGTCTCGTCTCGACGAAGTACGTGTGCGTGAACGCCGCGTACGAGGTTGTCGACATCGCGCTCGACCTCTCGGGTGGTGCGGGTGTCTTCAAGCGCAACAGGCTCGAGCAGCTGTTCCGTGACAGCCGTATGGGTCGCTTCCACCCGGCCAACTCGATGCTGACGCACGAGGTCATCGGCAAGCTCTGCCTCGGTGTCGACCCCGACGAGGGACTTCGCTGGGGCTAGCCGATCGAGGCGTGACCCATCGACGCCCTCCGGTGCCACTTAGAGTGCGCACCGGAGGGCGTCGTGACGTCAGCGGTCGAACAGGGCGAGCGCACGAAGATCACCTGGCGCACGCTCGTCGTGCCGTCGGTCGTGCTGCTGGCGTTGTCGCTGCTGCTCTACGGGTGGCCCGTGCCTCGCCTCAGCGAGGAGCTGTACCTCCCGCTGGTCAAGCACGTCGGTGACGCCTCCTATCTGCGCGGCGACTGGACGTTCAGCGGGACGTTCCCCGAGCACTGGGTGTTCGACCATCTCTTCGCACCCCTGACCCACGTCCTGTCCTTGTCGGCGTTCGGCTGGCTCGGGAGGCTGGTCTCCTGGACGCTGCTGGCCGGCCTTCTCGTGGCGATCGGCGCTCGGTTGCGCCTGACCGTCTGGACCGCCACCGCAGCGATCGCGCTTTGGCTCGTCGCGAACCAGTCCTTCATCGGCACGGAATGGATCATCGGCACGTTCGAGTCCAAGACCGTGGCCTACGTGTTCCTGCTCGGCGCGCTCCTCGCAATCGCATCGAGCCGCATCCCGATCGCGCTCGCCCTGCTCGGCATCGTGTTCAGCCTCCATCCCGCCGTCGGCTTGTGGAACGCGCTGGCGGTCGGCGTTGCGCTGCTCGTCATCCCGGCCACGCGCGCAACGACGTTGCGATGGTGCTGGTTGGGCATCCTGCTCGCGATCCCGGGCATCATCGGCGGCTTCGCGGCGAGTGGCGCCATGTCGACCGCGCTGCGCAGGTTCGTGGTGCTGCAAGCGATCCCGTACCACACCGATCCGTTCTTCGGCGCAGTCCGCCTCCCCTGGCTCCAGAACCTCGTGCATCTCGCGCTCCTGCTCGCAATGTTCGCCGCGAACCTCTGGTGGTGGCGCCGCCACCAGGGCGACGCCTTCGAGACGTTCGTCGCGGTCTTCCAGATCGTCGCGGCAGTGCCGTTCGCGCTCGCATATGTCGCGCGCCTCGCGCACATCTGGTCGTACTTGCAGCTCATGCCGCTGCGCTCGTTCCCTCTCTTCGTCCCGCTCTTCTTCGCGATGCACGCCATGCGATGGATCGTCGAGAGATGGGACACCGACCGGGCCCGCGCGCTCCTCGCGGTCGGCGTCGTGTGCAGCGTCGCACTGGTCCTGAGCGCGCCATTGCTCGCAGCGCCGCGCATGGTGCTCGCCAACGTCAAGGCGTGGACCGGTACCGACCATTTCGCCAGCGCATTCGACTGGTTGCACAACAACACTCCCTCGACGACGACGTGCATCGTTCCTCCGGACCGACAGGACTACTTCGAGCGAGCCGCGAGGCCGACGGTCGCGAACTGGCAGGCCATCCGCTACGACGCGGTGGCGGAATGGCGATCTCGGATCGACGCGTTGCTCGGCACCGACACGCACTTCGACGGGCCCGGCTGGCACGGAGAGCTGACCGGTCTGCGGGCGTCGTACGACCGCCTGACCGCGGCGCAGGTGACGAAGCTCGCGAGCAAGTACGGAGCGAGCTGCATCGTGACGTCGACGGCGTATCCCTTCCCCGTGATCCATCGCACCGGCGACGTGACTATCTACGGGTTGACCCCGCAGACGTCTCCCTAGACTGAGCCGCTCATGATCGGTGTCGTCGACTACCGCGCGGGCAACGCACCGAGCGTCATGTACGCGCTCCGACGCCTCGGCATACCGGCCCGTTCGGTACGCGACCCCGGTGCGCTCGAAAGCGTCGACAAGGTGATCCTGCCCGGCGTCGGCGCCGCGAAGGCAACGCTGGCCTCACTCCGAGAGTCCGAGCTGCTCGAGACACTGGACCGGCGCGTGCGCGTCGACGGGATCCCGTTCCTGGGCATCTGCATAGGCCTCCAGGTCCTCTTCGACCGGAGCGCCGAGGGGTCCACCGACTGCCTCGGTTGGGTTGCCGGGTCCGTGGAGCGGTTCCCCGACGACGACCGTGTCCCCCAGATCGGGTGGAATGCCGTGCGGTTCGAGCGGGCGCACCCGGCGGTGGCGGGACTGCCGAATCCCTCCTACTGCTACTTCGTGAACTCGTATTACGCGCGCCCGACCGACGACTCGGCGGTGCTCGCCACGACGGACTACAGCGTCTCCTTCTGCTCGATGGTGGCCGACCGGAACATCGTGGCGACGCAGTTCCACGCGGAGAAGAGCGGGGAGCTCGGGCTGCGCATCCTCGCGAACTTCGCAGCCTGGGACGGCGCGTGCTGACCAAGCGGCTGATCGCCTGCTTCGACGTGATCGACGGACGGGTCACGAAGGCGCAGCAATTCCAGGACAACATCGACATCGCTCCGGCGGCCGAGCTGGCCCGCACGCTCTACGAGGACCAGATCGACGAGATCGTGTTCTACGACATCACGGCGAGCGCGCAGCGCCGTCCGATCGATCTCGCGACCGTCGAGGCAGTCGCCCAAGAGGTCTTCGTGCCATTCACCGTCGGCGGCGGCATCCGATCACTCGACGACATGTTCGCGGTGCTCAAGGCAGGCGCCGAGAAGATCAGCGTGGACTCGATGGCCGTTCGCAACCCGGACATCATCCGCGAAGGCGCGTTGGCCTTCGGGAGCCAGTGCATCGTGCTCTCGACGCAGGTGAAGCGCGTCGCGCCCACAGCCGACATCCCGAGTGGCTACGAGGTCTTCATCGACGGCGCCCGGCAGTCCACGGGCATGGACGCACTGGCGTGGGTACGGCGCGGCGAGGAGCTCGGCGCCGGTGAGATCGTGGTGAACAGCATCGACCGCGACGGCACGGCGTCGGGCTACGACCTCGAGATCACCGCCGCGGTCGCCGACGCGGTCAACGTCCCGGTCATCGCGTCCGGAGGCGCCGGCACCGTCGAGCACATTCGGGACGGACTGACCTCTGGCGGGTCGTCCGCAGCGATCATCAGCTCGATCCTGTACTCACCACGGCTCGACAGGAACACCAGCGTGTCGGACCTCAAGCAGGAGCTGGCGGAGGCCGGGGTTCCGATGCGCCCCTGGGTCGACGAGACGAGCCTCCGTTAGAGGGTCGCGGCTTCGGGTGGCTGCCACTCGACCCGGTCGGCGTCCGACCAGAGTCGCTCGAGGCCGTAGAAGGCGCGTGTCTCCTCGAGGAACACGTGCACGATCACGTCGCCGTAGTCGAGGAGCACCCACGAGCCGTCGCGCACGCCCTCGACCCCACGCGGCGAGCTGTCGGCCTCGATCTGGAGCGCTTCCTCGATCTCCTCGCAGATCGTGCGGACCTGCCGAGTGTTGTTCCCGCTCGTGATCACGAAGACATCCGCGATGCCGATGATGTCACCGACGTCGAGCAGGACGATATCCGACGCCTTCTTCTCGGCTGCCGCCCGTGCGGCTACGCGCGCTCGCTCGTAGGCGTCCAGCTGCGGTCCTCCCGTCAATGTTCCGTCAACGTTTCGCCAACGTTCCGCGCCTGCTTCGGTTCCTCGCTGGTCAATGGCCCCTCGGCGCACCGAACGCCGGGCAGTCCGACCCCACCACGACCGTGACGTCGACCGTGCCGCTCGGTTGGCGCGCCTGTGCAAGCTTTCCACAATGCAGCGCCTGCAACACGCGCTGTGCCGCGGCCCGTCCCGAATCGCTGTAGTAGACGACCTGCGTCTTGTGGACGCCGAAGCCGGGGATGTTGTTCGTGAGCAGGACCTCGT
>DATBHZ010000112.1:0-6691 GCA_036557185.1 Acidimicrobiia bacterium | reverse complement strand
ATCTACTGAGTCTACGAAACGCGCGAATCAGTCACCCGTTCCGAGCACGGCCGAAGGCCGCGCGCAGGAACACCGCGGAGCGAGCGCCCGCGGCGCAGGTACCCTGCGCCGCAGCGAGCGGAGCAATCAGGCAGATCGCAGTTCGGAGTCGTCGGTGACGAGGGTGGGATGCACTCGGTCGAGGACCGTTGCGCGGTCGACCACGCACTGCGTGACGTCGGTGCGGCTCGGCAGGTCGTACATGACCTCGAGGAGCACGTCCTCGAGGATCGCGCGTAGCCCGCGGGCGCCGGTGCCGCGCTCGAGCGCGAGCTCGGCGACTGCCTGGAGCGCGTCGTCGGTGAAGTGCAGGTCGACGTCGTCGAACTGGAAGAACTTCTGGTACTGCTTGAGAAGCGCGTTCTTCGGCGTGACGAGGATCTGCATCAACGCGTCCTGATCGAGGTTGTGGACCGCGGTGACGACCGGGAGTCGGCCGACGAACTCGGGGATCAGCCCGAACTTGAGGAGGTCCTCGGGCATGACCGTCGAGAGGATCTCGCCGAGGTCCTGCTCGTTCTGGCCGCGCACCTCGGCGCGGAAGCCGATGCCGTTGTTGCCCTTGCGCTGCTCGATGATGGTGTCGACGCCTGCGAACGCACCGCCGCAGATGAACAGGATGTTCGTCGTGTCGATCTGGATAAACTCCTGGTGCGGGTGCTTGCGGCCGCCCTGCGGCGGGACCGACGCGGTGGTCCCCTCGAGGATCTTGAGCAGTGCCTGCTGCACGCCTTCGCCCGACACGTCCCGCGTGATCGACGGGTTCTCGGCCTTGCGGGCGATCTTGTCGATCTCGTCGATGTAGATGATGCCCGTCTCGGCCTTCTTGACGTCGTAGTCCGCGGCCTGGATGAGCTTCAGGAGGATGTTCTCGACGTCCTCACCGACGTAGCCGGCCTCGGTGAGCGCGGTCGCGTCGGCGATCGCGAACGGCACCTTCAGCAGACGGGCCAGCGTCTGTGCGAGCAACGTCTTGCCGCAACCCGTCGGGCCGATCAGCAGGATGTTGGACTTCTGGAGCTCGACGTCGGGGTCGCCGTACGCGCCGGCCTGCACGCGCTTGTAGTGGTTGTAGACCGCGACCGAGAGGATCTTCTTCGCCTGCTCCTGCCCGATCACGTAGTCGTTCAGGTACTCGTAGATCTCGCGTGGCTTGGGGAGCTCGTCGAACTTGACCTCGGTGCTCTGCGAGAGCTCTTCCTCGATGATCTCGTTGCAGAGATCGATGCACTCGTCGCAGATGTACACACCTGGACCGGCGATCAGCTTCTTGACCTGCTTCTGGCTCTTTCCGCAGAACGAGCACTTCAGCAGATCGCCGCCGTCTCCGAATTTCGCCACGGTCCTCTCCCCCGGCCGTCGGTGGTCGTCGGTCTCAGCTCACGCCCGCGGGCACGCTCACCGAAGCGAGGTCGCGGTTCGTGATCACCTCGTCGACGATGCCGTACTCCTTGGACTCGTTCGCACCCATGATGAAGTCGCGGTCGGTGTCGGTGGAGACCTTCTCGACGGTCTGCCCGGTGTGGTGGGCAAGGATCTCGTCGAGCGTCTCACGCATGCGCGTGATCTCCTTCGCCTGGATCTGGATGTCGACCGCTTGACCCTGCGCGCCACCGTGGGGCTGGTGGATCAGCACTCGGGAGTGCGGGAGGATGTAGCGCTTCCCGGGCTCACCTGCCGCCAGGATGACCGCCGCCGCGGATGCGGCCTGCCCGATGCAGATCGTCGAGACGGCGGGCTTCACGAACTGCATCGTGTCGTAGATCGCGAACAGCCCGGTGATCTCCCCACCCGGTGAGTTGATGTAGATCGAGATGTCCTTGTCGGGCTCCTCGCTCTCCAGGTGGAGCAGCTGCGCCGTCACCAGGTTCGCGACCACATCGTCGATCGGCGTGCCGAGAAAGATGATCCGCTCCTTGAGCAGGCGCGAGTAGATGTCGGAGACGCGCTCGCCTCGCGGGGTGAACTCGGTGACGCTCGGCACCCACACGTTCTGGATCGGTTCGGTCACGCTCTTGCTCCTCACGCCGTGCCCTCTTCTTGCTCTGAGCTCTCGTCCTCTTCGACAGTCTCGTCGCCGTTGTCGTCGTCTCCCGATGCATCCGGCAGGGCCAGATCGATGGCGTTCCCGTCTTTGTCGACCACGTTCGCATGATCGACCAGGAACTGGAGCGCCTTTCCTCGGGCGATGTCCGAGCGTACTTCCTCCAGCATGCCCCGACGTTCGAGATCGCGTCTGACCTTGTTCGGCTTCTCACCGACCCGCTCCGCGAGCCGATCGATCTCGCTCTGCAGCTCCTCGTCGGTGGCCTCGATCTCCTCCGCGATGACCACGGCCCGAAGGCCCAGGTCGGCGAGCACCGCGCGCACTGCGCCCTCGCGTAGTCCGTTGATGTAGTCCTGTTGGTCCTGGCCGGTCGCGTCGAGGTACTGCGCGATGCTCACACCCTGCGGCTCGAGACGGTGCGCGAGATCGTGCAGCCGGTGCTCGACCTCCTGGTTCACGAGCGGTTCGGGCGCCTCGACGGGAACGAGGCCGGCCAGCTCCTCGAGCACGCGGTCACGCAGAGCCATCTGCGCCTGCACGCGGGCAAAGAGGTCGAGCCGCTTGCGCGCGTCCTCCTGGAGCTCCTCGACCGTGTCGAACTCCGAAGCCTCCCGAACCCAGTCGTCGTCGAGATCAGGGAGCGTCTTCTTCTTCACGTCCTTCACCAGCACCCTGAAGGTCGCTTCCTTGCCCCCGAGCTCGCCGAACCGCTCCGGCAGCTCCTCGGTGAACTCGAGGACGTCGCCGGGACGCTTGCCTCGCAGCTCCTGGTCGAGCATCGGCGTGATCACGGCGCTCCCGACCTCCGTGAGGAAGTCCGTCGCGGTCAGCGCGTCGACCGGTGCTCCGTCGATCGTGGCGCCGATGTCGATCTGCGCGTACGAGCCGTCGATCAGCGGCTCCTCGGTATCGGTGAGGTCGGCGAACCGGTTGCGGAGGGACTCGAGCTGGTTCGCGACCGCTTCGTCGGTCGCGCCCTCGTACTCGAGCTCGATGGTGAGCTCGTCGTAGCCCGTCAGCTTGACGACCGGACGCACCTCGACCACGGCGTCGAACTCGACGTCGCCCTCCTCCTCGCCGGCGGTGATGTTGATCTCGGGTACCGCGATCGGATCGAGACGCTCCGCTTCGACGGCGTCGCTGTAGTAGTGCGGGACGCCTTCCTTGAGCGCCTGCTCGCGGGCGACCTCGGGACCGAACCGGGCCTCGAGGATGCGACGCGGCGCCTTGCCGGGACGGAAGCCGGGGATGCGCACCTGCGAGGCGAGCGTTCGGAACGCCGCGTCGATCGACTTCTCGAACTCCGCCGCGGAGACGGCGACGTGCACCTTGACGCGATTGGCGTCGAGTTCCTCGACGGAGGTTTCCATAACGGAGGAGCCAGCCTAGTGGCGCACTCCTCCGTTCGAGGGACCGAACCGGAGACGTCGAGCGCGATCCCGCGGCCGTAGTATGCGAGGCAGTTCACCTTTCGGGAGAGGCAGATGCAGATCTACGACACGCTGTTCATTGGTGGGGAGTTCGTGAAGCCGGAGGGCGGCGGCGTCATCGACGTCATCTCGCCGCACAGCGAGGACGTCATCGGCCAGGTGCCCGACGCGTCACCTGCCGACATCGACAAGGCCGTCGACGCGGCGCGCAACGCCTTCGACCACGGCCCGTGGCCGACGATGCCGGTCGAGGAGCGAGCTGCCGCGATCACGCGTCTCTCCGCAGCGCTCCAGGCGCGCGGTCCGCAGATCGCGGACGTGATCTCCTCGCAGAACGGATCGCCCAAGCAGTGGTCGATCATGGGTCAGGTGTTCTCGGCGACGATGGTGCTCGACACCTATGCCGACATCGCGCCCGGCTACGAGTGGGTGAACGAGCGCATGGGAGCGCTCGGTTCCCCGCTGCGCGTGCGGCGCGCACCGGTTGGTGTCGTCGCGGGGATCATCCCCTGGAACGTGCCGCTCTTCATCACTGCGCTGAAGCTCGGGCCGGCGATGGCCGCGGGTGCACCGATCGTGCTCAAGCCGGCTCCCGAGACCCCGCTCGACTCGTACCTGTTCGCCGAAGCCGTGATCGAGGCGGACATCCCGCCCGGCGTGATCAACATCGTGCCGGCCGGGCGCGAGAACGCCGAGCACCTCGTGCGCCACCCTCGCATCGACAAGGTGAGCTTCACCGGCAGCACAGCGGTGGGTCGCCACATCGGAGCGATCTGCGGCGAGCAGCTCAAGCGCTGCACCCTCGAGCTCGGAGGCAAGTCGGCCGCGATCGTTCTCGACGACTTCACTCTCGACGACGCGCTGCTCGGCGAGCTGATCCAGTCAGGCCTGATGAACAACGGGCAGGTCTGCGGCGCGCAGTCCCGGATCCTCGCGCCGAAGTCGCGCTACGCCGAGGTTGTCGATGCGCTGGCCGCGAAGGTCGGCTCGCTCGCCGTCGGCGACCCGCTCGACGAGACGACCCAGATCGGCCCGCTCGTCGCGGACCGGCAGCGCACCCGCGTCGAGGGATACATCGACGCCGGCAAGACGGCCGGCGCGCGCGTTGTCACCGGCGGTGGCCGGCCGAGCGATCTCGATTCGGGTTGGTACGTCGAGCCGACGGTGTTCGCGGACGTCGACAACGACATGAAGATCGCGCGTGAGGAGATCTTCGGCCCCGTGCTCTCCGTCATCCCGTACGAGGGCGACGAGCAAGCGGTCACGATCGCGAACGACTCGGACTACGGCCTCTGCGGCTCCGTGTGGACGGCGGACGCGGAGCGTGGTGCCGAGATTGCCGCTCAAGTCCGCACGGGGGTGGTGGCGATCAATTCGTCCATGATCCTCGACTTCCGCGCGCCCTTCGGTGGTTTCAAGTCATCGGGCATCGGTCGCGAACTCGGGCCTGAGGGCATCGATCCCTACACCGAGCTCCAGACCATCGTGCTGCCGGCCGGATAGGCATGGCCGACGAGGGCCACGGCGGCGAGGGCACGACGCCTGGTCCGATCGATCCGAGCTGGGAGTTCCTCCCCGGTCGCGCGACGCCCGCCCCGGTGCACACTCCTGCGGCCGGCGACCCGCGCGCCGACGACGCGCAGGTCGGAGCACCGCGCGACAGCGAGGACGCGTCACAAACCGTCCCGAGCTCCTCGAGCGAACCCGCGTCCACCGGTCCGGTGTTCGAGCCGATCAGCACCGGCGGCCGGAAGAACGACGTCAGGCCTCTGCTGATCGCCGCGGTGGCATCCGCCATTGTCGTGCTCGCGATCGCCGCCTACTTCCTGACACGCAGCACGACCTCGTACCCGAAGGCGTGGGACCCGCGCATCGCGCCGCTCGCAACGCAGGCTGAACGGCTCCGCGGGCTGCACTTCGATCACGCGGTACCCGTTCACTTCCTCAGCAATGCCGCCTTCGACAAGCAGGTCTCTGTCAGCGACAAGCTCTCCGCCTCCGACCGCAAGCAGCTCTCCAACCAGAGTGCAGAGCTCGCTTCGGTTGGCCTCGTGAACCCGGGGACGGACCTTGCCAAGGAGCTCGATACCACGCAGAAGTCCGGCGTCCTCGCGTTCTACAGCCCGGACAAGAAGGACATAACCATCCGGGGAACGGGCCCGCTCGCGCCGCAGACACGCGTCGTGCTCGTGCACGAGCTCACGCACGTGCTGCAGGACCAGCACTTCGATCTCAACAAGGTGCAGCAACGCGCAGACGACGCGAAGACGGGTAGCGCGAACGCGGTCAAGGGCCTCATCGAGGGCGACGCGAGCGTGGTACAGGACAGCTACAAGAGCTCGCTGTCACCGTCCGACCAGCGCGCCGCCGACGCGACACAGAACGCCGAGACCGGAGAAGCGAACAAGGGGGTCGCGGACGTCCCCGCGTACATCGTGCTCCAGCAGGAAGCCCCGTACGACTTCGGTCCGACCGTCATCAAGGTCCTGAAGAGCCACGAGGGCACCTCGGCCGTGAACCGCGCGTTCACAGGACCGGCGCCGAGCGATCGCATCTTCCTCGATCCCACCACGATGCTCCGAGACCCGAAGTTCCGAGACGTCAAGCCGATCGTGCTCGGAGCCGGGGAGAAGAAGATCGACAGCGGATCCGTCGACGCGCTCGACGTGCTGCTCATGCTCGGAAGCCGGATGGACGCGCGACGCGCGCTGGCCGCGGCGGACGCGTACGGCGGCGGGCAGATCGCCAGCTATCGCGCGAAGGGGAAGGTGTGCTCCCGGCTGGTGCTGCAAGGAGAGACGCCCGCGGGCACCGCGGTCCTGACGCGCGCCTTCCGCACTTGGGGCAGGGCGATGCCTGCCAGCGCAGAGGTGAGCGTGAGCCAGGTCGGCGCCGACGTGCGCCTGCGAACCTGCAACCCCGGCCGGAACGTCGTGAACAACGCGGGCGTCACCGCCGCGTACACGTTGGCCGCCACACGGGCCGTGCTGATCGGCACCTTCTCCGGCCAAGGGGCCCCACCCAGGGCCGCGAGCTGTCTCGCGAAGCAGATCATCGCGGATCCGACGGTGCGGACGATCCTCGACGCCAATCCGTCGACGCTGACGCCGCAACAGGCAGCCGCGGTGCGCGCGGCGTCGGAGCGCGCGGGACTGGCCTGCAGAGCGCAGCTGGG
>DATBHZ010000111.1:0-3788 GCA_036557185.1 Acidimicrobiia bacterium | reverse complement strand
CAGGGCTACTTCGTCGGCGCGATCTACATCAACTACGGGGTCACGACGCTCATCGCGGTCGCCGGATTCTTCCTGCTGTGGGCGGGGCTCGGGCTCTCCACGCAAGTGCAGCTCCTCGTGCTGGTGCCGATCGTGATCCTGTTTCCGCTGTGGTTCTTCCGCTACAGCCGGAGCTTCTGGCTCGCGCTGGAGTGGTCACTCAACCACGAGCCCTGACCATCGTCGCCGTCTTCGGCTTCCTGGTCCTGGTGATGACGCCGGCCGGCGCATACGAGGTGGCCGCGGTCCAGGACGGCGGCACCGTCACCGGCACCGTGAGGCTCGTCGGCGCGCTCCCGAAGCTCGACCCGTTCGCCGTCACGAAGAGCCGCGATGCGTGCGGGGAGCGCGAGGCCTCGGAGGCGCTCGTGCTGTCCGCCGGCCAGCGCGTCAAGGACGCCGTCGTGCTGATCCAGGGGGTGGCGCGCGGCAGGAAGGGCGTCGGCGACGTCGTCCTGGACACCGGCAGATGTGTCTTCGTGAGCCATGTGACGGCGGTCGGCCCGACCGATCGGGTGTCGATCCGGAACTCCGATTCGATCCTGCACAATCCCCACGGCGTTCGCGGCGCGTCGACCGTGTTCAACGTCGCGCTGCCGGGCCGCGGGCAGGTGATCGAGGTGACGAAATATCTCAAGAGCCCGGGCGTGATCCGCGTGCGCTGCGACGCGCATCCGCACATGTCGGCGTGGCTCGTCGTGCACGACAGCCCGTACGTCGCGGTCACCGACGCCGCGGGCACGTTCAGCATCGGTGACGTCCCGCCGGGGACCTACACGATTACGATGTGGCACGCCGGCTTCAGGCCCCGAGGCACGGACCGGGACGGCCTGCCCACGTACGACGAGCCGCGGACCGTCACGCGCACGATCACGGTCGCGCCGAAGGCGACCGCGACGGTCGACTTCGAGTTGAAGTAGCGCGCGCGCACATAGAGGGGGACTTCATGTTCAAGCACATCTGTGTACCGGTGGACAACTCGGACTGCTCGAACCGCGCGATCGACCTGGCGGTCGAGCTGGGCCGGTCATTCGGCGCCAGGCTCACCGGCGTGCACGTCTACGCGGCTCGGCTGCACGATTACCGGTTCAAGCAGATGGAGTACACGCTCCCCGAGGAGTACAAGGACGAGAACGAGCTCGAGCGCCAGCGAAAGATCCACGACTCGCTGATCGCGATGGGCCTGCAGCTCATCTCGGAGTCGTATCTGGACGTGATGGCGAAGAAGGCCTCCGAGGCCGGCCTCGACTTCGAGCCGAAGATGATCGATGGCAAGCACTACAAGGTGCTGATCGAGGACACCCTGGCCTCCGACTACGACCTGGTCGTCATGGGCGCCCTCGGGATGGGCGCGGTGAAGGACAGCCAGATCGGCTCGGTCACCGAGCGCTTCGTCCGCCGCGTCAACCGCGACACCCTGATCGTCCGTAACGCGGACGCGCTCCGTGATCGGGAAGGCGCGATCGTCGTCTGTCTGGACGGCTCGCCCCAGTCGTTCAACGGCCTCAAGCTCGGCATCGCGCTCGCGGCGGCGCTGCACCGGCCGCTGCAGGCCGTTGCCGTCTACGATCCGTACCTGCACTACGCGATGTTCAACGGCATCGTCGGGGTGCTGAGCGAGAAGGCGTCGAAGATCTTCCGCTTCAAGGAGCAGGAGCAGCTGCACGAGGAGATCATCGACACGGGCCTCGCCAAGATTTATCAGTCGCACCTCGAGATCGGCCGCAAGCTCGCCGCCGACGCCGGGGTCGAGCTGGCCATCACCTTGCTCGACGGCAAGTGCTTCGAGAAGATCCTGACCTTCGCCCGCAAGGAGCAGCCGTGGCTCCTGATCCTGGGACGGGTCGGCGTGCACTCCGACGAGAACGAGGTCGATCTCGGCTCCAACACCGAGAACCTCCTGCGCCTGGCGCCGTGCAACGTGCTCCTCACCGGCGGCAAGTTCTATCCGCCGCTCGACGTGAAGGCCGAGGAGATCATCTCCTGGACCGAGGAGGCCGAGGCGCGGATGGAGCGCGTGCCGCCGCAGGTGAAGGGCGTCGCGCGCACCGCGCTGCTGCGCTACGCGATCGAGCAGGGGCACACCGTCATCACCAACAAGGTCATCGACGAGGCGATGGCGATCTTCATGCCGACACGAATGGCCGAGCGCATGCAGATCCTGGCCGAGGACGTCGCGGTCGCGAAGCTCCGGAGCGAGTCGCAGCCGGCGACCGCCATCTGCTCGATCTGCGGCTACACGGTGAAGGGCCCCAACCCGGTCGTCACGTGCCCGGTGTGCAAGGCCGCACCGGACAAGTTCCAGATGATATCCAAAGAAGCGGTCGAAGCCATCGCGACTCAAGAGGGTGGGGTCGAGGCTGAGGAATCGATGCCGGGCGTGCAGGTGAAGTGGTCGGCCGAAGCGCGCGACGCGCTGCGCGAGGTGACCGACGCCTATCTGCGTCGCCGCGCCAAGGCGCGGGTCGAGAAGTACGCGCGCTCGCGCAAGATCCCGGTCATCACCTGCCAGCTCGCGCTGCCGATGATCGAGGAGACCGTGGGGCGCGAGAAGCTCGGCGCGGGCTGGGACACCCTGCTCGCCAAGACGAAGTTCGAGCCGGCCGACATGCCGGCGGTCGCGTCGACCGACGCGGGCACCGGCTTCGGCTGGACCGAGGACGCGACGGCTCGTCTCAACCGCGTGCCGGCCGGGTTCATGCGTGACATGACGCGCGAGGAAGTGGAGCGCTGCGCCGCCGCCAAGGGTGTCGCCGTCATCGATCTCGCCGTCTGCGAGGAAGGGATCGGGCACGCTCGGGAGACGATGAACGAAGTGATCGCCGGGTACGTGTCTTCCAAGAAGCCGCGTTAGGCGTGGGGGGCGGGGAGGGCGTGGGGGTGCCTCCCGGGATCTGGTTGCTGCATCGCGTTTCGGTTTGATCGTTATGCGCTTGCTGAGCTTAGCCCTGACTACACAGATCCCGGGAGGCACCCCCACGCCCTCCCCGCCCCCCACGCCTCCCGTGGTCTTGCCTGACTCTTTCCTACGTTCCTTCGCAGGGCATCCGTCGTGAGCGATCCTATCTCTCCGCGCGCGGCCGAGCCCGCTTCGTCCACGACGTCGGCAGGTTCAGCCTCGTCTGCGGCGGCGTATACGGCGTATAGCGTGTCGTGGAATTTGACGCAGCGGTGCAATCTCGAGTGTTCGCATTGTTATATGTCGGCGTTTGCCGGGGCCGATACGCGGGGGGAGCTGTCGACCGACGAGTGCCGGCGGGTGATGGACGAGATCGCGCTCGTCAATCCGAACGTGTTCCTGATCCTCACCGGCGGCGAGCCGCTCCTGCGCCGAGACATCTGGGACATCGCGGCGTACGCGGCCGAGAAGAAATTCACGACGGTGCTGGGCACGAACGGCGTGCTACTGCGCGAGCGCGAAGCGAAGGCCATGCGAGCGCACGGCGTCCTCGGCGCCTCGATCAGCCTCGACTCGACGGATCGCGTGAAGCACGACGCGTTCCGTCATCTTCCGGGATCCTGGGACGGCGCGGTGCGCGCCACCCGGGTGCTGACCGACGCCGGGCTCGATTTCTCGCTGCACATGTCCGTCACCGACTGGAACGTGGGCGAGGTGCCGGCGATGATCGACCTGGCGCGCGCGCTCGGCGCCAAGGTGCTGAACTTCTTCTTCCTCGTCAGGACCGGACGCGGCAAGGACCTCACCGACATCGACCCGGCGGCCTACGAGCGCATCTTGAACTACCTTG
>DATBHZ010000110.1:0-6959 GCA_036557185.1 Acidimicrobiia bacterium | reverse complement strand
GACGCGCGTGCAGGACGTGATGGTGCCGCTCTCGCTCGTGCCGACCGCGGAGCCCGACGAGTATCTCGTGCACGTCGTCGACCGGATGGGCCGCGGCATCCTTCCGTGCCTGCTGGTGATGCGCGAGGGCGAGCCCGCAGGTCTGGTCGCTCCCGCAGATCTCGCAACGCGTACGGGATCGCGAGCGCCGGTCCCCGCGGTCGCGCAGGTCTAGCTCAGCAGGTCTCGCTCAGCAGGTCTCGCTCAGTACGAGCGCTCCTTCAGTGCTCGCTCCGCCTCGCGCTTCGCGTCACGCGCTGCGAGTGCCTGCCGCTTGTCGTAGGTCCGCTTGCCTCGGGCGAGCGCGACCTCGACCTTGGCGCGACCGTCCCGGAAGTACACCCGCAGGGGGACGAGCGTCATCCCGCGCTCGTCGGTGCCCCGAGCCATCTCCACGATCTCCTTGTGGTGCAGCAGAAGCTTGCGCGGGCGCAGCGGGTCCGTCTCGGCGCGGCTGAACTCGTAGGGCTTGATGTGCATGTTGTGGAGCCACACCTCGCCGTCTTGGACGCGCGCGTACCCGTCCTGGAGGTTCGCGTGGCCGGCCCGGATCGACTTCACCTCGGAGCCGTGCAGCACGATGCCGCACTCCCAGCTCTCGAGGATGTGGTAGTCGTGGCGAGCCCTTCGGTTCGAGATGACGAGCTGGTCGCCGCGGCGTGACATGGGGCCGTGAATTGTAGGAGGCCTACATGAGACTCGTGCGATATTGCGCCCGGGACGCAGGAGCCGGTGACGCTCACATCGGTGTGCTCGACGGCGAAAACGTGGTCGACGCGGGCCGTGACCTGCTCGCCCCGGTTCCCAACGGAACCGTCGTGCGGAGCCTCGGCAGCGTTCAGTTGCTGGCTCCGGTCGCGGCGCCCGAGAAGATCGTGTGCGTCGGACGGAACTACGCGGAGCACGCTGCCGAGACCGGCTCCGACGTCCCGACCGCGCCGCAGCTGTTCGCGAAGTGGGCGAACGCGATCGTCGGCCCGGGCGACGAGGTCGTCCACCCCGCGATCACGAGCGCCCTGGACTACGAGGCCGAGCTCGTCGTCGTCATGGGTCGGCGCGCGCAACGGGTGGCCGCGCGCGACGCGCTCGAGTTCGTGTACGGCTACACCTGCGGGAACGACATCAGTGCCCGCGATCTCCAGTTCGGCGACACGCAGTGGATCCGCGGCAAGGCCCTCGACACGTTCGCCCCGATCGGCCCGTGTGTCGTGACCCGCGACGAGATCCCGGACCCGCAGACGTTGTCCATCCGGTGCGTGTTGAACGGCGAGACGATGCAGGACGCGAACACGTCCGAGATGATCTTCTCGGTCGCCGAGATCATCGAGTTCACGACAGCCGCGATCACGCTCGAGCCCGGGGACCTCATCTTCACTGGCACTCCACCGGGCGTGGGCTTCGCGCGCACGCCGCCCGTGCTGTTGCGGCCGGGCGATTCGGTGCGGGTGGAGATCGAGCGCATCGGCGCGCTCGAGAACTCCATCGTGGCTCCATGAGCTGCGGCGCCCGATAGATTCCCGGCCTGCGACGCAACCTTCAGGAGCCTCGATGGCAGCATCCGGATCGATCCTCGGCAACGCGGTCCTGCGGAAGGAGGACCCCGCGATCCTCGAGGGCGCGGCCGAGTACTTCGACGACCTTGCCGTATCGGGCCTGCTCCACCTCGTGTTCGTCCGGTCGACCATCGCGCACGCGACGATCACGAGTATCGACGCCGACGATGCGCGGTCGATGCCCGGCGTCATCGGTGTGTACACGGCGCCGGACCTGGATCTGGCCGACCAGCAGGGCTTTGTGATGCTGCCGCCTTCACTCGCGCGCCCCCCGCTCGCCAAGGACCGAGTGCGGTTCGTGGGCGACATCGTCGCCGCGGTGCTCGCCGAGACGCGCGCTGCAGCCGTCGACGCCGCGGAGCAGGTGATCGTCGACTACGAGCCGCTGCCGGTCGTGGTCGACGCCGAGGCTGCACTCGCCGACGGCGCGCCGATCCTGTTCCCCGAGCACGGGTCGAACCTCGCGATGGAGTTCAACTTTGGCGAGGACCCGACAGTCCTCGACGGTGCCGACGTCGTGATCACCGGCCGGTTCGAGAACCAACGAGTCGCGGCGGTGCCGATGGAGCCGAACGGGATCGTCGTGATCCCGGAGAACGGGTCGCTGCTGTGCCAGATCCCGACGCAGGCCGCGCACGGGGTGCTCGCACCGATCGCCGAGATCGCCGGGCTCGACACCGAGCACGTCCGCGTGGTCGCTCCTGCGGTCGGCGGCGGGTTCGGGGCGAAGAGCGGGATGTACGCCGAGTACACGATCGCGGTGCGGCTCGCGATGACGTTGCAGCGCCCGGTGAAGTGGACCGAGACGCGCAGCGAGAACATGATCGCGATGACGCACGGCCGCGGCCAGGTCCAGCACGTCGAGCTGGGTATGAAGCGCGACGGCACCTTCATCGGGGTGCGCGCCCGGATCTACACGAACGCCGGCGCGTACCCGGCCGTGGGCGCGTTCCTGCCGTTCCTCACCCGATCGATGTCCCAGGGCGTCTACACGATCCCCAAGGTGGAGGTCACGGCGTACAGCGCGGCCACGAACACGACCGCGACCGCCGCGTACCGCGGTGCCGGGCGTCCGGAGGCGACCGCGATGCTCGAGCGGATCGTCGACATCGCAGCCGACGAGCTCGGCATCGACCCGGTGGCGCTCCGGAAGCAGAACCTGATCCCCCCGGCGTCCTTCCCGCTCACGACCGTCACCGGTGCGAACTACGACGTGGGCGAGTACGCGCTCGCGCTCGACGAGGCCTGTCGCATTGCGGGCTACGACGATCTCATCCGCGAGCAGGCCGCGCGCCGCGAGCGCCGCGACACGAAACAGCTCGGCATCGGTGTCTCGACCTACGTGGAGGTCACGGCCGGCGGCCTCTTCCAGGAGTACGGCGCCCTCGAGATCAACGAGGACGGCTCCGCGACGGCAACCGTCGGTACGTCCGCGCACGGGCAGGGTCACGAGACCGCGTTCGCGATGATCGTCGAAGAGCTGCTCGGAATCCCCATGGACAAAGTGACGCTCGTGCAGTCCGACACTGCCGTCGTGCCACGCGGCTCGGGCACGATGGGCTCGCGCTCCCTCCAGATCGGCGGCAGCGCGGTGTACAAGGCGAGCGAAGAGGTGCTCGCCAAGGCGAAGACGCTGGCCGCGCATCTGCTCGAGGCGAACGTCGACGACATCGTCCTCAACGACGACGGGCGGCTCGGTGTCGCGGGTGTGCCCGCGAGCGCGCTGAGCTGGGCCGAGCTCGCCAGCGCCGCAAAGGATCCTGCGAAGCTGCCCGCCGGGATGGAACCCGCGCTCGCGCAGGCGCTCGACTTCAACCAGGGCGACGCGACCTATCCGTTCGGCGCGCACGTTGCCGTCGTGGAGGTCGACATGGAGACCGGTCGCGTCGAGCATCTGCGTCATGTGGCCGTCGACGACTGCGGACGCGTCCTCAACCCGCTGCTCGTCGCGGGCCAGCAGCACGGCGGGATCGCTCAAGGCTCGGCGCAGGCGCTCTGGGAGGCGGTGCTCTACGACGACGACGGGAACCCGCTCACCGGCAACCTGATGGACTACGCGATCCCGAGCGCGGCGGAGATGCCGAGCTTCGAGGCATCGAACACCGAGACGCCGACGCCGCTGAACCCGCTCGGCGCGAAGGGGATCGGTGAGTCCGGCACGATCGGGAGCACTCCCGCGGTGCAGAACGCGGTCGTCGACGCGGTGTCCCATCTCGGGATCACGCACATCGACATGCCGCTCACCGCCGAGCGCGTCTGGCGCGCGATCAACAGCGCGGGCTCTTGAGCTTCGCCGCGCCGCTCGTACGACTCACGGTCTCGCAGTACGAGCGGATCCTCGCGCACTGCTACCACGGCCTCCCCGACGAAGCCTGCGGCCTCCTGGCCGGGCCGGTGAGCAATGGCGACGAGCCGACCGGCGTCGTCACCGAGGTGTACCCGGCGCGCAACGCGGCGGCGTCGGCGCGCGTCTACACGGTCGACTCCGGAGACCAGCTCCGGGCCATGCGCGACGCGGAGGCGCACGGCGTCGAGATCGTCGGGTGCTGGCACTCGCACACGAACACGGATCCGTATCCCTCGCCGACCGACATCGACCAGGCGAAGTGGTATCCGACCTGGCTCTACCTGATCGTCTCACTGCGCGACGTGGCCCCGATGCTGCGCGCGTATCGCATCCGCGACGGTGTCGCGGCCGAGTGCGCCGTCACGCTCGAGCGCGGCTAGCGGGTAGGCTCCGCGCCATGGCTGTCGATGTTCGCCTTCCCACGCTGCTGCGTCCGCACGTCGACGGCGCGGCGTCCATCAGTGCCGACGGCGCCACGATCGGCGAGGTGTTCGGCGAGCTCTCGTCGAAGTATCCCGGTCTCGAGGGCCAGCTCGTCGACGAGAGCGGGTCGCTGCACAAGTTCGTGAACGTGTACGTCAACGACGACGACATCCGCTACCTCGACCAGCTCGACACGAAGGTCTCCGACGGCGACGTCGTCAGCATCCTCCCGGCCGTCGCCGGCGGCTGAACCGCGCCGCGCGCCGCAGCCCGTAGAGCGGTGAAGTTCGAGAGCATCCTCGATCTGATCGGCAACACGCCGCTCGTCGGGATCCACGCCCTGAGCCCGAACCCCGACGTTCGCATCTACGCGAAGCTCGAAGGCCAGAATCCGGGCGGGAGCTCGAAGGACCGCATCGCGCTGAAGATGGTCGAGCTCGCGGAACGCGACGGCGCGATCAAGCCCGGCGACACCATCCTCGAGCCCTCTTCCGGGAACACGGGCATCGGCCTCGCGCTCGTGGCGCGATTGCGCGGCTACAAGCTGCGGGTCGTGATGCCCGAGAACGTCAGTGTGGAGCGAAGGCAGCTCCTCGAGATCTTTGGCGCGGAGGTCACGCTCAGCCCGGCCGAGGAGGGGAGCAACGGAGCCATCCGCCGCGCGCAGGCGATCGTCGACGAGGAACCGGGTTACGTGTTCCTGTTCCAGTACGGCAACCCTGCCAACCCGCTCGCGCACTACGAGGGCACCGGGCCCGAGATCCTGCGCGACTGCCCCGAGGTCGACGTCTTCGTGGCGGGGCTCGGCACGAGCGGGACGCTCATGGGCGCGGGCAGGTACCTCAAGGAGCAAAAGCCGGGCCTGCGCGTGATCGCGGTGGAACCGCCCGCGGGCGAGCTGGTCCAGGGGCTGCGCAACCTCGAGGACGGCTTCGTCCCGCCGATCTTCGATCCCGACGTGCTCGACCGCAAGACGATCGTGCGCAACCGCGACTCGATCGAATGGACGCGCAGGCTGCTCGACGAGTGCGGTGTGTTCGCGGGCATCTCGTCCGGCGCGGCGATCGCCGGAGCGGTGAAGACGGCCGCCACGATGGAGCGCGGGACCGTCGTGACCCTGCTCCCGGACGGCGGCTGGAAGTACCTCTCCTCCGGCGCGTGGACCGACGACCTCGACGTCGTCGAGGAGCGCGCCCGGCGCATCAACTACTGGTGACAGAGATCGAGCGCGCGGTCGAGGTTCTGCGAGCGGGTGGTCTCGTCGCATTCCCGACGGAGACCGTCTACGGCCTCGGTGCGGACGCGTCGAACGAGGCTGCGCTGCACCGGCTGTACGCCGTGAAGGGCCGTCCGAGCGATCACCCAGTCATCGTCCATCTCGGGTCGGCCGAGATGCTCGACGACTGGGCGGTGGATGTCCCCGATTTCGCGCGCGCTCTCGCCGGCGACCTTTGGCCCGGTCCGCTCACCCTCGTGCTCCGGCGCGCCGACCACGTGCCGGACGCAGCGACGGGCGGCCTCGACACGGTCGGCCTGCGCGTCCCCGGTCATCCGCTGGCGCTCGAGCTGCTGCACGCGTTCGTCGGCGGGATTGCCGCGCCCTCGGCGAATCGGTTCGGACGTGTCAGCCCGACGACGGCCGACGCCGTGCGATCCGATCTCGGTGACGACGTCGAGCTCGTGCTCGACGGCGGACCGTGCACGGTCGGCGTCGAGTCGACGATCGTCGACTGCACGGGCGAAGAGGTGCGCATCCTCCGACAGGGAGGAGTCACCACGGCGGTGGTGGCGCGCATCACCGGGATGCAGACCGTGATCGGAGGATCGACTCCCGCCCCAGGGACGCTGGACGCGCACTACGCCCCCGACGCGACCGTGCGGACGATCGCGACGGGAGAGCTCGATGCGTTGGCGGCGGACACGCCCCGCGCCGGCCTGCTCGGGCTCGTAGGCGATGTCCACGACGTGCCTGCGGGCTGGGTGACGCTCGCCACGCCCGCCGACAGCGAGGACTACGCGCGCGTGCTGTACGCCGCGCTCAGGCAGGCCGACGCAATGGGCCTTCCCGTGGTGGTCGCGGTGCTCCCCCCCGACGAGGGGATCGGGGTGGCGGTGCGCGACCGGCTCAGGCGGGCTGCCGCGTCCCGGTAGCGTTACCGCCGATGCCCCCGGACCCGAGACCGATCGGCGTGTTCGATTCCGGGCTCGGTGGGCTCACCGTGCTACGAGCGATGATCGACCTCCTCCCAGGTGAGTCGACCGTCTACTTCGGCGACACCGGCCGATTCCCCTACGGCCCGAAGCCTGCCGAGGAGCTCGTCGAGTACTCGACCCAGATCGCGGACCTGCTCGTGGAGCGCGGGATCAAGATGCTCGTCGTTGCCTGCAACAGCGCGGCGTCGGCAGCGCTCGACGTCCTCCGCGAGCGGTACGACGTTCCGGTGATCGGCGTCGTCGAGCCCGGTGTGCGCGCGGCGTCCTCCGCGACTCGGACGGGCCGCGTCGGCGTGATCGGCACCGTGGGAACGATTGCTTCCGGCGCGTACCAGCGCGCAGCCGAAGGGTTGGGCGTCGAGCTCGCGTGCGCTGCCTGCCCG
>DATBHZ010000109.1:0-20213 GCA_036557185.1 Acidimicrobiia bacterium | reverse complement strand
CCACGACGGTGTCGTCGGCTCGTCCTTCGCGTTCGCCGCCTATACCGAGCTCGCCGGTCGCGGGCCGTTCGGTTCCGGCCAGTACACGCTCCGGCGGCACATGGGGGCCAGCGCCGCCGCGGCCGCGCTCGAGAAGCCGGCCAAGCAGCACTATCAGAAGCTCGCGCTCCCGCCCGGTCTCACGCTCGCGGAGATCGCCCAGCGCGTCGGGGCGCTGCACGGGATGAGCGCTGACACCTTCCTCGCGCTGGCACGGTCCGACACGGTGCGTTCGCAGTTCGAGGCCCCCACGGTGCACTCCCTCGAAGGGCTCAGCTGGCCGGACACGTACTACATCTCCTCGAGCGACGAGGAAGAGGACGTCCTTCGCCGCATCGTCGCCGCGTTCGACGCCCACGCGAAGCAGCTCGGTCTCGTCCCGGGTCGGGACGACGAGGCGGTGGTCATCGCGTCGCTGGTGGAGAAGGAGGCCAAGCTCGACTCCGACCGGCCGCTGATCAGCGCGGTGATCTGGAACCGCCTGCAGCTCGGCATGCCGCTGCAGATCGACGCGACCGTGCTCTACGCGCGCGGGTCGGCCCACGGTCCGATCACCTCGGCCGACTTCAAGTTGCCGTCCGCGTACAACACGTATCGCGTCAAGGGCCTCCCTCCGACCCCGATCGCGACGGTGTCGGCGGCGTCGCTGCGCGCGGCGAGATCCCCGGCGAAGGTGTCCTATCTCTATTACGTCCTCATCGGTGCCAACGGCCAGCAGGCGTTCGCTACGACCTATGCCCAACAGGAGCACAACGTGGCGCTGGCGCGCGCCCGGGGTCTGCTTCGGTGACCAACGTCTCGGGAGGCACGAGGGTGGCAGCCGTGATCGGAGACCCGGTTGCGCACTCCCGATCACCTGCGATCCACAACGCCGCGTTCGCCGAGCTCGGGCTCGACTGGGTCTACGTGGCGTTGCACGTTCCCGCGGGCCGTGGTGGCGACGCCGTGCGCGCCCTGCCGGCGCTCGGGATCGCGGGCATCAACGTCACCATGCCCCACAAGGAGGATGCCGCACGCGCGTGCGACGCCCTGAGTGATGTGTCCACGGCGCTCGGGGCGGTCAACACGGTTATCGCGCGTGACGGGGGCACGACGTGGGGCACGTCGACGGACGGCGACGGGTTCGTGCGCAGCATCCTTACGGAGGGCTTCGATCCCGAGGGACGCCGCGTCCTGGTGCTCGGCGCCGGCGGCGCAGCGCGTGCGGTCGTGCTCGCGCTCGGCGCGCGCGGCGCGCGTGTCACGGTGGCCGCCCGGCACCCCGAACGCGCACGGGTCGCGGCGGCGCTCGCTCCCGGTGGCGTCGCGCTGGAGCTCGGCGAGGCGGCCACCGCGGTCGACGCCGTCGACGCCGTCGTGAACGCGACGCCGCTCGGGATGCCGCACACGCCACCACTTCCTCCGGGCTTCGTGCCTGGAGCGGGTCAATGGGCCGTCGATCTCGTGTACGAGCCGGCCCGCACCCGGTTCCTCGAGGAGGCGGCGGCGCAGGGCGCCGGGACGATCGGCGGCCTCGGCATGCTCGTCCACCAGGCCGCGCTCGCGTTCGAGCTGTTCACAGGTCGGGAGGCTCCACGAGACGCGATGGGTCGTGCGGCCCAGGCCGCGGGGGCCGGTGCCACGTCCTCTCAATGATTCACGTATCGGTGCCGACAAACCACCAGTACGTGCCGGAGCGGAGGATGCGTGGGACTCCAGGGGACCCTCGATACGTTTTCACTGGCCGAGATCCTCGGCCTGCTGGAGCAGGCGCGCCAGACCGGCGCGCTGGGCGTCGCGGGCCCTGACGGTCACGGCACGCTCTACGTCACGGCCGGGCGCTTCTGTGCAGGTGAGGCCGCGGACTATGCCGGGCCCGTCGAGACGCGCGAGGAGCTGGAGGTCCGGCTCATCGACGTGTGCTTTCATCTCTTCCGCTTCTCCACCGGGTCGTTCGAGTTCGTGCCGAACCGCACACCCTCGTGGCCAGCGGACCGCGGCGCTGACATCGCGCCGATCGTGGGCCGCGTCGAGCGCATCCTGCGTGACTGGCACGAAACCGAGATCTACATCCCGTCGTTCGACGTCCAGTTCGAGCTGAACGACGACAACGACGACGAGACGGTCACCCTCAACCGTTCCTCGCTCAAGGTCCTCGCGCTGCTGGAAGGCGGCAAGTCGGTGCGAGCAATCGCGCGCGAGCTGAGGTGCAGCGTGATCGAGGTGGCACCCACGGTCCGCGACCTCGTCGAGCAGGGCACGATCCGTGCCGCGGGCTCGACCGCTTCGAAGGCACGGCTGAGCGAGAAGGCGGAGGACGAGGACGCCGAGGAGGCAGAGGTCGAGGAGACGGACCAGGAGCCCGAGCCTCCGAAGAAGGCGTCCGGACGGCGCGAGAAGAGAAGCGCGAAGCGTGAAGAGCGCGCATCCGAGCTCCCGCCCGATCCCGAGGACGAGGAGGACTCCGTGGTCCTCTCGTCGACGGCGATCCACGCCGTGGAGGAGCCCGACGGCTCGGAGACGAACGGCTCCCAAGGCGTCGTCACCAGCGTCCCCGATCCGTCCGCCGATCTCGATCGCGACTCCATCGAGCGCGAGCGCGCCCAGCTCGCTGCGCGCGCCGGCCTGCGGGACCCGGGCCCGGTGCCCGACGAGGCTCCACAGGATGCGCCCGAGGCCGGGCCCTCCGAGGACGAGGACAAGTCCTCGGTCACGACCGACCGCGGGGCGCTGCTGCGACTGTTCTCTGGGCTCCGCGACCAGAGCTGACCGTCGCCCCATTCGAACCCTGACAACTGCTTCAGCTCGGCCCGGGAGCGGTCGATAGCGCCTCACCGAGGGTGAGGAGGTCTCGCCCGGCCCGGGCGGTGGAGGCCCAGTGTCTGACGGCACGCATCTGGGGAGCCTGCTACTGCAGCAAGGCCTCATCACCGAGGCGCAGCTCGACGCGGCGGTCGACGAGGAGGAAGCCAGCGGGAGGCCGCTCGGCCGGGTACTCATCGAGATGGGTCACATCTCGGAGGTCGACCTCGTCCAGGCGCTCGCCTCGCAGGTCGGTCTCGAGTTCCTCGATCTGTCGGACGTCACGATCGATCCCTCGGTCGCCGCCCTCCTCCCGGAGGCGAAGGCGCGCCAGTACCAGGCCTTGCCCGTCATGTGGCGCGAGGACGGCAGGCTCATCGTCGCCATGGCGGACCCGGGCAACCTGCCTGCGGTCGACGCCATCAGCACGATCACGAATTCGGATGTCGTCACCGTCGTTTCCACGGCGAGCCAGCTCCAGGACGAGATCGATCGGTTCCACCGGCTCGACGGCGAAGTCGGGGAGATGGCGCAGGAGGCGGCGGACGAGTACGGGGACAGCGACGAGCTCTCGAACGTCAGCGAGGTCATCGAGGACGCGCCGATCGTCAAGTTCGTGAACCTGGTCATCACCCAGGCGGTGCAGGACCGCGCGTCCGACATCCACGTGGAGCCGGCCGAGAAGGATCTTCGCATCCGGTACCGCATCGACGGTGTGCTCCACGAGGTCATGCACTCACCGAAGGCGATCCAGGCGGGCGTGATCAGTCGCCTCAAGGTCATGTCCGACATCAACATCGCGGAGCGCCGCGTCCCGCAGGACGGCCGCATGTCGCTGAAGATCTCCGGCAAGCCCATCGATCTTCGTGTCGCCACCTTGCCCACCGTCTTCGGCGAGAAGGTCGTCATGCGAATCCTCGACAAGGGTCAGGCCCTGTTGACGCTCGACGACCAGGGATTCCTTCCCGACGTGCTCCAGCGCTACGAGGTGTCCTTCCGCAAGCCGTACGGGACCATCCTCGTGACCGGTCCCACGGGCTCGGGAAAATCGACCACGCTGTACGCGACGCTGAACATCCTCAACCAGGTCGACCGGAACATCATCACCGTCGAAGATCCCGTCGAGTACCGGCTCCCGGGGATCAACCAGGTCCAGATCCACTCGAAGGCGGGCCTGAGCTTCGCCGCTGCACTCCGATCGATTCTGCGCGCCGACCCCGACATCGTGCTCGTCGGTGAGATCCGCGACCAGGAGACCGCGATCATCGCGGTCGAGGCGTCGTTGACCGGCCACCTCGTGCTGAGCACGCTGCACACGAACGACGCCGCCTCGACGCCGCTCCGTCTCGTCGAGATGGGCGTCGAGCCGTTCCTGGTCACGAGCGCGCTCGACTGCGTGCTCGCGCAACGCCTCGCTCGCAAGCTGTGCGACCACTGCAAGGAGGCCTACGAGCCGTCCGAAGCCGAGCTGGTGGAGGCCGGATGGCCCATGGACGAGGTCGATGAGCTGCCGACGATCTACAAGGCCATCGGCTGCTCGTCGTGCGGCAAGACCGGATATCGGGGCCGATTCGCCCTTCACGAGGTGATGCCGATCACCGAGGAGATCGAACGGCTCATCATCGAGCGCCGAGCGACCGATGACGTAAAGAAGGAAGCGCTCATGGGCGGGATGATCCCGCTGCACCGGGACGGGCTGCGCAAGGTCGCTTCCGGGATGACGAGCCTCGAAGAGGTCTTCCGGGTCGTCGCCTGAGCTGTTGTCAGAGGAGGAACGATGGACATCGAGGAGCTGCTGCGCGTCGCCGTCGAGGCGGGCGCGTCGGACCTGCACCTCAAGGTGGACAACACCCCGATGCTGCGTGTCGAAGGCCGCCTCGTGCCGGCGTCCCACGACGTGCTCACCGAGGACGACACCGCCGAGATGGCGTCGCGGCTGATCCCGCCGAGCCGCGCTCAGCAGTTCATCGATCGTGGTGAGACCGACTTCGCGTACGAGTTCGGATCCGTTGGACGGTTCCGCGTGAACGCGTTCCGGCAACAGGAGACCGTGTCGCTCGCGATGCGGCGCGTCCTGCCCGAGGTGCCGTCGCTCCCCGAGCTCGGCTTCCCGCCGGTGGTCCGCCGGCTCGCCGACGAACCTCACGGTCTCGTCCTCGTCACCGGGCGCACCGGGTCGGGAAAGACAACCACGCTCGCGTCGATGATCGACCACATCAACCGGACCAAGGACAAGCACATCGTGACGATCGAGGACCCGGTAGAGATCCGGCACTCCGACATCCGGTCGCTGGTCTCGCAGCGCGAGGTCGGCACCGATACGGCCGACTTCCGCACCGCGCTCAAGATGGTGCTGCGCCAGGACCCGGACGTGATCCTCATCGGCGAGATGCGCGACGCCGAGACCGTCTGGGCAGCGTTGGCCGCGGCCGAGACCGGCCACCTCGTGCTGTCGAGCTTGCACACGGTGAACGCGACGGAGACGGTCAACCGGATCCTCGATTTCTTCCCTGCACACCAGCACCTTCAGGTGCGCAGCTCGCTCGCAGCCGCGCTCCGCGGCATCGTGAGCCAGCGACTGCTGCCTCGTGCCGACGGCGAGGGCCGGCTGCCCGCTATCGAGGTGCTGGTGGGCAACGGCAGAGTCTTCGACCGCATCGTGGCGCCCGACCGGACGACCGAGCTCGAAGAGGTCATGGCGGGTGGCGAGTACTACGGGATGCAGACGTTCGACCAGCACGTCGTGGCCCTGTACCGCGAGGGCAGGATCACGCGGCAGGTCGCCATCGGTGCGGCGACGCACCCGCACGACGTGAACCTCGCCATCGAGGCGGGCGAAGCAGAGCCGACCCAAGTCGCGGCGCCCGCCTGATCAACCCGCGGTCGTGGAGTGCGACCGCGTGATCAGCTGACGACTCGTACGAGCTCGTCCAGCCCGCACACGCCGTTGATCAGCTTGCGCACGGCTGCCGAGCGCAGCGTCTGCATGCCATGGGCGATCGCGGTGGCCTCGATCTCGCGGGCGTTCGCCCCGTGGGCGATCAGCCCGTGGATCTCGTCATCGATCGGCAGCACCTCGTAGATCGCGGTACGGCCGTTGTAACCGGTGCCGGAGCATGCCTGGCACCCGACGCGCTCGCGCAGCTTCGCCGCCTCGACGTCATCGTCGGTGAGCCCGAGCAGCCGGATCTCCTCTTCGTCGGGGATCCACGACGCGGCGCACTTGTCACACAGTGTCCGGATGAGCCGCTGGGCGACCACACAGTGGAGCGCGGACGTCACGAGGTACGGCTCCACGCCCATGTCGATGAGGCGCACCGGAACCGCGGAAGCGCTCGTGGTGTGAATCGTGGTCAGGACGAGGTGGCCGGTGAGCGCTGCCTCTGCCGCGATCCGCGCAGTCTCGGGATCCCGCACCTCGCCGACGAGGATGATGTCGGGGTCGGCACGCAGGATCGATCGCAGCGCGCTCGCGAACCCGACACCACCGCGGTGCGTGACCTGCACCTGCTTGACTCCGTCGAGCTGGTACTCGATCGGGTCCTCCACCGAGACGATGCTCCGGCCCGGCGTGTTCAGCTCGAGGAGCGTCGCGTACATCGTCGAGGTCTTTCCGGAGCCCGTGGGACCGCTCGTCACGATCGCACCTTGCGACGCCGATGCGGCCTCGCGATAGCGCTCCAGCTCCGCGGGCTCGAAGCCGAGCGCGTCGAGCTGGATGACACCACCCGACGTGTCGAGCAGCCGCAGCACCGCGGCTTCGCCCCATCCGGTCGGCAACGTGGTCATGCGGATGTCGACGGTCCGCCCGCGCACACGGGACGAGAACCGGCCGTCCTGAGGCACCCGCGTGTGGCTGATGTCGCAACCGGCGAGGATCTTGAGACGGCTGATGAGCGGCCGGAGCACGTTCAGCGGGGCCGTGGACGCGTCGTGGAGGACCCCGTCGACGCGGAACCGGATGCGGACGTGTCCGGTGCCCGGCTCGACGTGGATGTCGGACGCACGCTCGTCCACCGCCTGGGCGATGATGGCGTCGACGAGACGGACGATCGGCCCGTCGTCGTCCGAGGTGGACGCGAGCTCCAGGTCCTCCTCCGCCTCCTGCTCGTCCGTGGCGTCACCGAGCGTGGTCTCGATCGCCGAGCCGCTCCAGATCCGGTCGATCGCCGTGTCGAGCTGCGCCGAGTCGGCGACGACCGTGACCACCGGCTTCCCGAGAAGGAGCGAGAGGTCGTCGATCGCGAACACGTTGGTCGGATCCGCGACCGCGAGGCGCACGCCGGTGTCGGAGGAATCGAGCGGCAGCGCGCGGTACCTGCGCGCCACCTCCTCGGGGATCCGCTGCGCGGCAAAGGTGTCGAGCGTGAGCTCGTCGAGGTCGACGAAGTCGAGGCCGAGACGGTCGGCGAGCACGTGCGCGACCTGCAACGTCGTCGCGTGACCGAGATCGACGAGCGTCTCGCCGATCTTGCGGCCCGTTTCGCGTTGCAGCTCGAGCGCGGCGTCGAGGTCTTCCTGTTTGACCAGGCCGCGGTTGACGAACAGCTCGCCGATGCGTGCGCGTCCGGGAACCGACCGCCCGGTCACGAGCTCGTGGATCACCCTGGTCCATCGGCCTCGGGCGGCGCCGGATCAAGACCCGATGCCGGGAACGCCCGAAATGTACGACGCGCTTCAGTCTTTCGGCCCACAGACCGATAGGACGGATCCAAGGGGGAAACGCCGATGCTCTCGAGTCAAGCGCGCGTACTGGGGGAATTCCTGGTCGAGCGGCACGTCCTGTCCCGCGACGACCTTGCCATTGCGATGGCGGAATCCCGGCGAACCGGCCAGCCGTTGCCTGCGGTCCTGCAGCGCGACGGGCTCGTGTCGGAGAAGGACCTCACCGCGGCGCTGGCCGAGACCGTCGGCCTCCGCTTCGTCGACTTCACCGAACAGCCTTTGCACCCGGACGCGGCCGTCATGGTCCCGGAGCTCGTCGCGCGCAAGCACACCGCAATCGGTGTGGACTTCGAGGGGACGAAGCTGGTGGTCGCGTTCACCGATCCCGGCGATGACATCGCCGTGCAAGAGGTCGGCTCCGCGAGTGGGTACGAGATCGTGCCGGCTGCGGCAGGGCGCTACGAGATCCTCAACGCGATCGACTCCGTGTACGGCACCCATCCCGACGCGCCGGCGATCCCCGAGCCCCAGAGCGAGGATGCAGCGGCGGCGGACGGCATCCACGTCAACGAGCTGTTGGAGACGGTGCTCGCACTGCACGGGTCGGACCTCCACCTCACCGCGGGCAGCCCGCCGGTGATCCGCGTGCACGGTGAGCTGCGTCCGGTCGAGGGCCACGACAAGCTCAACGGGTCGGAGATCCGCGAGATGCTCTATGCGATCCTGACGCAGAAGCAGCGGGAGAAGTTCGAGAACGAGCTGGAGCTCGACTGCTCGTACACGCTTCCCGGCCGCAGCCGCTTCCGCGTCAACGTGTTCCTCCAGCGTGACTCTGTCGGTGCGGTCATGCGTGCGATCCCGTACGAGATCGTCCCACTCGAGCAGCTTGGTCTTCCGTCGTCGATCCGCCAGTTCGCGGATCTGCCGCGTGGACTGGTGCTCGTCACCGGCCCGACGGGCTCCGGGAAGAGCACGACGCTCGCGTCGCTGGTCGACATCATCAACATGGAGAAGGCCCTCCACATCATGACGGTGGAGGACCCGATCGAGTTCCTGCACACGCACAAGCGTGCGGTCGTCAACCAGCGCGAGGTGGGGGAGGACACTCACTCCTTCGCCGAAGCTTTGCGCCACGTCCTGCGCCAGGACCCCGACGTCATCCTCGTCGGTGAGATGCGTGACCTCGAAACGATCCAGACGGCGCTGACCGCAGCCGAGACCGGTCACCTCGTCTTCGCGACGCTGCACACGCAGGACGCCCCGCAGTCGATCGACCGTGTGATCGACGTGTTCCCGGCGCACCAGCAGCAGCAGATCCGTGTCCAGCTCGCCGCATCGCTGCAGGGCATCGTGACGCAGCAGCTCTTGCAGACGGCGGACGGCCAGGGCCGGGCGGTTGCCGCAGAGGTCCTGATCGCTACTCCGGCCGTCCGGAACCTCATCCGTGAGGGAAAGATCTACCAGATCTACTCGCTCATGCAGGCCGGCGCGAAGTGGGGCATGACGACGATGGACCAGAACCTCGCCGCGCTCGTCCGCTCGGGCCGCGTGACGATGGACTTCGCGCTCGAGCGGTGTGCGAACGAAGATGACCTTCGTCGCCTCGCGCAGGCGCCTGTGGCAGTGGGGAGCAGGTAGTGGCGACAACCTACGCCTACAAGGTCCGAGACTCGGGCGGCAAGCTGGTCGAGGGCCAGCTCGAGGCGGAAGACGCAACGCTCGTTGCCGGAAAGCTCCGGCAGATGGGTTACACGCCCATCTCGATCAACGAGCGCGGGGCCAACAAGCTGGGCTCGGACATCAAGATCCCCGGGTTGGGCAACCGCGTCAAGCTGAAGGATGTCGCCGTCTTCTCGCGGCAGTTCGCGACGATGATCAACTCCGGACTCTCGCTGATCAAGGCGCTGGGGATCCTCGCGGAGCAGACCGAGAACCAGGAGCTCGCGCGCGTGATCGGCGAGGTGCGCCGCGACGTCGAGACAGGAGCCGCGCTTTCGGTCGCGATCTCCAGGCACCCGAAGGTGTTCAACCGCCTCTATATCGCGATGGTGCGCTCGGGTGAGATCGGCGGTGTGCTCGACACGGTGCTGTTGCGGCTCGCCGACACCATCGAGAAGCAGGTCGAGCTGCGCCGAAAGATCCGCTCCGCGATGACGTACCCGGTGGTCGTGCTGTGCGTCTGTCTGCTGATCGCCTCCGCGATGCTGCTGTTCATCGTTCCGCAGTTCAAGGGGATCTACAAGGAGCTCAACGGCACGCTGCCGACGCCGACGCAGATCCTGATCCAGATCTCCGACATCGTGAAGAAGTACTTCCCGATCGTGATCCTGCTCGGCGCCGTCGGCATCTACCTGTTCCGCCGGTGGACGAAGTCCGAGCAGGGCCGGCCGATCTGGGATGCGTTCACCCTGCGGATCCCGGTCTTCGGCCCATTGCTGCGCAAGACGGCGCTGGCGCGCTTCTCGCGGACGCTCGCGGCCCTCACCCGCTCGGGTGTCGGAATCCTCGAATCCCTCGACATCGTGGCCGAGACAGCGGGCAACGAGGTCGTCGCCTCGGCCGTACGCGACACGCAGCAGGCGGTGAAGCGAGGGGACACGCTGGCACGACCCCTCGAGCAGCACGAGGTCTTCCCGCCCATGGTCGTGCAGATGATCGCCGTAGGTGAGGAGACCGGAGCGATCGACGAGATGCTCGACAAGATCGCGGACTTCTACGACCAGGAGGTGTCCGCGACCGTCGACGCATTGACATCGTTGATCGAGCCGATGTTGATCTTGTTCATGGGTGTGATCGTCGGCGGCATGATCATCAGCCTCTACCTGCCGATGTTCAACATCATCAAGCTGATCAAGTAGCACGCCGCAACATCGACCGAGCGCGCCTCCCGTGCGTGTCGTGGGAGGTTGACGCTGCGGGCTCGGAGGCGCCGGGAGGTGCAGAACCGGGGGCAGGGGGCCTGGTTCTGCACCTCGACCGGCAGTACGGCCGGCCTGGGGTAGCCGGCGTAATTCGCAACAGTAGCTACGTGCGCGACGGTCTGGGCGTTTTCCACAGGCTGTCGCTCCGCGTGGCGAAGCGTGTCACCCTCGGTGGCGCGCGGCGCGGTGCGCCGCGCGCTCAGACGGCCGCGAGACGCTCGGCCGCGGCCGCGCGGAAACGCGAGGTGCTGTGCTCCGGGTCGTCGTCGAACTCGGGGATGACTCGGCTCCCGAACAGCTCCACGGCTTCGACCATCAGGTCGTGCGGGTAAGTGCTGCCGGACGGCCCGAGGATCAGCTGGTCCACCCCGATGGCCTCCCACTTGTGGAGAACCTCCGCGCACTGCTCCGGGTTGCCGACGATCGAGGCGCCGGCTTCCCGGCCGGCGCGTACCTGCTCCGCGGTCGGGTCGGGGATCTCGTTGGGCCACTCCGGGACCCAGGGCGGCTTGGGGAACGTGTCGAGGTAGTGGAACACGAGGGTCTGCTGCCTGCCGTTCCCCGACCGTGTCGCCCAGTCGACCGCCGTGTCGCCGTCCTCGAGGCACATGAAGCTCGTGGTGATGGCCACGTTGTCGTTGACGAAGTCACCGACGGGCTCGGCCTCGGCCACCGCGTTCTTGTAGACCTCCACGAGCGGGGCCATCTTCTCGGGCGTGCCGCCCGTGAAGCAGAGGACGCCGAGACCCATCTTCCCGGCCTTCTCGAACGTGCCCGGGTTCCCCGCGGCCACCCACATCGGGGGGTGCGGCTTCACGTAGGGCTTTGGCAGCACGTTGCGCTCCGGCAGCGAGAAGAACCTGCCGTCGTAGCTGTACGGCTCGTCCTTCCACATCCTCTTGAACTCGACGATCGCCTCGTCGAACATCCCCTTGGTCAGCTCCGGGTCGTCGATGCCGAAGCCTGCCTGCTCGGTGGTCGAGGAGCCACGACCCGTGCCGAACTCGAATCGACCCTCCGAGAGGTGGTCCAGCATCGCGACCCGTTCCGCGACGCGAGTCGGGTGGTTCACCGGGGGCGTGATGTTGATGATCCCGGAGCCGATGTGCATGCGCGACGTCCGCGCAGCGACGAACGGCATGATCGTCTCGTTGGCCGAGATGTGCGAGTACTCGTAGAGGAAGTGGTGCTCGGTCCACCACGAGTACTTCCAGTTCGTGCGGTCGCCGGCCTCGGCGAGCGCGACCTCGCTCAGCAGCCGGTGGTGCTCCGCGTCCGGGTCCGTCGCCATGACGTCCCGGTGGACGAACCCGCCCATGAACAGGCCGAACTCCATCGATGCCTCCAGACCGCTCGGCAGCCGCAGCGCCGCCGACAGAATTGAAACCTGTTTCATTTTTGCACGAGCAGGCACGGGCTGTCCAGGAGCCCGGCGTTACGGTCGTGTCGTGCCCGTGCTTCGCTCGACACCAGCGGCCGACGGCTTCCGGATGCCCGCAGAGTTCGAGCCGCACGCCGCCTGCTGGATGGCCTGGCCCGAGCGACCCGACAACTGGCGCGCAGGTGCAGCGCCCGCGCAGGAGGCGTACGCCGCGGTCGCACGTGCGATCGCAGTGACGGAGCCCGTGGCGATGGCGGCGAGCGCCGCGTCCTTCGACGGCGCTGCGCGTGCGCTCGGCCGGGACGCACGGATCGCCGGGGTGCCGAGCAACGACGCGTGGATGCGGGATATCGGCCCGACGTTCGTCGTCGACGACACCGGGGGGATCCGCGGGGTCGACTGGCAATTCAACGCATGGGGAGGGCTGCGCGGGGGTCTGTACGCCGATTGGGAGGCGGACGACGCCGTCGCTACTGCCGTCTGCGTCCTCGAGGGGTGTGAGCGCTACCGGGCGCCGTTGGTGCTCGAGGGCGGTGCCATCCACGTGGACGGCGAGGGAACGCTGCTCACGACCGAGGAGTGCTTGCTCAACATCAACCGCAATCCGTCGCTGACCCGGCAGGAGGTCGAGGCTCATCTGCGCGCGTACACGGGCGCCGACACGATCATCTGGCTCGAGCGCGGGGTCGTCGGGGACGAGACCGACGGCCATGTCGACAATCTCTGCTGCTTCGCCGAACCAGGGGTCGTGCTCCTGACTTGGACCGACGACCGCTCCGATCCGCAGTACGAGCGGTCCTGTGCCGCGCGGCGCGTGCTCGAGGCAACGCGCGACGCGCGGGGTCGCCGGCTCGACGTGCGCCCGATCCGCCAACCGGGCCCGCTCCACGCGACCGATTCGGAGGCCGAGGGAGTGAGCAGGACGCGGGGGACCAAACCACGCCGGCCTGGTGCCCGGCTCGCCGGCTCGTACGTGAACTCCTACCCGGCCAACGGCCGCGTCGTCGTGCCGATGCTGGACCCGTCCACCGACGAGGACGCGCTCGAGCTCCTCGCCTCGCTCTATCCCGGTCGCGAGGTCGTCGGCGTCGCAGGCCGCGAGATCGTGCTCGGTGGCGGTGGCGTGCACTGCATCACCCAGCCAGTGCCCGCCGGTGAGCCGGTTGTGGACACCGCGCCAGTACCCTGGGCAGCCCGATGATCGAGATCGGACGCTTCGGCTTCCCGTACCGCTCTGCCGCGATCACCACCGGTGCCGCGCTGCAGGCCGAGGCCGACGGCGTCGACGCGATCTGGTTCGCCGACCATCTCGCGCTTGCGGCGGCGAGCGTCCCGCAGCTCGACGGCCTGCTCGGGGCGATCGTGCCGGACGCCGCCGGGTTCGCCGACCCGATCGTGGCCGCGGCGACCACGCTCATGGTCACCCGCCGCATGACGGTCGGGGCGATCCTCGACCCCAGGCGGCGTGACGCCTCGACGTTGGCACAGAGCGCGGCGACCTTGGCCGAGCTCGCACCGGGGCGCTTCGCTCTCGGTCTCAGGCACGGCGATCTGCAGGATGCCTCCCGACTCGATGCGTGCTTCGCAGCGATCGGCGACCTGAGCTCGGGCTCGGGCTTCGACGTGGTCGTGGTCGGCGGGGCCGGAGCCCGTGAGGCGGCGGCGCGTCATGGCGCGGGCTGGCTCGCGGAACAGCCGGAGAGCGCGGAGACGTTCGCCGAGACCTTCGGTGCCGGGGCCCGTGCCGCAGTCGACGGCCTCGCGGCAGGCGTCATGCTCGACGTGATCGTGCACGACGACCCGGCGGCAGCCGAGCGCGCGGCTGCGCAACCGGCAGTGCGTGAGCGTGGCCTGTTCTCTGGGACACCCGCGGAGCTCGTCACTTCGCTGAAGCCGTATGTCGACGCGGGCGCGCGGCGGTTCGTGCTCGAGAACGTCCTGCCCTTGGTCGCTCCCGAGGAGCTGGCTGCTGCCGACCGCGCCCTCCATGCCGCTGTGCGCAACGCGCGCCTCACGTTCCGGGCGGGAGCGTGGCCCGAGCGGCCCGGGCCGAAGGCCCAGGAGCGGAGAGCGTGAGCGGCCTTGCCGACGTCCTCGCACGCGATCTCTTCTGGAAGGTGCGCGCCGACCCGCGTCGTGCCGACGTCGAGCTGGCCGAACGCGTGCATGCATTTCCGTACTTCGTCCCGGTCGGGTCGCCGCTCGGGCGGGAGGTCGTGGTCGACGGTCGCCGGCGCCTGATGTTCGGGTCGAACAACTATCTCGGGCTCGCCGACGATCCGAGGCTCGTCGAGGCGGCCAAGCAGGCGACCGAGCGGTACGGAACCGGTTGCACCGGCTCGCGGCTCATGAACGGGACGCTCGAGCTCCATCTCGAGCTCGAGGCGCAGCTCGCCGAATGGATGCAGCGCGAGGCCGCGCTCGTCTTCAGCGCCGGGTACCTCGCCAACCTCGCGACGATCGCGGCGCTGTGCGGACCGGACGACGTGATCGTGACCGACGCGAAGAACCACGCGTCGATCGAGGACGGCGCCCGGCTCTCGGGTGCGCGCGTCGTGAGCGTGCGCCACAACGATCTCGCCCAGCTGGAGGCGAAGCTCGCCAGGCTGCGCGACAGCGATGCACCCGGGGCGGTGCTCGTCGTGTGGGACTCGGTGTTCTCCATGGAGGGCGACATGGTGGACGTCGCCGACATCACGGAGATCGCGCGCGCTGCGGGCGCGCGCACGCTGATCGACGAGGCGCACTCGCTCGGTCTGCTCGGGCCCGACGGCGGCGGCCTCTGCGCGGCGCTTGAGCCCGGGGCCGATCTCGTCATGGGCACGTTCAGCAAGTCGCTGGCATCGTGCGGCGGTGTCGTCGCCGGCGACCGCGACGTCATCGAGTTCCTGCGCGTGCACGCGCGGCCGTTCGTCTTCACGGCGTCGGCTGTTCCGGCCGCGGTCGCGGCCGCGTCGGCTGCAGCGGAGATCGCGCGCACCGAGCCGTGGCGCGCCGAGCACACCATCGCGCTCGCGGGCCGGCTCGCGGACGGATTGCGCGCCCAGGGCCACGATGTGTCGTTCGGCGGTGCGGCGATCGTGGGCGTACGCATGCGCGACGAATGGCACGCGACGCTCGCCTGGCGCGCGCTGTTCGACGCCGACACCTACGTGAACGTAGGCGTGTTCCCCGCGGTGCCGCGCGGCGAGGCGCTGCTCCGCCTCAGCACCACCGCGTCGCACGAGCCCGCCGACGTCGACCGCTGCCTCGACGCATTCTCACGTCTCGTGAGCGCGTGAGCGACAAGGACGGGACGGCTGCGGCGCGGTTCCTGCGTCCGCGTCTGGCGAGCGCGCTCGGCGTCGGGACCGAGCTGGTGACCGACGACCTCGAGCTCGCGACGCTCGGCCTGTCGTCGCTCGAGATCATGGAGGTCGTGTACGAGGCGGAGGACGAGCTCGGGATCGTGTTCCCCGAGGAGTCCCTCGAATCCGTCACGACCGTCGGCGAGCTGCTTGCGGCGGTCGACCGGGAGGCGTCGAGCGAGCGCGCGGATGAGTGACCCAACGTCCCTGGTCGCGCTGGCCGAGCAGCGAGCCGCGGAGCTCGGCGGCAAGCCGCTCTACCGGTTCGTCGACAGCGGCGAGCAGTGGACCTTCGCCGAGCTGCCCGATCGGGCGGCGCGCGTCGCCCGCCAGCTCGTGGACGCCGGCGCGCAGCACGACGACCGCGTTGCGATCCTCGCGGACGATCGCGCAGCGTTCTGCGACGCGTTCTTCGGCGCCCAGCACCTCGGCGCGATCCCGGTGCCGCTCGGCCTGAGCGGGAAGCCCGGCAGCGACCCGTGGAACGCGTTGCTGCGCGACCGTCTCGCGCGTTTCGGTGTCCGCCTGGTCGCGACCGACGCGGGCGGGCTCGACGTTCTCTCCGGATCACCCGCGCCGGGTTGCACAGCGGTCGCGGTCGACGGGAGCTCGGGGCGGCCGTTGCGCGATGCGCACCCACACGACGTCGCGCTCGTCCAGCCGTCCTCGGGCACGACGGGCGATCCCAAGGGGATCGTCGTCTCACAAGCCGCCCTGCTCGCGAACCTCACCGCCATCAGCGAGCACTGGGACCTCGGGCCGTCCGACAGCGGGCTGTCGTGGTTGCCGCTCTTCCACGACATGGGACTGATCGGGACGGCGATCAACGCGGTCTTCACGGGTGCGACGCTGCACCAGTGGCCGACTGCGAGCTTCCTGCGCAGCCCCGGTCGCTGGGTGGAGCTGCTCGGCGAGACCGGTGCGACGGTGGCGGTCGCGCCACCGTTCGCGCTCGAGCTCGCGACGCGTCGGTGGCGTCGCAGTGCGGGCGGCGCCGACCTCTCGCACGTTCGTCACGTGCTCGTCGGTGCCGAGCGGATCCGGCCCGAGGTGCTGGAGGGATTCGCCGTGACGTTCACGCCCTACGGGCTCGCGCCGGACGCCCTGTGTCCCACCTACGGGCTGGCCGAAGCGACCCTGGCCGTGACTGCCAAGCCGCGCGGCGAGCAGTTCGGCACGGTGCGCACCGGTGCGCACCGCTGGACCTCGTGCGGCCGGGCGGTGCCAGGGGTCGCGGTTCGAGTCGATCCTGCCACCGGCGAGGTGCTGGTCGCGAGCCCCGGGCTCATGGACGGTTACCTCGAGGATCCTGCTGCGACCGCGGGGGTGCTGAGCGACGGGTGGTTACGCACCGGCGACTGCGGGCAGCTGATCGACGGTGAGCTCGTCGTCACCGGTCGTGCGAAGGAGATGATCAACAGGGGCGGTGTGCGGCTGCCCGCGTCCGACTACGAGCTCGCGGTGCACGGCGTGGAGGGTGTGCTCCCGGACCGCGCCGTCGCCTTCGGCGACCTCGGCCCCGACGGCGAGCGGATCGTCGTGCTCGCCGAGTCGCGGCAACGCGGCAACGGGAGCATCGTCCTCGCGCTGCGTGCGCGTCTCGCCGACGCCGGGCTGGCAGCCGACGTCGTGGAGCTCGTGCCGCCTGGCTTCATCCCGCGCACGACGAGCGGCAAGCTGCGGCGCGGTGCGGCGCGTGAGCAGTGGCGCGCTCAGGAGGCGACCGCGGCCTCGAATTGATGCTCCCATGCATCGTGCCGCCGCTTGGCGTCGGCAATGAACGGTGACACCGCGATCGCCTTGAGCACGATCGCGTTCACGACGTTCATCGGGAAGCGCAACGGGCGCACGACGTCGAGGAACAACACGACACGTTCCTCGTCGGTGTCGTTCCACACCTCGTGCTCGTACGTGTCGTCGAAGATGAGGCTCTGTCCCTCTTCCCAGCTGGTGATCTCCTCACCGACCCGGATGCGGCACTGGTCGCGCTGCTCCGGGACCTTCATGCCGAGGTGGTACCGGATCACGCCCTTGTAGGGGCCGCAGTGGTCCGGGATGTGCTTGTGCGGAGCGAGGATCGAGAACATCGCCGTCTGCATGCCCGGCACCGATGCGACGAGCCGCGCGGTCTCGGGACAGCGCGCGCAGTTGGCGTCTGACCGGAACCCGAAGCCGTAGAGGAAGAACGTCTTCCATCGGTCGTCGTCGGTGATCGTGGCCTGGTCGGTCGAGATGTCCTGGAAGTTCGGGAGGTGCCTGCGGTGCGTGAGCACCTCGTCGAGCTCCTTGCGCATCGTCGCCCAGTTCGCCTCGAGGCCGTAGGACCACAGGAAGTGGCTGTTGTCGAAGACGGCCGGGTTGCCGATCTTCGAGGAGCGGGCGACGAGCCGGTCGAGGCGGTCGAGGAGCCATTCGCCGACGAGGATCGTCAGATCGACGGCTCGTTCCCGAAAACCCGCTGCCATGGGCCGGAATTTAGTGACAACGGCCCACCCGCCTCCCCTCAAGGCGGCCCCGGCGCTGGCCGAAATCCCCGTTGCGAGTGGAACTCCTGGGGAGGTCCAAACCCTGCAAAGGCGCAGGGACGGGCTGAGCGGCGGGTCTCCCTCGTGGTTGAGAAAGACCCATTCCTACAAGGGGGAACCAATGAACATGCTCGCAACGTTGCGGGCGCGGCGCGAGGACGACGAGCGGGGTTTCACGCTCATCGAGCTCATGGTCGTGGTGCTGATCATTGCCATCCTGATCGCCATCGCCATCCCGACGTTCCTCGGTGCTCGCAACCGTGCAAGTGACCGTGCGGCGCAGTCCAACCTGCGCAACGCGTTGACCGCGGCGAAGACCGCCTTCACGGACAACGACCAGTACCCGGCCAACGCCGGTCTGCCGGCCGCCTTGAAGACGATCGAGCCGTCGCTCGACTACAAGGACGACGTCACCGACGTGTCGCTTGCAGCGAACTCCGGAAGCCACGTGGTGAGTGTTCAGACGAATGCTGGCCTCGACACCTTCGTCGCTGCGGCGTACGCGAAGGACTCGAAGACGTGCTTCTACATCGCAGACGTCTCGCCACAGGGCACCTTCTACAACAAGACGAACGGTGCAGCGTGCGACGCGAGTAGCGCGCCCGCTGGCCTCGCGGCGACTCCGCCGACCTGGCCGACCAGCTGGTAATCCGGCTGCGACCTGTTGGAGTGGGGGCGGGCGATGCCCGCCCCCACTTCGCGTTCGTCTGAAATGCGCTCTCCCGACCTATTCAGCCCGGCTCCGCTCTGGACGACTCAGGCACATGGACGATCGGTGCCAGGGCGAGCGTCCGGGATCCGAGGGATTCACGCTCGTCGAGCTGATGACGGTGGTGCTCATCATCGCCATACTCATCGCGATCGCGATCCCGACGTTCTTCGGCGCGCGGGACCGCGCCGCGGACCGCGAGGCGCAGTCGCTCGACCGGGACGCCCTGGTGGCCGGCAAGGTCGTGTTCACCGACAGCGACACGTATGTGGGCATCACCACGGCAGACCTCCAGCAGGCCGAGACGGAGCTCAAGTTCGTGGCGGCTGCGACTCCCGCGTTGGCCCGGCTGAAGCAGGTCTCCGTGGCGTCGGGGAACACCGGTGGGCAGTCCTACCTGCTCGCGGTGACCGGCGCGTCGTCGGGACGGTGCTTCGCCGCCCTGGCGCTCTCGAACTCGCCCACCGCGTACCAGGAGCTCACGCTGCCGACCTGCTCGGCGTCGGGCTTCGATCCCACGGTGGGCCCCTGGCTCGACTCCTGGCCCTAGATTCGATCCGATGACCGGCTTCGTCGTCTTCGTGTGCGCGGTCCTGGGCCTCATGGTCGGCTCGTTCCTCAACGTCGTGATCTGGCGCGTCCCGCGGAAGGAATCGGTCGTGACGCCGGCTTCGCACTGCCCGGGGTGTGATGCGCCGATCGCGCCGTACGACAACGTCCCCGTCGCCTCCTGGGTGATCCTCAGGGCCAGGTGCCGGGGCTGCGGGGACCGGATCTCGGCCCGCTACCCGATGGTCGAGCTGGCCAACGCAGGGCTCTGGGCGGCCGTGGCCCTGCGGTTCGGGGCCGTGTGGGAGCTTCCCGCCTACCTCGTGTTCGTCTCGGCGCTCCTGGCGCTGGCGCTGATCGACCTCGACACCTTCCTCCTCCCGGACCGGATCGTGTACCCGCTGTCGGGGGCCCTGGTGGCCCTGTTCGGGCTCGCGGCGGTCATGGAAGGGGACCTCGGCTCCTGGGTGCGCGCCGTGCTCGCCGGGCTCGCTTCGTTCGGGGTGTTCTTGGTGATCCACCTGATCTCGCCGCGGGGCATGGGCTTCGGTGACGTCAAGCTGAGCTTCTCGCTGGGTGTTGCGCTCGGCTGGCTCTCGTGGGGGACGGTCTTCGTCGGCTTCTTCCTCGGCTTCCTCATCGGCTCGGTGGTCGGCCTGGGGCTGCTCGCCGCGGGAGTCACGAACCGGAAGCAGCACGTGCCCTTCGGCCCCTATCTCGCGGCAGGGGCGGTGCTCGCGCTGTTCGTCGCGCAACCGGTGGTCTCCCTGTATCTGGGGCACTGACCTGGGGTTTCGTCGGCTGTCACCGCGGGTTGTCCGAGCCCGCAACGGGCATCCGCGAATTTCGGGGAGCTCCGCGCGATAGTCCACTCAAGATTCGCGGGCGGATCCGTCGATGCACGTCTGACAGCGAGTGGGGGCCGTGGGAACCAGATTGCTCAACCCTTGTGGCCCATTGAGTCGATTGTTGAATTTCAGTTTTGTTGAGCCGCAAGTGGTGTGAGGGATATCAGCGTGGCGTCACCGTTTCCTCGGGACCTGTTGACCGTGCGTGAGGTTGCGGACGTCATGCGTGTCTCCACGATGACCGTGTACCGGCTGATCAAGGCCGGTGAGATCCCGGCGATCCGGGTCGGGAAGCACCTGCGGCTGCGGCAAGAGGATGTGGCCCTCTACCTCGAGGAGCGGGTGGTGAACGGTACGGGTGGAGTAGGGGGAGGTGGCCGATGGCCCGCCGCCTGATCGGTCTCGACATCGGGACGAACGCGGTACGGGTCGCGGAGATCGACCCGGG
>DATBHZ010000108.1:0-3889 GCA_036557185.1 Acidimicrobiia bacterium | reverse complement strand
GGTCATGGCCTGCTCCTTGCCGGTGCCGAGGTCCTTGGCGCTCACGTTCACGATGCCGTTCGCGTCGATGTCGAACGCCACCTCGATCTGCGGCAGACCGCGCGGTGCCGGCGGGATGCCGACGAGCTGGAACGTCCCGAGGGTCTTGTTCCGGTACGCCATCTCGCTCTCGCCCTGCAGCACCTTGATCTCCACCGACGGCTGGTTGTCGTCCGCAGTCGTGAAGACCTCCGACCGCTTCGTGGGGATCGTCGTGTTGCGCTCGATGAGCTTGGTCATCACCTGACCCTTGGTCTCGATGCCGAGCGACAGCGGCGTCACGTCGAGGAGCAGCACATCCTTCACGTCGCCCTTGAGGACACCGGCCTGGATGGCGGCACCGACCGCGACGGCCTCGTCCGGGTTGATGCCCTTGTCGCCCTCCTTGCCGGTCATCTCGCGTACGAGGTCCTGGACCGCGGGCATGCGCGTCGAGCCGCCGACGAGCAGGACGCGTTGGATCTGCTCCTTCGCGAGACCTGCGTCGCGCAGGGCCTGCTCGAACGGCCCCTTGCACGCGTCGAGGAGGTCGTGAGTGATCTCTTGGAACTTCGCACGCGAAAGCGT
Source organism: Acidimicrobiia bacterium (assembly GCA_036557185.1). Taxonomy (GTDB): domain Bacteria; phylum Actinomycetota; class Acidimicrobiia; order IMCC26256; family JAENVU01; genus DATBHZ01. Next base: position 3,283 of record DATBHZ010000108.1, on the reverse strand, counting down.
GAGCTCCAGGTGGAGAGGTCCCTCGCTCGTTGCAGTCACGAACGGAAGGTTGATCGTCGTCTCCTGCAGCGTGGAGAGCTCGATCTTGGCCTTCTCCGCAGCCTCCTTCAGGCGCTGCGCGGCCATCTTGTCGACGCCGAGGTCGACGCCGTGCGCGTTCTTGAACTCGGAGACCATCCAGTCGATGACGCGCTGGTCCCAGTCGTCGCCGCCGAGGTGCGTGTTTCCCGCGGTCGACTTGACCTCGAACACGCCGTCGCCGAGCTCGAGCACCGACACGTCGAACGTGCCGCCGCCGAGGTCGAACACGAGGATGGTCGCGTCGGTGTCCTTGTCGAGCCCGTAGGCGAGCGATGCCGCCGTCGGCTCGTTGATGATGCGCAACACCTCGAGGCCGGCGATCTCGCCCGCCTCCTTCGTCGCCTGACGCTCTGCGTCGCCGAAGTACGCCGGGACGGTGATCACCGCCTGGCTGACCGTGTCGCCGAGATAGCTCTCCGCGTCACGCTTCAGCTTCTGGAGAATTCGCGCGGAGATCTCCTGTGCGTTGTACGCCTTGCCGTCGATGTCGACCGACCAGGTCGTGCCCATGTGGCGCTTGACCGACCGGATCGTTCGGTCGGGGTTGGTGATCGCCTGGCGCTTCGCGACCTCGCCGACGAGCACCTCGCCGGTCTTCGAGAACGCGACAACGGAGGGTGTCGTGCGTGCGCCCTCGGAATTCGGGATGACTTCGGGCTCTCCCGCCGAAAGGGTCGAGACAACCGAGTTCGTGGTACCGAGGTCGATACCGACAGCCTTCGCCATGGGGTGTTCCTCCGGGTTTCCAGTGTTTGTAAAGCAGGTGACAAGAATCTTGAGTCAGGGATTGTCAACTTGGTAGCACACGGGGGTATTCCCGCCAAATCAGGGTACTTTCGCCACGAGGTCGGGAGACCTAGAGTCCCCGGCCATGGCCCGCCGTGATGCTTTCCTGGACCACCTCGCGGAGGTCTCGCTGTTCTCCGCCCTGTCGAAGAGGGACCTCCAGCTGGTCGCCCGGGCCGGCGAGGACGTCCGGGTGGACGCCGGCCGGATCCTCGTCTCGGAGGGCTCGGCCGGGAGCGAATTCTTCATCATCATCGAGGGAACCGCGAAGGTCACCCGGCGGGGGCGCAAGGTCGCGACGCTCGCGCCGGGCCAGGCCTTCGGTGAGCTGGCGCTGCTCGACAAGGCCCCACGCAACGCCACCGTCACCGCCGAGACGCCGATGGAGCTGGTCGTGCTCGGGCAGCGTGCCTTCGGATCGATGATCGACGAGATCCCCGGCTTCGCGCGCAAGCTGCTCGCCGGGATGGCCCGCCGCCTGCGCGAGGCCGACGCCGCAAGCGTGCAGTAGCCGCCGCGAGCCGCCGCCTGGTGCTCGCGTCAGGCTCGTACGAATCGTTCGCACGTTTTCGCTGACGGGCGGCCGTCGGCGAGTGGCCACTGCGTACGACGCTTTCGCAGGTTTTCGCTGCAGCGTGACGCATGACCGCGAGCGGCCGCGAGCCTGAAGGCGAGGGAAAGCGGGGCACGTACCGTGCGCCGCCCGAGCCGGGGCCCGAGCGGCCTGCGCCGAAGGCGCGAGAGCGGGAGAGGAGGTATCCCGCCGAGCAGCGAATGCGACCAAAGAGGAGGCTAGGTTCGGGCCGTGCGACGGTTCCTGCCGAGACCGCATCAGGTCATGCTCATCATCGGCGTGCTGGTGGCGCTCGGCACCTTGTGGTCCGGGATCATGCCCACGGTCACCGGCTGGAAGCATCGGTCGCCCATCTCGCGTGAGGTCTTCGTCAACGTCCCGAAGCCGCTCGAGGTCGGCTTCTACGCAGCGGTCGCCACCGCGTTGTTCCTCGTCGCCTGGCTGGCGGCGCTGCGGATGCGCAACTACGAGCGGGGCGGCCCCGACGACCGCCGTACCAACAAGCACACCATCGAGCGCCGGATGCGGGACTTCCGCAGCGGTGTGTGGATGCGAACGCTCATGCGCGATCCCTCCGCGGGCGTCATGCACTCCCTCATCTACTTCAGCTTCCTGGTGCTGTTCCTCGCGACCGTCATCCTCGAGGTCGACCATCTCCTGCCGGGCTCCTGGCAGTTCCTCCACGGCCAGACGTACGAGGCGTACGCATTCATGGCCGACGCCGCGGGGGTCGTCTTCCTCGTGGGGATCCTCTGGGCGCTGGCGCGCCGGTATCTGCAGCGGCCGTACCGCATCCGCATCAAGACGAAGCCCGAGCACCTGGTCATCCTCGGCACGTTCCTCGTCATCGGCATCACCGGGTTCACCACCGAGGCGTTCCGCATCGCGTTCGAGGGACGCCCGACGTTCGAGCGGTGGTCGTTCCTGGGGTACGCGCTCAGCGGCATCGTCGACGGATGGCACCACGCCACGCTCGTCGACCTCCACCGCTGGTCGTGGGGCATCCACGTGATCGCGTTCATGGCGTTCCTCGTGATCCTGCCGACCACGATGCTGCGCCACATGTTCACCAGCCCGATGAACATGTACCTCCGGGACCGTCCGCGTCCGAAGGGCGCTATGCGCGAGATGCCGAACCTCATGGAGACCGAGCTCGAGACGTTCGGCGCGTCCACCGTCGAGGACTTCACCTGGAAGCAGCTCTTCGACACGGATGCATGCACGATCTGCGGCCGCTGCACCTCGGTGTGCCCGGCCCACGCGACGGGCAAGCCGCTCGACCCGCGCGAGATCGTGCTCAAGACCGGCGAGGTCATGGCGGCGACGGGCAGCCCCGTGGTGTCGCCCCCGGTGGGTGTCGATCCGGGCATCAAGGTCGGCGCCGACAACCTCTTCGAGCGCATCACGGCGGAGGAGCTGTGGTCGTGCACCACGTGCAAGGCGTGCGACGAGATCTGCCCGGTCAACATCGAGATCCTCGACAAGATCCTCGACATGCGGCGCTACCTCTCGCTCATGGAGAGCAACTTCCCCGCGTCGCTCGGGAACGTGTACCGCTCGATGGAGAACAACGCCAACGTCTACGGGATGAACCAGGGCGAGCGCGGCGACTGGGCCGAGCACCTCGAGGGCGTCGAGATCGTGGAGGCGGGCTCCGGAAGCTTCGATCACGAGTACCTGTACTGGGTCGGGTGCGCCGGTTCGTTCGACGACCGCAACAAGAAGACCAGTCGCGCGGTCGCGAAGCTGCTGCAGCGCGCCGAGATCGACTTCGCCATCCTCGGCCCGAGCGAGCTGTGCACGGGAGACAGCGCGCGCCGCTCGGGCAACGAGTACATCTTC
>DATBHZ010000107.1:0-1589 GCA_036557185.1 Acidimicrobiia bacterium | reverse complement strand
ATGTGGGTCCGGGAAGCTCAGCCAGCAGAACCAGTCGTCGTCGGCGTCGAGCGTGTCGAGCCATTCGATCGCACGGTCCGCGGTCCAGTCGGTGTGGTACCACTCGCGCGGGATCGGGTTGTGCTTCGTCTCGGGAGCGTTGGTGTCGCCGCCGGGGGCAGCACCGAGCAGCGGCGCGAAGCTCTCGAGGTGCTCGGGGTGGTTGTCCGCGAGCCAGTGCCCGTAGTGCGCGATCGGACGCTTCTGGAACGCGGCGACGTGCATCGCGTTGATCGCGTAGTCGAAGCCGCGCCACGGGCCGGTGTCGCCGCGCATCCAGCGTGCGGTCTCCTCCCAGCGTCCCTTGGGATCGAAGCCGGGCTCGAAGTGCGCCTTCCCGACGAGCGCCGTGCGGTAACCCGCCTTGTCCCGCAGGTATCCCGGGACGCTCGGAGCGTCCTCCGGGAGCGGGACGCCGTTCGCGACGACGCCGTGCGTTCGCACGTACTGACCGGTGAGCATCGTGCTGCGCGCCGGCATGCAGACGGTGTTCTGGTTGTACGCCCGCGAGTAGTTGATCCCGTCGCGCGCCAGACCGTCGACGACGGGCGTGCGAGCGATCCGACCGCCGTTGCACCCGAGGCTGTCGTAGCGCTGCTGGTCGGAGGTGACGAACAAGATGTTGCGACCCACGATGCTCCCGATCGCTCGATGTGCCCTGCGGAGTCGATCCTCCCGATCATGCACCCTCGTTAGGCTCTCCGCCATGGAGGACCGGCTCGGCGCGGGTCTCTATCTCGAGATGGGCGGTGGCGAGTTGCTCGACCGCGCGCCGGACCTGCTGCTCGTTCCCGGCGTCGATCGAGTCACGATCTGGGAGAACGCCTGTCCCGATCGCACGGATTTCCCGCGCAAGATCCCGGAGTGCTCGCATCTGCTCGTCGGCGAGGCGCACGCCACGCTCGGCGAGCCCGGACCGGGACTGAAGTTCGAACGGACGGCCCGACCGGGCCAGGGCCGCCTCACCGGCCTCCCGACGCTGGGCCTGCTCCTGGTCCTCATCTCGCCGCGTCGCCCCGAGCAGGCACAGGAGCTGCGCGACTGGGCCGACTTCGTCCACCTCCGGCACATCTGCGAAGCGGGCGTTCCCGGCTTCACGATGGTGACCCCGTACGAGCACGCCGACCGAGGCGATCCGCGCTTCCTCCATCTCTACGAGATGGACACCCCGGACCCGGAGCGCGCGTTCCAGTGCATGACGCCCCTCGTCCAGCAGCGACTCGGCGCCGGAACGGCCGCGTTCGACGAGTGGGCGACGCATCCGTCTCTGCGGATCATGTATGTGAACACGTTCCGCCGCCTCGAGGAGCATGCGCGATGACCGACGCATCGTTCTTCGACGTGGTCGGGGCACAGCGTGCGTACCGCTCGTTCACCGAGGCAGAGGTGTCGGACGACCTGATCGCGCAGGTCCTTGCCGCAGCGACGTTCGCACCGAGCGCGGAGAACAAGCAGCCGTGGGAATTCGTCGTGGTGCGAGATGCGGAGCTACGCGCGCGGATCGGTGAGCTGACCCGGCGCATGTGGGAGATGGCAGGACGCGAGCACTC
>DATBHZ010000106.1:0-33282 GCA_036557185.1 Acidimicrobiia bacterium | reverse complement strand
CCGATGCGCTCCACCCGGCATGGTGGCCGTAGCTCAGTTGGCTAGAGCGCCTGGTTGTGGTCCAGGAGGTCGGGGGTTCGAAACCCCTCGGTCACCCCACGCGCGGCATGTGTCTCTGCCGCGTCGCGCTCCGGGAGCCGGGCTCAGCGCTTGGCGTCGGCATGGATGAACGTGACGAACTGATTGGTCAGGCTCAGCGCGCCCTTCACACTGAGATGACGACCGTCGCGGTAGATCCAGTCGTTGCCGAGGTTCGTAGCGCACGTGCTGGCGGAGCAGAGCTCCTGCGTGAAGTCGATGCTGTGCGTCCCCGGGACCGCGCGGATCGCTCGGTCCTCGGCGGCCAGGCCCCGCGCCCGGAACCTGTTCGCATCGGCGCGTGACTGACTGGCGCCACAGGACTGCGGCGAGGCGTAGACGCGCAGCGTCGCGCAGTTCGCCGTGTCCCAGTTGCGCCATTGCGGGACCGTGTGGATCACCATCACCGGGATGTGCGCGGCAGCGAAGCGCTGCAGCACGCGCTGCAGCCCTCGCGAGAACTCCGCCGCCTTCTCGTCCCCGGTCGACGCGACCTGTCCGGTCACCGAGTCGCGGAACGTGACGCCCGCCGAAAGGAAATAGATCGGTGTCGACGACGCGAGGATCACGAGCTTCGGTGGCGCGGCCTCGAGCTGCTTGAGGGACTTCATCACGAAGATGCGGCACTGATTCATCTTCCGCGAGTTGTTCGTGATCCTGGTGTCGATGAAGGGGCAGTCCGGCGCGGTCCCGACCGTGAAGTCGTACCCGAGCTGGTTCGCAGCGCGCGACGCGGGCTCCGTGAAGTGACCGGCGTTCGAATCACCGAGCAGCACCACGGAGCCCTTCGCGTTCGGTACGGCCCAGGTGCACCGCGGCTTCTCCGAGAGCACGGGCTTTCCGATGTTGCAGCGGTGCGTACGGTCGGCGTGTTGACTCTTGCTCGCGGTGAGGAACGCGCGCGTCGCCGCGGACGCGCTCGGCTTCGGAGCAGACAGCAGGACGAGGCACGCGACGATCGGCACCGTGACGCACACCGCCGCGACCCCGAGCGCTCGCCGTCCGCGGATGCGCATGTTGAAGCGGATGGGGTTCTCCATGTAGTGGAACGCCAACCACGCCGGGATCAGCGACAGCGCGCCGGCGGCGAACGCGGCCTCGGTGCTCACGCTCGGCCACAGCGCGACCGCGAAGACGATCAGCGGCCAGTGCCACAGGTACCAGCTGTAGGAGAGGTCTCCCAGCCTCGTCATCGGAGACTTTCCGAGTAGCGACGAGACGCCTCCGGTTGTCGCGGTTCCGGCGGCGATCGCGAGGCTGGTGCCGAGCACCGGGATCAAGGCCGCGGTGCCCGGGAACACCGTCGTCCCATCGAACGTGAACGCCGCGTAGGCGATCAGCGCGAGGCCGGCAAGGCCGAGGACGACGGCCAGTGCTCTCGGGACTCGTGCGAGCTGCGGCACGGCGATCGCGAGGAGCGCCCCGGCGGCGAACTCCCAAGCGCGGGCGGGCAGCATGTAGAAGGCGAATTGCGCGTTCAGGGTCATGTGCGGGAGCGCGAGGTTGTGGTTGGTCGCGAAGACGCACACGATGAACGAGAGCAGGCCGACGGCCGTCGCCACGACGCCGAGGAACACCTGTGGACGGCTCCGCGGCAGGAGCTTCCGTGCGATCACGAACGCGCCGAGGAGGATCGCCGGGAAGAACAGGTAGAACTGCTCCTCGACCGACAGCGTCCACATGTGCAGGAACGGGTTGAGCGTCACGGACGGATCGAAGTAGCCGTTCGGCGCCCGGTACAGCGTGATGTTCGCGACGAAGACGGCCGCCGACATCCCCGTGCGCGCTGTTGTGTGCTGCACGACAGGGCTGATCGCCAAGAGCGACACCAGCGAGACGAAGACGATGATGAGTGCGGCGGCGGGCAGGATCCGGCGGACGCGGCGTGTGTAGAAGGCGCCGAACGAGAGCTTCCCGGACGAGTCGAGCTCGCGCAGCAGCATCGCTGTGATGACGAAGCCGGAGATGACGAAGAAGACGTCGACTCCGATGAAGCCTCCCGAGACCGGCAAGCCGGCGTGGAACGCGACGACGAGCAACACGGCGATGGCACGAAGGCCCTGGATGTCGGCGCGCCGATGGGTCGAGGGGCGCGTCTCGCGCGGCGCGGCAATCGTCGGAGCGTCGTGTCGCTCCTCGACACCCAGCCCCGTGTCGACCCCAGCCATCGGTGCGACGGTATCCGCAGGCGAGTCGCACAGTCCAGGGGACAGAACGGACGTCTAGGTGTTGATCACCGCCGCGAGCGCCGCAGCGAGCGTGGGGTGCCGGTGCCGGAACCCCGCGCGCTGCAACGCGTCTGGCAATACCCGTTGACCATCGAGCAGGAGGTGCTGCACGAGCTCGGGTCCGTACACGGCCTTGAGCGGAGCCATCGGCGTGGGCAACAGCGTCGGCCGGTGGAGCGCGGCTCCCAGCGTCTTCGCGAACTCCGCGTTCGTGACGGGCGCCGGCCCGGTTGCGTTGACTGGACCCTCGAGCGATGGTGTATCGAGCGCGTACCGAATCGCACCGACCTCGTCGTCGATCGAGATCCAGCTCATGTACTGCGATCCGCTGCCGATCCGGCCCCCGAGGCCGAGCTTGAACGGCAGGAGCATCCGCTGGAGCGCGCCGCCGTGAGCCGCGAGGACCATCCCGGTGCGGAGATGGACGGTCCGGATGCCGGCATCTTGCGCGGGCTGGGTCGCGTCCTCCCACGCTCGGCAGACCTCGGAGAGGAAGTCGGGATCCGCCGGTGGCGCGCTCGCCTCGGTGAGCTCCTCGTCGCCGCGGTTGCCGTACCAGCCGACGGCTGATGCTGATACGAGGACCGCGGGCTTCGTATCGAGCTCTGCGAGCGCACGCGCCAGCGTGCCGGTGCCCCTGCTCCGGCTGTCGCGGATGCGCGCCTTCTGCTCGGGGGTCCACCTCTTCTGTGCGAGCCCCTCCCCCGCGAGGTGCACGACGGCGTCGATGCCGTCGAGGCCGCGAGCGTCGATGGTGCCGGCCATCGGATCCCACGCGATCGCGCCCTCCGCTGCCCGGCTTCCGCGAACGAGCGGGACGACCCGATGCCCGTCGGTGGCGAGCGACGCGCTGAGCGCCGTTCCGACGAGTCCGCTCGCTCCCGTCACGGCGACGTTCATGCACGAACCTCCTCGCGTCGAGAGCACCGTAGAACGTTGAGTGCCGCCGAACCGCTTCTTGTAGGGTGTTTTCGCGCCGCTAGCTCAACTGGTTAGAGCATCAGACTCTTAATCTGCAGGTTCCGGGTTCGAGTCCCGGGCGGCGTACCACCCAGCGCGTGTCGTACACCACGGACCGTCCACGACACGAGCACACCTAGCTGCGACGATCCTCCCCGCACACCCAACGCACACGTCCGGACGAGCACGACAGCGTGCGTGACGTTCGCCACATCGATCCGATTCTCGAATCCATGTGGCGGCCGGCGGCGTATCGAGAGCGAGGCGGACGGGCCGAGAGCCGGCTGGCACGCGCCCGTTCGGGGTCGACATCGAAGTGAAGGCGGCAATCGCGTGACTGTGACGTCTGCGAGCAGGGACTTCCCCGAGATCCGTTACGCCGACGCGGACGGCGTGTCGATCGCCTATTCCGAACGTGGCTCCGGACCGATCCAGCTCGTCCGAGTGCCCGACGTCATGAGCAGCATCCTCGTGGGCGTCGTCGATCCGTGGGCCGACGCGCTCGACCAGCGGCTTGCCGAGTTCGCGCGCCTGGTTCGACTCGACCGTCGCGGTCTCGGGATGTCGGATCCCCTTGTGACCGGAGGAGCTCCGCCACTCGAGCAGCAGGTCGAGGATGTGATCGCGGTGATGGACGCCACCGGTCTGCAACAGGCTGCGCTCTCCGGTGCCGGGGACGGCGCGCAGGTGGCGCTGCTCTGCGCGGCCATGCATCCCGATCGCGTGAGCGCTCTCGTGGTAATCAACGCCTGGGCCCGCGCGTTCCGCGCCCACGACTACCCGTACGGTCCGGACCCCGAATCGCGCGAGCAGCGTGCCCTCGAGATGTGCTCGCGGTGGGGTGACGTCGAGCGACCCTGGGGACTGGAGAGCTTCGCGCCGAGCCGGCGAGACGACCCGGGCTTTCCGCTGCTGCTCGCCCGACGCCAACAGGTGAGCGCGAGCCCGGCCGCGGCATCGGCGGTCTACCTCGGCGCGGAGAACGACGTCCGTGACGTCTTGCCCCTCGTCCAGGCCCCGACCCTCGTGCTGTGTCCCGGCGACCCTCACCCGCGCAACAACTCACTGCAGTTGCTCGAGCACGCGCGCTTTCTCGCAGACCACATCCCGAACGCCCAGCTCTCGCCGTTCGCCGGCATGGACCTCCACCACGGAGTGGATGCGCCTGAGCGCGCAGCGCTCATCCAGGAGTTCCTCACCGGGACTCGGCCGGTACCCGCGACCGACCGGATCCTCGCAACGGTCTTGTTCACGGACATCGTCGGCTCGACGCTGCGGCTCGCGGACCTCGGCGATCATGCATGGCGTGTGACCCTCGCGCAGCACGACGCGATGGTCCGCGCCGAGATCGAGCGCTTCCGCGGCCGCGAGGTTGAGGTTACAGGTGACGGATTCTTTGCAACGTTCGACGGACCCGCCCGCGCAGTGCACTGCGCGCAGTCGATCACCGAACGCGCACGATCGCTCGGCATCGACGTCCGCGCAGGTGTACATATCGGTGAGTGCGTGCTGCACGGGGACAACTTCACCGGGATCGCTGTGCACATCGGCGCCCGTGTCTGCGCGCTCGCGCAACCGGGCGAGGTGCTCGCCACGTCGATGGTGCGCGACCTGGTGGCCGGCTCGGGCATCTCCTTCGCCGAGCGCGGGACCAAGTCGCTCAAAGGCGTGCCGGGCGACTGGATGATCCTCGCCGCGGAGGCGTGACGTGGCGTCGCTTGAACGAATTGCCGGATTTACTTGCCCTTACTTCCCCAATGGCGCGCAACGCGGGTCCAGGCTCCAGGTGGCTCGGGCCGCTCGCAATCGCTAATGTCCGCCGGACGTCCACAACGGTGGACGGGACGCGAGAGAGCCCCCCGACCGTCCCCGGCCCGGGGGCTCTTTCGCGCTCGCTCGCAGAGCCTCAGGTACCCGGGCCCTTGAATGCGAGCACGCGGTTGGTCGTGGCGATCAGCAGGCGGTCGTTCGCGACCGTCGGCGTGTTGAAGTGGTCCATCGTGCCGACTGCGAGCGTCGCAACGGTCCCGCCCGTGGACGCGTCGAGGCCGTAGAGCGTGGTCCCACCGAAGTTGCTGCTCGATGCCCACACCACATTGCCCGCGATGATCGGCGTGCCTGCCGCCACCGTGGAGTGCCAGAGGACCGTGAACGAAGGGTTCGCGGTGGTCCCGGTGATCTGCACGGCGCGCACGCCGTCGGTGCATGCGACGTACACGACGGGCGCGCGGTAGGCGTTGCCGCCGAAGTCCCGGCACAAAGGCGCCTGGAATTTCTGCCCGCCGATACCGCCAAGAGCCGACGCGTTGACGAGATAGCCGGTGCCGTTCTTTCCGGCTTGGAAGATCAGCGAGTTTGCGAGCAGCGACGGGCCGGTCGATCCGAGGTCCGCGTCGGACGCGCTGTCACTCGCCCATGTCGTGGGTGCGAAGTGGTCCAACTCGACGAGTGCCGGCGAGAGCTTGATGATGCTGTTGCCGTGGTCGTACACGGCGGGGTTGATGGATGCTCCGTTCCCGGTGGAGACGTACAGGTTGCCGCCGGAATCGACTGCCGGCCCGGACGGTCCCCAGATCGCTCCTTCGCGGCTCGTCGGCACCTGGTAGGCCTCGCGCGGAACCGGGCCGACGCCGTTCGCGTTGGCCGACATGACCCAGCCCGTGTAGTTGGCGCAGTCTCCTGCCAGCCCGCCGAACGTGACGTAGACACGACCGTTCGCGAGGGTGAGCGCCGCACGTTGCTGGTGATTGCGCCGATCGAGGGGGGCGATCGCTGCCGGATCGATCGAGTGCTTCCAGCGGACCTTCCCGTTGAGGATGTTCACCGCCACAAGATCGTGGGTCACGACATTGAGCTTGGCCGTCGTGCGCTCCGCGACGGCGTAAACGGTGTTCGTGGCGGTGTCGACGACGGGTGTGCCCGTGATCCCGAGCGGGAAGATGTTGCCGCACGGCAACTCCGACTGCGGGACGGGCGTACCGACGTGGCGGGGACCCCACAGCACCTGGCCGGTCGAGAGGTCGAGTGCGTAGAGCGAGTCGTTCTCCGTCGCGACGATGACGCTATTGCCGACGACGAGCGGCTCGCCGTAGATCGCGCCGTCGAGGACCGGCGAGGTCCACGCGCTCGACGGCGGCACGAGCGTGCCCGCGGCCGCATTGCCCGCGCGGTCGTTCGTGAGGTGGTAGGTCGCCCACGTCGTCGTCGAGCAGCCGGCGGTCAGAACGACCGCGAGCGCCAGCCACCAGAGACTGCGGCGGCGAGCACGTCGCCGAAGTTGTGATCGCGCATCGGTCACGGAAGTGTTCACGAGCGCTCCTTGGATCGAGCCGCAACAGTGACCACGAGTCGGGGACTCCTCTACCCTGAGGATCCCACCCCCAGCCTCGACAGGATGGTGCATGACCGTGGCACAAGCAACGATCGGTCTCGTGCTCGATTGCGCCGACCCGGCGAAGCTCGCCGAGTTCTGGAGTGAAGCGTTGGGCTACAAGCTCATCGGCGAAGCCGGGAACTACGTGATGCTCCTCCCGTCCGACGGCGGTGCGCCGCTACTCCTGCAGCGCGTTCCCGAGCCCAAGACCGTGAAGAACCGGATGCATCTCGACATCCATGTCGCCGACATCGCCGCTGAGGCCGAGCGCCTGGCCGCGCTCGGCGCGCGACACGTCGACGACTTGCAGCGCGAGGAGCACGGAAGCCACTGGCTGCTGACGCAGGACCCGGAAGGGAACGAGTTCTGCATCTGCGACGCGGGCGGCTGCACCTGAGGCCATGACGCTCGCGTGGGGGAAGACGACGCTCGACTGTGTCGATCCGGAGCGCGCCGCGCGCTTCTGGAGCGCTCTCCTCGAGCTGCCGATCCGGCCGCATCACGACGGCTGGTTCGACGTCGGCCCGGCAACTACCGGCGGCCCTGCGTTGAACTTTCAACCCGTCCCGGCGCCGACACCAGGCAAGACACGCGTGCACCTCGACATCTGGGTCGACGATCTGCAAGCCTCGATCGCGCGTGTCGAGGCACTTGGCGGCCGGTTCGTCTCGGACATCTTCTCCGGCCTGGGTGCGATCATGGCCGACACCGAAGGAACCGAGTTCTGTCTCCTCGCGGGGTCACCTCTCTGACCCGGCACGAGGCCAAGGACACACCGAAGGAGCATCCCCATGGACACACGAATCGAGGAGATCGCCGACCGCATCTACCGGCTCTCGACCTTCGTCCCGGAGATCGGCCCCACGGGATTCACGTTCAACCAATATCTGATCGACGACGAGCAACCGCTCATCTTCCACACCGGCCAGCGCGCGATGTTCCCCATGGTCGCCGAGGCGATCTCTACCGTGACCCCATTGGAGCGCCTCCGTTGGATCACCTTCGGGCACCTCGAGGCCGACGAGTCGGGCTCGATGAACGAGATGCTCGCGGCGGCACCGAATGCAGAGGTCGCCCACGGCGTGCTCGGCTGCATGGTGTCGCTGAACGACCTCGCCGACCGGCCGCCCGTCCCGCTGAGCGATCGTCAGACGATCGAGCTCGGCGCGCACCGGGTGCAGCACATCGACACGCCGCACGTCCCGCACGGCTGGGAGGCGCGCGTCCTGTACGAGGAGACGACGAAGACGCTCCTCTGCGGCGACCTCTTCACACAGCTCGGCGACGGCCCGGCGCTCACGAGCGACGACATCCTCGAGCCGGCAGCCCAGGCCGAGGATGCGTTCGGCGCGACCTGCCTGACACCGCGCACCGCGCCGACCATCCGCGGTCTCGCGGAGCTGGGTGCCGAGACGCTCGCGGTGATGCACGGATCGTGCTTCACAGGTGACACCGGCGCGGCACTCGATGCTCTCGCCTCGGACTACGCCTCGCGGCTCGCCGCGGCGACCGTGTGACCCGAGCGCTCACACCGCGACGTCGAGCACCGCGGCACCCGTCAGCCGGTCGTGCGCGACATCCGCGAGCGCGCGGTCGGCGTCGCTGAGCGGATACGGCACGATGGTCGGTCGCAGCCCGATCCCGGCCGCCAGCTGGAGGAATTCCTCACCGTCTGCCCGTGTGTTCGCCGTCACGCTCCGGAGCTGGCGCTCCTCGAACAGCTCGGTCTCGTAGTTGAGCGTCGGCACGTCGCTGAGGTGGATGCCTGCGATGGCGAGTGTTCCGCCCCGGTCGAGCGCCCGCATCACAACGGGTACCAGCTCGCCGACCGGCGCGAACAGGATCGCTGAGTCGAGCGGTTCCGGCGGCGCAGCGTCGGCTCCGCCGGCCGATGCCGCACCCAGCTCGAGAGCGAGCTGCTGAGCGGCGGGCGAACGCGTCATCACGTGCACGGTCGCGCCCTCGTGCTGCGCGACCTGAGCCGCGAGATGGGCGGACGCGCCGAACCCGTAGATCCCGAGCCGGCCGCCCGGCGGGAGCGCGGCACGGCGGAGCGCGCGAAAGCCGATGATCCCGGCGCACAGCAACGGGGCGGCCTCGCGATCGTCGAGTCGCTCGGGCAGCCGGTATGCGTATGCCTCGGGGACGACCGCTCGCTCCGCGTACCCGCCGTCCGCGTCCCAACCTGTGAAGAGCGGTTCGACGCACAGGTTCTCGCGCGAGGAGCGGCAGAAGCGGCAGACGCCGCACGTGTGGCGGAGCCAGGCCATGCCGACGCGCTCCCCCAGCTCGAAGCGCCGCGCGCTCGCGCCGCGCTCGATCACACGACCGACGACCTCGTGGCCGGGAATCGCGTGCGGTTGGTGCGGTGCAAGATCACCTTCCGCGAGGTGCAAATCGGTTCGGCAGACACCGCACACCGACACCTCGACGAGGATCTCGTCGGGCGCCGGTATGGGATCGTCGCGGTCGCCGAAACGCAACGGGTGCGTGTCGATCGGCGCCGGCGACTCGACCCACCAGGCTCTCATGGACAGCCCGTCACCGGCACAGATGCTCCGTTCAGCCATCGGTCGTTTGCGGGGACGGCGACGCGCACCATACTGCTGTGGTTGTGGAGCAACTCGGTCACGAAGACGTCGCGCGCATGCAGCGCTGGTGGCAAGCGGCGAACTACCTGACGGTCGGTCAGATCTACCTGCAGGCCAACCCCCTCCTGCGAACACCGCTGCGGCCGGAGCACGTCAAGCCGCGCCTGCTCGGCCATTGGGGTACGTCGCCCGGCCTCAGCCTCGTGTACGTGCATCTCAACCGCCTGATCCGCTCGACGGGCGCCAACATGATCTATGTCACCGGCCCTGGACACGGAGGCCCGGCGCTCCTCGCCAACGTCTACCTCGAAGGGACGTATACCGAGGTCTACCCGGAGGTGACCTGCGACGAGCCAGGGATCCTCCGGCTGTTTCGCCAGTTCTCGACCCCCGGCGGTGTGCCGAGCCACGTCGCGGTACCGACACCGGGGTCGATTCACGAGGGCGGGGAGCTCGGCTACGCGCTCGTCCACGCCTTCGGCGCTGCTTTCGACAACCCGGATCTCGTGGTTGCGTGCGTCATCGGGGACGGCGAGGCCGAGACCGGCCCGCTCGAGGGCTCGTGGAAGGGCGTCCACTACCTGAACCCGGCTCGGGACGGCGCCGTGCTGCCGATCCTCCACCTCAACGGATACAAGATCAGCGGTCCGACCGTGCTCGGGCGCACCGCGGACGAGGACGTCGAGTCGATCCTGCGCGGGCACGGGTACGAGGTGCACTTCGTCGAGGGGACCGAGCCCGAGGCCGTCCATCGAGATCTCGCGGCAACGCTCGACACCTGCTACCAGAGGATCCGCGAGATCCAGGACGGGGCGCGCAATGGCGGTCGCGTCGGCCGCCCCCGCTGGCCGGCGATCGTCCTGCGGACGCTCAAGGGATGGACCGGACCACACGAAGTCGACGGGCAGCTCGTGGAAGGAACCTTCCGCGCCCACCAGGTGCCGCTCCCGAACGTACGGGAGAACCCCGCGCATCTCGCGCAGCTCGAAGCGTGGATGCGCAGCTACCAGCTTGAAGAGCTCTTCGACGAGCACGGATGCCTCGTGCCGGAGCTGCGCACGCTGGCGCCCGAAGGAGCGCTTCGCATGAGCGCGAACCCGCACGCGAACGGCGGCACGCTCCTCGAACCGCTGAGCGTCCCCGACTACGCGGACTATGCGGTCCCCGTGCCCGCGCCGGGAACCGAGCACGTGGAATCGACCCGCCGGCTCGGTGAGCTGCTGCGCGATGTGTTCAAGATGAACGCCGACACCGCGAACTTCCGGCTGTTCTGCCCTGACGAGACTCGATCCAACCGTCTCGACGCGGTGTTCGAGGTCGAGAGCCGCTGCACGCTCGATCCCACCGTCGAATCCGACGATCACGAGTCGCCCGACGGCCGCGTGATGGAAGTGCTGAGCGAGCACAACTGCGAGGGGTGGCTGGAGGGATACCTGCTCAGCGGGCGCCACGGTCTGTTCGCGACCTACGAGGCGTTCGCGATGGTGTCGGTGTCGATGGCCATCCAGCACACCAAGTGGCTCGAAGCTTCAAGTGATCTCGACTGGCGCGCACCGATCGCGTCGCTGAACCTCCTCCTCACGTCGACGTGCTGGCGCAACGACCACAACGGGTTCAGCCATCAGGGCCCGGGCTTCATCGACACCTTGCTCGCGATGCGCGGCTCGGTGGTGCGCGTCTACGTGCCGCCGGACGCGAATTGCCTCCTCAGCGTCGCCGATCACTGCCTCCGGAGTCACGGCTACGTGAACCTCATCGTGATCGACAAGCAGCCGGAGCTGCAGTGGTTGGACCTCGAGGCGGCGCGAGCGCACTGCGCCCGCGGCGCGTCGGCCTGGGAATGGGCGAGCAACGACGACGGTGAGCCGGACGTGGTGCTCGCGTGCGCCGGGGACACCGCGACGTTGGAGACGGTGGCCGCGGCATGGCTCCTGCGCCGGCACGTGCCGGACCTGCGGGTGCGCGTGGCGAACGTCGTCGACCTGACCTGCCTGTTCCCTCCGGACGTCCATCCGCACGGGCTGAGCGACGAGGGGTTCGCGGACATCTTCACCGCCGACACCGACATCGTGTTCGCGTTCCACGGCTATCCGCGGGAGCTGCACCAGATCGTGCACGGTCGCCCGGAGGACGACCGTTTCCACGTACGCGGATATCGCGAGCAGGGGACGACGACCACACCCTTCGACATGGTCGTGTTGAACGAGACGAGCAGGTACCACCTCGCGGCCGAAGCGGTTCGTCGCGCCCGTCGCCGGCGGAGCGGGTCGGATGAGCTGCTGGAGCACTGTGACACGATGCTGCAGCGGCACCACGACTACATCCGCGAGCACTTCGAGGACCTCCCCGAGATCCGCGACTGGACGTGGAGCCCGTGAGCGAGGCCCTCGGCGGGTGCGCTCCGATCGTCCTCTGCATCAACGCCGGATCGAGCTCCCTCAAGACCGCGCTGTTCCGGTGCGGGCCGGATGGTCCCGAGGAGCTCGAACGCCATGAGGAGACGGGCGACGCGAGCGCGGGGATCGACACGATGGTCGATCGCGCGCTGAGCGCGCTCCAGGGTGACCTCGTTGACTTCGACGCGGTCGGGCATCGGGTCGTGCACGGCGGACCGCTCCATGATGCACCGGTCGTGGTCACCGACCGGGTGCTCGACGATCTGCGAGCTGTCGTGCCCCTCGCCCCACTGCACCAGCCGGCGGCGCTCGATTGCATCGAGCTCCTGCGCTCGCGGGTTCCCGACGTCCCACAGATCGCGTGCTTCGACACGACGTTTCATCGCACCATGCCGGAGCACGCGCAGCGCTTCGCCCTGCCTGCGCCGCTCTGGGAGACCGGGGTGCGTCGTTACGGATTCCACGGGCTCTCCTACGAGTACGTGGTGGCGGCACTCGGCCCCGAGCTCGGGGGCCGGAGCGTGATCGCGCACCTCGGCAGCGGGGCGAGCCTCGTGGCGTTGCGCGACGGACGGGCGGTCGACACCACGATGGGCCTCACGCCGGCCGGCGGCCTCGTGATGAGCACCCGCGCGGGCGATCTCGATCCCGGCGTCGTGACCTACCTGGTGCGGGAGCAAGGCCTGGACGCCGACGCACTCGATCGGCTCTTCGATCGCGAGAGCGGGATGCTCGCCGTCTCGGCGCGTTCGGGGGACATGCGCACCTTGCTCGACGCGCGCGCGACGGATCCTCGGAGCGCACTTGCCGTCGAGCTGTTCTGCTACGCCGCGTGCAAGCAGATCGGAGCGCTCGCGGCGGTGCTAGGAGGAATCGAGACGCTCGTGTTCACGGGCGGGATCGGCGCGCCCAGCGCGGTCGTGCGCGCTGAGATCTGTGCCCGGCTCGACCACCTCGGTGTCGTGCTCGACGCCGCCGCGAACGAGGCGAGCTCGGCGGTCATCAGCCGGAGCGCCGCAGCGTGCACGGTGCGGGTCATCGTGACCGACGAGGAGCAGGTGATCGCGCGGCACGCCGCGGAGCTCGTGGGCACGCGCGCCGCGAGCTGAGTCACCCGTGCAGCATCACGCCGAGCAACAAGGCGAGCACGGCCGACAAGCCGGAGATCGCACCCCACACCGCGATCGCCCTCGGTGTGCTGCTCGCCGAGTGGGCCCACGCCGCGATGCCCGACAGCGCCACGACGGCGAGCTTGATGATGAGCGTCGTTCCGTAGGTGCTGTCCCAGACCGGATGCACGGCGGTGATGTTCCAGATCCCGGTCAGGATCAGCACCCCATACGCCGGCCACGCGAGTTGGGCGAAGCGGTGTGCGAGCGTGCGCGGCGCGCCTGGCGAGATCGTGCGAGCCGTCGGCACGAGACCCGCGAGCGTCAGCTGGCCGCCCACCCAGATCGTCGCGGCGAGGACGTGCAGGAAGAGCCGCAGCGTGGCGACCGTCGGATGGATCACGCGGCCAAGTCATACACGACGGGTACCCGGGAACCCCGGAACGGTGAGGCGGCCGCGGGTCAGAGCGAGGCGCTGAGCCGGAGAGCGGCGGCGGCAGCTGCGTTCGCCGCGCGCATGGAGTCACGCGCGAGACCGACGAGCTTCGGGATCTGCTGCGGCTTCGTGGCCAGATATCGCAGCGTGGGTCCGATCTGCGGCGTACCGTCGGGCCCGGCCAGCTCGAGCAGCGAGTCGTCGAGCGGGCTCTCACCGGCGATGTCCGAGATCGAGCGCACGACCGACCACGGCACATCGCGCTGCGCGCAAACCTCCGCGACGGAGGACGTCTCCATGTCGAGCGCAATCACCCCGCGCTCCGTGAACGATCGGAGCATCTCGTCGTCGACGTGCAACTCGTCGGACGTGCTGAGCCCGCCTCTCGGAACGATCCCGTCGAACGGCTCGGGCTTGTACTCACGGCCGCTCGGCCCGTCGATGACCGTCTCGGGGAAGACGAGCTCGGCGATCGGGATCGAGCCGACTCCGCCGGCGATGCCCACGACGATCACGCGGTCGAACTGGCCCGTATCGAGCACACGCTCCGTTGCGCGTGCGGCGCGCTCGGTACCGATGCCGATCTTCGCGGCGACGACATCGTTGTCGCCGGCGCGACCGGTCGCGACGCGCACGCCGCCGATCGTCTCGGACTGCAACGAACCTCGCTTCACCAACGGTCTCAGCTCGGAGACCATCGGCGCCAGCAGCGCGATCCGCCGATTGCTCGCCGCGTTCACGGCCTGATCCTGCCGCATCGCGGGCCCCGCGCGCCCGTGCCGCCGGTACGCTCGCCCCGCATGAGCGAGCGTCCGCGAGCCGGGACCGGGCTGGATCCCCTGGCGCTGTTCCGGATCGACGGCCGGGTCGCGGTCGTGACCGGGGCTTCCACAGGCCTGGGGAGCAGATTCGCCCGGGTCCTCGATGCTGCGGGGGCCCGCGTCGTGCTCGCGGCGCGCAGGAAGGATCGCCTCGAAGCGCTCGCCGAGGAGCTGCGGGATCCCGTCGTCGTCGCCACGGACCTCGCCGCCGACGGGGCAGCCGCGGAGCTCATCGACATCGCGCTCGACGCAACCGGGCGCGTCGACATCCTCGTCAACAACGCGGGCGCCAGCGACGAGATCCCCGCTCGCGACTTCCCCGTCGAGCGATTTCGCGAGATCGTCGACATCAACCTGATCGTGCCGTTCGCGCTGGCCCAGGCCGCGGCGCGCGCCATGCCGGACGGTGGCTCGATCGTCAACATCGCATCGCAGTACGGCCTCGTGGGGGTGAATGCCGGGATCGTCGCCTACGTCGCGTCGAAAGGCGGCCTTGTCACCCTCACTCGACAGCTCGCGGTCGAGTGGGCGCGATCGGGCGTTCGTGTCAACGCGATCGCCCCCGGCTACTTCCCTACCGAGATGACGATGGGCATCTTCGACAACGGCGTGACCGAGCGGTGGATGCGCCGAACCTCACCGATGGGCCGCGGGGGCGACGAGCACGAGCTCGACGGCGCGTTGCTCTATCTCGCTTCGGACGCCAGCTCGTATGTCACCGGTGCCGTGCTCAGCGTGGACGGGGGCTGGACAGCGGTCTGAGCGCTAGGGGTTCGGTGTCGGCCTCGGCGTGACGGGTGTGATCGTCCCGTCGCCCGGGCGCAGCGTCGGGGTCGGTGTCGCGCTCGACGAGGGCTGCGGTGCCGGCGAAGGGCTCGGAGCGGCGGTCGGCGGAGGCACGGACACACTCGGGCTCGAGGGCGGCTTCGACGGCTTGTCGCTCCCACCGCGCAGCGCTGCCATCGCGCCGAGCGTGATGAGGAACAGCGCGAGCGCGAGCGCTATCGCACCGAGCACGAGGAGGGGCCGGCGTGCCGGGCCGTGCAGCGTGAACCCCGAGCGCCATCCGGGAGCCTCGGGCGGCGGCTGCAGGGGGAGCGGCGGGTCGACGAGGCTGCCGTCGGACGGAAGCGTCGAGACGATGGTGTCGTCCGTCGCGTCGAGCGGCGGGGCTTCGGCAACTCGAGGCGCCGGCGGCGCCGCGATCGCCGTGCCGGCGATCCGAGCTGCCGGGTCTGCGAGCGGTGCGATGCCGGCCGGTGGCGCGAGCGTGGACGGTGCCTGCATCGGAGCGAACGTGACCGGTGAAGCGCTCGAAGATGTCGTCGTCCCCGAGTGCGCGGCCGGCACCACGACAGGCGGCGTCGGAGCCGGCGCAGGAGGGATGGGCGGCGCGGCAACCGGCGGTGCCGGTGGGACCGGGGGCGCGGCAACCGGCGGCGCGGGAGGCACCGGCGGGACGGAGACCGGAGGCGCGGCGGGAGGGATCGGGGGCGCGGCAACTGGCGGTGCCGGCGGGACCGGGGGCGCGGCAACCGGCGGAGCAGGGGGCACCGGCGGCGCGGGAGGCACCGGCGGGGCCGAGACCGGAGGCGCGACCGGAGGGATCGGGGGCGCGGCAACCGGCGGTGCCGATGGGACTGGCGGCGCGGCAACCGGCGGAGCGGGAGGCACGGGCGGCGCGGCAACCGGGGGCGCGAGCGACGCGAGGATCGGGTCGACGGGGCGCGCGTCGCCCGACGGCGCGACATCTTCGGGAGCAGGAGGAGCCTCCTCCGGTGCAGGAGGCGGCGCCGTCGGCGGGACGTACTGGCCTGGCGTTGCGACGGCACCCGGAAGGAACGAGTCACTCGGGACGTGCTCGATCGGCGGCGCCTCCGGACCGGACGGCAGGAGCGAGTCATCCGTCGGCGGAGCGGGGGCAGGCGCGGGAGCAACCGGCGCGGCAGGAGCGACGGGCGGCGCGGCCGCTGGCCGTCCGGGAGGAGCGACGCGCGCGGCGGGAGGCGCGACCGCCGGTGATACAGGCGGGCGCGCAGTCGGCCGCGCTGCCGGCGGAGATGAAGGCGCGGGAGCCGCGGGAGGCGGTCCGCCCGCTTGAGGTGCGACAGGCGCCGGCGGAGGCAACGGTGGCGCGGGGCGGGGTGGGCCGCCTACACGCGCCGCCGGAGGACGAGGGGGCGGACCCCCAAACGCCGGACGCGAGCCGACCGCACGAGGCCGAGCCAGTGCAGGCGCTGGCGCGGCCTGCGGGGAAGCGGGTGCAGCCTCGGCAGCCACGACCTGCGCGCCGCAGTGCTTGCACTGTTCCGAACCGTTCGGTGTGAAATACCCACACACCGCACACTTCGTGAACATGGAACGACCTCTCCCGACGTCCGCCTAGTCCGAACCTCCTAATTCGGCGGTGCCGCCGGGAAACTTGAAAATGGCCGTCAGACCTGGGCTTTTTCGAGCACGTGCACGGCGCATGCCGACCCCAGGCCGATGACGTGGGTCAGCCCCACGGTCGCTCCCTCGATCTGCCGGTCGCCTGCCTCGCCGCGGAGATGCGTCGCGACCTCGTACAGGTTGGCAACACCTGTTGCCCCGAGCGGGTGCCCCTTCGAGATGAGGCCACCGCTGACGTTCACGGGGATCTTGCCGTCGCGCCACGGACCGCGCTCGTCGATGAATTTGCCGGCTTCACCGGGCTGGCACAGACCGAGGTTGTCGTAGTGGAGCAGCTCCGCCGTCGCGAAGCAGTCGTGGAGCTCGACGAGGTCGAGGTCCTTGGGATCGACGCCCGACTGCTCGTACGCCGCGGACGCGGCGTTCCGCGTGAGCGTGTTCACGTCGGGCTGCACCTGATCGGTCTCGGTCCAGGGGTCGGACGTCATCACCGATGCGCTGATCTTCACCGCACGCGCGCGCTGCTCGTCGGAGAGCTTGCGAAGCCGCTCCTCACTCACCATCACGAGCGCGGCGGCGCCGTCGCCGGTGGGGCAGCACATGAGCAGCGTGTTCGGGTACGCCATCATCTCTGCGCCCATCACCTCGTCGAGGGAGAACGCCTTCTGGTACTGGGCGAGCGGATTGAGCGTCGAGTGCGCATGGTTCTTCTCGGCCACGCGCGCGAACTGCTCGAACCCCACACCTTCGTGCTGTCCGGCGTACTCCATACCGGCCTGCGCGAAGACTCCGGGCATCAGCGTCGTGCCGAGACGGCCCTCGACGCTCATCACCGCCCCGTAGCGGCCCGAGGGCTCGTAGCTCTTCTTGTCGGAGCGTGCCGACGCGCCGAGCAGACCCGCTTTCCCCATCTTCTCCAGGCCGACGGCCAACCCGACCTCCGCCTCGCCTGCCTTGATCGCGAGGTAGGCGCAGCGCACCGCGGTCGCTCCGGTCGCGCACGCGTTGGCGACGTTGAAGACGGGAATGCCGGTCTGCCCGATCTGCTTCTGGAGTCGCTGCCCGACGCCACTCGCCGCCTCTGCGAGGTTGCCCGCGCCCATCACGTCGACGTCTTGAATGCTCACACCCGCGTCGTCGAGCGCGTCCATGGCGGCGTCCGCGCCGAGGTCGATGAGGTCCTTGTCGGGGTAGCGCTGGAACTTGGTCATCGCTGCCCCGAGGATCCAGACGTCACGCTCAGCCATTGCTGCTCCCCTCGACCGGCTCGAAACCGAACGCAACCGCTTCGGTGCCTTCGTCGTCCGTGCCGACGACGTACGTCGCGAGACGGACGGGCATCCCAAAGCGGACGTGCTCGGGATCGGGCTCGAGATTGATGAGATTCGTCTTGACCACGCCCCCGCCGTCGAGATCGACGACTGCGGAGACGTAGGGAGTGGGCACCCCGGGCGCGGCACGGTGCACGATCGTGAAGGTGCGGACCGTCCCGGTCGTCGCGAGTTGCCGCGGCCGGAAACCCGGCTTGCCCGACCGGGCATCCGCGTTCCGGCGGTCGAAGTACAGCGCCCCCGTCTCCGTGGACTCCTGAGCGACGAGGTGCGCCGGCCCGTCTTCGAGGACGAGGTAGTCGACGATCGGGATCTGCTTGCCCATGCCCGCACCGTACCGGAAGGGCGGATTCTCGGGCCTGACGAGCCGCTCAAGGCCGGAACGGACAAATCCGAAAAACTACGCAATGCCCCCAGGCGAGCCCGGCGTCCCCGGCGCTCCTCCCCCACCCGACGACCGGTACCTGCGTGTCCTGCTCGATCACGCGCAGGACGGCATGGCGGTCATCGACGCGCGCGGGCGCATCGTCGCGACGACACCCGCCGTCGAGCGGATGCTCGGGTGCGAGCCCGGGACGCTCCTCGGCATCGACGGCATCGCGCTCGTGCACCCTGACGACGCCGAGCATGCGCGCCTGCGGCTCGCGGAATACCTCGCGGGGAACACGGACGGCCCCGACCTGAGGGCGCGCCTGCTCCGTGCCGATCTCACCTGGGCACCGGTCGAGCTCGCGGCACGCGACGCGAACCCGCTCATCCACGACGCGGGCGGCGTCGTGCTGTCGGTGCGAAACCTCGCGCGGCGCGCAGCCGTCGAGGAGGCGCTGCACGACACGCGCGTGCTCGGCGAAGCGGCAGCACGAGTGGCCGCGAGCATGGTCGACGTTGCGGAGGGGCAGAGCGACGAGCCGCTCCGGCGGGCGCTCGAGACGCTCGCCGACGCTGCCGTGATCGACCGCGCCGTGCTGTTCCTCCCTACGGACGACGGTCGGAGCATGCATCCGACGCACGCGAGCATGCGCACGACGGGTGCCCAGGCTGCGCCGCTGCTCCCCCTCGACACCGCGGCCGCGACCGCCTGGATGAGCGCGCTGCGCCGCGGCCACACCATTCATCTGCGCTCGGTCGCCGCGCTCGACCATGACTGGGAGACCGAGCGCGATCACCTCACGCTCCAGGGCGTCCGCTCGACGATCGCCGCGCCCATCCTCGTCGCGGGCGAGCTCCGCGGGTATCTGCGCTTCGACAGCCTGCAGGATGAGCGCGCCTGGGATGACGACATGGTGCGTGTCCTACGCACGACGGCGGGCGTGCTCAGCACGGTCTTCGCTCGCTTCGACGCACGCCGAGCGGCGAGCGAGTCGGAGCAAGGCCTCCACGCCGAGGAGGAGCGGCTCCGGACGCTCATCGCGAACATCCCCGGCGTGGTGTACCGCCGTACTCCCGAGCTCCCGGGGTCGTTCGAGCTCGTGAGCCCCGCGATCGAGAAGCTCACGGGCTACCCGGTCGACGACTACCTCGCGCGGCGCCTCGCATATGCCGACCTCGTCGTCGGTGAGCACCGAGCGCGCGTTGCTCACGAATACGAGCGGGCAGCGGACGCGAGGCGCCCGTTCGAGATCGAATATCCCATCCGCGACCGAGGCGGAACCACGCATTGGGTGCTCGAACACGGCCAGACGCTCTTCGACGAGACGGGTGCGCGGCGATTCACCGATGGCGCCATCTTCGACGTCACCGAGCGGAAGCAACTCGAGCAGCGGCTGCAGCACGAGGCCGCGCACGACCCACTGACAGGTCTCCCCAACCGGAATCGACTGCTGGAGCACCTCAACCACGAGCTCGCCCGGTCTGCACGCACCCCATTGCGCGTTGCGGTGCTGTTCCTCGACGTCGACCGCTTCAAGAACCTCAACGACGCGATGGGCCACGCCGGCGGGGACGAGCTCCTCGTCGCGTTCGCAAAGCGGCTGAGCGGGGTGCTGCGTCGAGGCGACCTGGCCAGCCGAACCGGCGGGGACGAGTTCGTGGTCGTGTGCACCGATCTCCACCACCCGGTCGAGGCCGAGCACGTCGCGGATCGCATCCAGCGCACGCTCGCGACGCCGTTCGACATCCACGATCGGCAGATCTTCGTGACGGTGAGCATCGGGATCGCCGTCGCCGGCGATTCGTCGACAGCCGCCGACCTGCTGCGTGACGCGGATCTTGCGGCGTATCGGGCGAAGGACCGCGGGCGAAACCGCTACGAGGTCTTCGACGAGAAGCTCCGAGCTGCCACCGCCGCGGCGCTCGAGACCGAGACCGATCTGCACCGCGCGCTCGAAGGTGCTCAGCTGCTCTTGCTCTACCAACCGATCCTCGATCTCCGGACCCTCGAGACGGTCGGGTTCGAGGCGCTGCTGCGCTGGCAGCACCCGACCCGAGGACTGCTCACACCCGAGCACTTCCTGAGCGAGGCCGAGGCTTCCGGGCTCATCGTGCCGATCGGCCGGCGGGTCGTCGCGCTCGCGTGCAGCACCATCGCAACGATCCCGCCCGAACGCGATCTCATGGTCGCGATCAACCTCTCGCCACGTGAGCTGAGCCAGGCGGATCTCGTCGAGCACCTCGCATGGTCTCTCGCGGAGACCGACATCCCACCCGGGCGCCTCTGCCTCGATGTCACCGAGAGCGCCCTCTTCGAGGATGCGCCGACCGCGCGCTCGGCGCTCGACGCCCTCCACGAGCTCGGCGTCCTGATCGCCATCGACGACTTCGGCAGCGGGTTCTCGTCGTTGCGCCACCTGCGACGGCTGCCGATCGACATCCTCAAGATCGACGAGTCCTTCATGAGCGAGCTCGGCGGTGAAGCGGGCGACACGATCGTCGGAAGCATCATCAGCCTCGCCCGCGGGCTCGGCATCGAAGTGATCGCCGAGGGCATCTCGACCCTCGATCAGTGGGACCGGCTCGTCGCGCTCGGCTGTACGCGCGGACAGGGCTATGCCTTCTGCGAGCCGCTCCCTCTCCCCGACGCGCTCAGGTGGCACGCCTCCGCGCACAGCTCGGGCGTCACGTAGCGCCGCATCCAGAGCACGGAAAGCGAGTTTCTCGCAGAGCTCACCGGCGCGTGCGCGACAGTGGGTGGACACGCGAGCGTGGCGGAACGGCAGACGCGCCAGGCTTAGGTCCTGGTGTCCGTAAGGACGTGGGGGTTCGACTCCCTCCGCTCGCACGAGTCGGACGACGCGTCCGGCGCCACTACTCAGGCGCGAGGAGCGTTCTGCACAACACGTGCGCCAACCATTTGTCGAATGTCTCGGGCTTCCAGCCGCGCTCGATGGTCAGGATCCGGTAGGCGTCGGGCGACATGAGGAGGTAGACGAGGTCGGCGGCCTCGGAGGGCTCGAGTCCAGGATCGAGCGCGCCACGGTCCACGAGCGCCGCGATGATTCTCGATTGCCCCGTGTGCCGCTGACGACGGATCTCGGTCAGCAGACCCGCGGCTTCCGCATCAACCTGCGCCGCACTGGCCAACACCTGTTGGATTGCGGACGAGCGACCCAACAGCTCCGTGGCGATCGTGGCGAATGCCTCGAGCATTCGGCGGGGGTCGGACTCGCTGAGCGCACGTTGCACCGCGTCCCGGTCGACGAATGCGACTGGCTCATCGTCACCGCCGAAGGACGTATCCAAAACTGCTGACAACAGCGCGCGCTTCGATTTGAAGAGCCGATAGAGGGTGGGCAGCGGGACGTCTGCGGCGTCGGCGACCGAATCGAGGGTGGTCGCCGGGTAGCCGTGCTCGATGAACAGGCTCTTGGCGGCGTCGATGACCTTGAGCCGTGTGGCTCGGACCTGCGCGAGCCGCCTCGAGTTGTCGTACTGCCTCTTGACGCGCTCACGCATATTCGCGACAGTACAACTATCTCTGTAATAGTAGGGGTATCACGAATATTGGAGGCATCGATGGGCATCGAGACCAACAAGACGATCGTGGAAGGGTTCGACTCGCTCCTCGTGACACGGGACTTCGGCCAGCTCGACGAGCTGTGCAGCCCCGACATGATCAACCACGCCCTCGCTCCCGGCCGGCCCCCCGGGCTGGCGGGAACCCGCCAGTGGCTGGAGACCGAGGGCAGCAACTTCCAGTCGTTCCCGTGGAAGGAGCTGCTCGTCGTGGCCGAGGACGACCTCGTCGTGCAGTTCGGGGTTCGCGCGCACGACTGGCCCGGCGGCCGTTTTCGGGGCTTCGACGTCCCCGCGGGCCACTGCGAGCGGGGTACCGCGTTCATGTACCGCGTCGCAGACGACCGCATCGTCGAGCGCTGGGCAGTCAATGACCTCTTGGCGATGCTCCTCCAGCTCGGAGCAATTTCCGACCCCTCGAACACCGTCAGCGGATCGTGATCGGAGGGTCGCAGTGAACCGCTTTGCAGCAGCGATCCTGGTGGCATTGGTGGTGGCCGGAACTGTGGTGGCGATGGCCCTGACTGGTCTTGGGCCGTGGTCGAGCAGCAGTGCGAGTCAACCGGTGCGGCAGGTCTTGGTCTTCGACGCAGTCGGGCGAGCCAGCTTCGTCGACGCGCCGCCTTCGGGACCCAGTCCCGGAGACACCGAGAACATCACCGCGAGGCTGCGCGACGCGGACGGCCAGTTCGTCGGCACGGCCCACACCACCTGCATCTTCACGAAGGTCATTCCCAACGATGTGCTCGAGAATTGCTCGGCATCGGGCACGACGAGCGATGGAACACTGACCGTGAGCGGCGTGGGCCACCTGGAATCGACGAATCCGCCGTGGCAGGCGACCGGCAGCACCGGCATGTACAAGGGAGTGCACGGGCGCCTCGACTTTGAACGAGATCTCACGGTGGATCCAAACGTGCCGTTGGCGGCCGGGCGCCTGTTCAGCGTCGTCGAGTTCGACCTCAAGGGCCACGACCTAACGGTCGGCGTGGTTCCGCGCTCAGCGACGAACGCGA
Organism: Acidimicrobiia bacterium; assembly: GCA_036557185.1. Lineage (GTDB taxonomy): Bacteria > Actinomycetota > Acidimicrobiia > IMCC26256 > JAENVU01 > DATBHZ01. The sequence goes on along the minus strand of DATBHZ010000106.1, from coordinate 10,601 downwards.
CGTTCATCCGGCGCGCGAACGCCGCCTGCAGTGGCGCCGAGGCGAAAGCCGCCGAGCTGCCCCAGTTCCCCTTCTCGACCTTCGATCCGTTTCATCCGGACAAGAACCTGCTCCCACAGGTCGGTCGATACTTCGATCAGCCGGCGATCCGTCGGCTTCCACACGAGCTCCTTGTGGAGCTCGAGAAGCTTGGCCAGCCGCCTACAAGCAGCTCCTCATGGCAGAAGGTGCTCACCGCGCGCCGAGCGGTGCTCGAGACCGAGGCCACGCAGATCAAGGCAGCGCTCACCGCCAACGCACCTGCCTTCGTACGCACGGTGTACCAACAGGCCGGCGTCAACAACCAGCTCGTATTCGCCTCCGCGGTCTTCGGCGTCCAGTCCTGCACCTTCGCCTAGGGTCGGCCGGTTCACCGAGAGCGGGAGGTTGCTGTGAAGCGAGGTCCAGGTCGTTGGGTTGCATCGGCATTCGTCGTGGTCGTCGCCGCATTGTGGGCGACACCGGCGTTCGCGCACGTGGAGATCGTCCCCGACTCCGTGCCGAAGGGCGGCGGCGCAACTGTCGCGTTCCAAGTCCCCAACGAGATGGACAACGCGAACACAACACAGGTGCAGGTGGTGTTCCCGACCGATCATCCGATCGCCACCGTCAGCGTCCAGCCGGTGCCGGGCTGGACCGCGAAGGTCGAGACCACGAAGCTCGCCAAGCCCGTCCAGAGCGACGACGGGCCGGTGACTGAAGTCGTGTCACAGATCACCTGGTCGGGCGGCCAGATCACACCCGGTCAGTTCCAGCAGTTCCCGGTCGATCTCGACGGCATCCCCGACGACACGAACCAGCTCGTGTTCAAGGCGCTGCAGACGTACAGCAACGGCCAGGTCGTACGTTGGATCGAGGTACCGACGGCCGGAGTGGAACCCGAGACCCCCGCACCCGTCCTCAAGCTGAGCTCCTCGAATGAGTCGAGCTCAGCGGCGGCGAGCCTGCCCAAGAATGTGGCGACGTCGAGCGATGTCGACTCCGCGAAGACGCTCGCGATCATCGGAATCATCGTCGGCGCGCTGGGCCTGATCGCGGGTATCGCCGCGATCGCACTCCGGGGCCGACGCGCGTAGCGGCTAACGAATCGGGACGTTCCCAGTCGCGACGGCTTCGTTGGTGGGTGTGACGAGTGCGCGCACGACGAGCTTCCAGGTTCCGGCGAACGGCACCGCGAGCCCGTTCGAGATGTAGTGACCCGGCCCGGCGCGAATCAGCTGCACGTTGATCGGCGCGATGTTGTTCGACGACTGTGAGAGCTGCGCGCTCATCTGCAACGTGTCCGACGGCGCTCCCTCCGGGGTGAGCGCGGTGAGGTGCAGCGAGTTGCTCCCGCTCGTCGCCGGCGCCATCTCGGTGTCGAACCAGAGGCTGGGCGACTTCAGCGTGGCGATGTAGGGCCCGTTCTGCACCAGCTCGCGAGGAGGAGCGGAGTTCACGAGCGCCGCAGTGAGGCCGAGGATCACCGCGGCAATCGCCAGCTCGACGAAGATCGCGCGCTTGAGCCGCTTCTTGGCCGTGGGCTCGTCGAGGATGAAGCCGTCGGGGTACTCGTCGAGGTCGACGTCCAGCTCAGGGTCGTCGACCTGCGGCTCGGCGATCGCGACGCCACCACCGCCCGCGGGCATCGGGCCGGGGACGACCGGCGTGGATTGCCCGATGTCCTCCTCGGGCACGCCCCATCGCCGCGCGACCAGATCGCGGCTGAACGCGGCGACCACCATGAGCACCAGGAACACGAGAATCTTGGCCAGGAGCAGCTCGCCATAGTCAGTGTCGAGGAAGGCTCCGAGCCGGTTCACCTGGCGGAACGTCTGGAACACGCCCGTCACGACGATCACTGCCATCGCCAGCAGCGCGAACCGCGAGAAGCGCGGCACTGTCGCGCGCAGCAGCCGCTCGTCGGCAGCGGGCAAGAGCGCCGCGAACAGGATCACCAGGCCGCCGAGCCACAGCGCGACGCCTCCGACGTGGAGCGTGTCGGCGGCCTTCGCGAGCAGCGTCCAGCGTCCCGTGGTGGCGTGCCCGGAGAGCCCGGGCGTCGCGCAGAGCACGAGCCCGATCACCACACCCACCGGAGCCCACCACCGTGGCAGCGGGTGCTCGGCGGCGGGTCCGCGCCGCGGCAGGAGCATCCTCAGCAGCGGTATCGCAGCAAGCAGCAGCACCGCGCGGGCAATCCAGATGTGACCGAAGCTCGTCCCCCAGACGTCGCTCCACAGCGAAGGCTTGAAGGCGTCGGCGAAACCGAGGCCGGCCCCGTACGGGCCTTCGAGCGCGAATCCGATCAGCGTGGAGACGAGCGTGACGGCCCACGACGCCCAGATGATCTGCGCGACGCGGCGCCGGTTCCGGCCGTCCGGCCACACCAGGAGAAGGAACGCGCACGCGCCGACCAGCAGCGTGAGGCCGAGGAACACGCCGTACCGTGCGATCCCGTCCACGAAGCCGAGGGTCTTGGAGCCACCCTGCGAGCCCAGGAGTGACGATGCAACACCGCTCGCCGCATCGTTGCTCTTGCTCGGTGTGCCGACAGAGAAGACGAACGCGCCGCTCACCGGGTGCGAGTCGGCGGAGATCACGCGCCACGTGACGACATACGTGCCGTCGCGCAGCTTCGGCATCGAGACCTGCACGTCGCGACCCGAACCGCCCGGGTGCTCCGGCGCGCCGACGTCGGAGACCCGGTTCCTGTTCGAGTCGTAGACCCGGATACCGCCGAGCTTCACCTCTACCGTCTGGTCGAAGTGCAGGCCGACGACCGAGGGCGAGTGGACGAGATCGTCGCCGGCGGGTGGCGTCGTGCTCTCGAGCGTCGCGTGCGCGGACGCGGGCGCTGCCCACACCCCGATCACGACGGCGACCAGAGCGAGGACGGCGAGCAGGCGCTTCATCCGGTCACGACCTCTCGCTGCAACATGTCGAACTCCGAGGTTGCCACACCGCGGCGCACCAAAGCGCTCGGCCTCGGCAGCACGCCGGCGCGGAACCTACAGGTACTCGTGGTGCAGCAGGTCATTGGTCGCGAACCAGCCGGGCACTGCGGGGATGAAGCTCGTGACGAGCTGGTCGGTCAGCACCGCGGCGACCGAGATGGCGGTGGGAACCCCTGCGGCAGTGAGGGCGCCGGAGAGACCCACCGCCGAGACTGCCGTGTTGCCACCGGGAATCGGGACGAGCGACGCGATCGTCGACACGAAGATGTTGATGGCGAGCAGCGTCCAGAAATTGATCGATCCCCCGAACGCGGCGACGCACGCGTCCAGGACCAGCGCGTACATGACCGCATTGATCGCGTTTCCTCCGAGCAGGCACGCGACCCGGCGAGGCGAGCGAGCCGCCTCCCACATGGTGGTGGCGGCACTGCGCAGCTGTGGGACGACCGCCCGGCGGATCCGCGGGACGTAACGAATCACCGCCGCCGCGATCGCAAGGAGCGCGATCGCGATGAGGACGACCTCGAAGATGCTGCTCGTCGGGATCTGTCCGAAGTGGAGCGTGTTCGGTGAGAGCAGCAGCGCGAACCCGAACAGGACCACCTGGGCGAGGATGTTGCCGGCGTTGATGAGCAGCCCGCCCGAGGCCACCGCAGAGGCCAGATCACATCCCTGCCGCTGCAGGAAGCGGATCTGCGCCGCCATGCCGCCGACCGCGGGAACGGCGAGGTTCGAGAACGACATCGAGAGTTGGAGCTCGCTCGTGCGCCACAGCGGGAGCGGGATCGGGACCGTGCCCATGAGCGCGATGGCGGTCGCGATGTTCGTCGCGAACGAGATGAGCAGCGCGACCACGAGCCACCAGATGTTCGCGGACGTCACCGTGTCCCAGAGCTCTTGCGGGCTGCCGACCTGAGAGAGCAGCGCGCCGATCGCGATCAGTGTTCCCACCGCCATGAGCAGGTTCGTGGTGCTGACGCGGTGCAGCTCCTGCAGCGGCGGCGCCTCGCTCCCCGCGGCGGATGCCGCCGCAGCGCGGAGATCGTCGATGCGTTTGTGGAGCTCCTTGCGGCGCTCGCGGCCGTGCACGTGCAGATCGCGGCTGAGCGCCGCAGGTTGCAGCAGCGGGAGCGCGCGTTCGAGGGCTTCGCGCCCCAGGCCGCGCTTGGCCGCCGCCACGGCACGATCCGTGCCGACGATCGCCGCGGTGCTCACGAGCAGCTCGGCAACGTCCGCGGCCTGCTGCTGTTCGGTTGCAGAACCGGTGGCGTCCTCGAAGTCGACGATCCCCGGACCGTCGGCCGTCAGCACGAGGTGGCCCGTGTTCAAGCGGCTGTGCGCGACGTGCGCGCCGTGCATCAGCGAGACCTGGTGCCAGACGGCATCGAGGGTCGCGTCATTCGCTCGGTCCGGAGTTGCGTCCGCCAGCGAGATGCCTCCGAGCGGCCGGGTGACGAGGAGCGCTGCGTTCGGCCCGCCGCTCCCTGCGACGACCACCGGGGGCACTCGAACGCCCGCGCGCTCGGCGAGCAGGAGCGCATACGCCTCCTGCTCGACATCCTCGAGCCGCGTGAGATGCACCCTCGGACCGCCGTCCTTGTAGACGGTGAAGCGCCAGAGCCTTGCGAACGTCTGCGCGTCCGTCTCGTCGCGCCCCAGCACTCGCACGCTGAGCGGTCCGCCGGGCGCGAGCGCCATCATGACCGTGCCGTGGCGCGGTTGTGGGTCGACGAGCGCCACATCGGTCGCGTCGATCCCGAGGTCCGCGAGAGCACCGGCCACCTGGTTCGACGTGGGCCGGCCTCCCGGGGATCCGAAGGCGAAGTGCACCACTGCCGCGACCCCCCAACCGAGCGCGATCCCGGCCACGGCAGCGTTCGGGAGACCCACGCCGAGGTACAGCGCGGCGAACACTGTGAGCAGCACGAGCAGCTGCCCGAGCCGTCGCACCGGGCGCGTCAGGTATGGCGACGCGGCCGAGATGACGGCCACCAGCACGGCGAGACGCGCGACCGGGAACGACGGGCTCGACTGGCCGATGCGGACCACGACCTTGACCGACGCCGAGATCCCGCCCGATCCCGCGACGATCTCGCCGATCACGCGCGCCGCTGCCCACGAGACCACACCGGCGATGGCGAGGTCCCGCGCGAGACGCCACCGACGCGCGACGAGGGCCGCGACCAGGACGAGGCCTACCGCCCACAGCGCGCTCAGGCCGTAGATCGCGCGGAAGGCCGAGTCGAGCTCGTTCGGCAGCCCGTTGATCGCCTCGAAGAGATCGAGCTCGCTCTTGGAGCTGTGCCCGTAGTGCGCGATCGTGAGGCCGACGATCGTGAAGGCGAGCACGCCGACCACGACGTCACGCGTGCGCCTGCGGTACGGAAGCTCGGAAGCGGGACCGAACGCGCGGCCGCGCCAGCGGCTCGTGGGCTTGCCGGGGCCGGCGACGGTCGAGTCGACGGTGCTCGTCATCCCGTTCGCCTCACCCGTCGTGCCTCGGCACGGACGCCGCTCCTAGCGGCGTCGCTTGCCTTTGCCCTTGCGGCGCAGGAGGCTCTTCGACCGCTTGGCCTCGAACTCGGCGAGGATCTCGGGCGCGGCTGCGTTCACGATGTCCTCGGCGTCGTCGAGCAGGGCACCCACGTCGTCGCCCGTCGGCTCGGACTCGGGTTGGTCCTCGGGGGATCCGAGGCTCCCGTACTGCCATCCGGCGTCGAACTTCCGCAGGTCGAAGCTCGGGCAGTCGTCCGGGCATCGCCATGGAGCCTCGGGCGCGAGGTCGAGGCGGCACTTCCGCACGGTCTCGCCGTTCGCGTACGTCCGGCTCTCGTAATGGCGGCAGTCGGTGCGCATCGGCATGGGCGCAATCATCGCAGAAACGGGCACCGCGCCCGGTTCGGCTCGGTCAGCTCAGCCAGGTCTCGGCCCGGCCGAGCAACGAGCGGCTCACGGCGAGGCAGCGCTCCAGCGTCTCGCAGGGCACCTCCTCACCGTCCCGGATGCGCAGCAGGGAGACGCGCTGGTGAGCGACCACGCGCAGGCTCGTCTCGGGGGCATCCGTGACGGAGGGGTACGAGTCGATGGCCGACACCTCGAGCGGGAGGTCCGGCCCGCCGACGGCCGCCAGCTCGGTTGCGAGCACGAGCAGATCGGGCGACTGCGGCAGGGGCGGCAGCGCCCAGGTGAAGCTCAACGCGAGGAAGAAGTCGTCGGGCGGATCCTCGTAGCCCTCTCCCTCGATCACCGCGTCCTCGAAGCCGAGGAGGACCCGCGGATCCACCTCGAGGGAGAGGTAGAGGTCGACCGGGCCCTCGCATCCCTCCTCGGGATGCATGTCGACCTCCCAGTTCTGACGCAGCGAGTAGCTCTCGACGAAGTGCCGCTCGTCGTGAACGTGGAAGCCGTGCTCGACCGCGTGGTCCTTCAGGTCCGCGACGAACCCAGCGAGGTCGATGACGGCCACGCGCGCCTCAGCGCTCCTCGAACGCGCCGCGCAACGCCGCGACGGCGTCGAGCATCGCCTGCTTCCCGACGTCGATGAGGTCGTACATCGCGAAGAATCCGTGGAAGACGCCCTCGTACAGCGTGTCGGGGACCTCGTTCCCCGCGGCTCGCAACGCCGCCGCGTACGCGCGGCCCTGGTCGCGGAGCGGATCGAACTCCGCCGTGAGCACGAAGCCCGGCGGAAGGTTCGAGAGATCCGCGGCGCGCAGCGGTGAGACGCGCGGATCGGCTTCCTCGTCGGGATCGGAGAGATACAGGCCGTAGAACCACCGCATCCCGTCCGCCGTGAGGAAGTAGCCCTCGGCGTTGTCGACCATCGAGCGACTCGCGTACTCGCAATCCGTCACCGGATAGATCATGAGCTGGAAGACCAGGGCCGGACCTCCGCGATCGCGAGCGAGCTGGGCGACGACGGCCGTCAGGTTGCCGCCCGCGCTGTCGCCGCCGATCGCCACCCGAGCCGGATCGGCACCGATCTCGGCGGCGTGCTCCGCGACCCAGCACGTCGCCGCGTAGCAGTCGTCGACCGCGCCCGGGAACCTCGTCTCGGGGGCCAACCGGTAGTCGACCGACACGACGATGCACCCGGCGTCGTCGGCGAACCGGCGGCAGGTCCCGTCGTGGGTCTCGAGACCGCCGAGCACCCAGCCGCCGCCGTGGAAGTAGACGAGCACCGGCTGCGGGGAGGTGCCCGCCGGCCGGTAGATGCGCACCGGGATGTCGCCCGCAGGGCCGGGAACTGCGCGGTCCTCGACGTACTCGATCGCGATCGAGCTGGGCACGATCGCACCGTCGTACAGCGCGCGGATCTCGAGTGGATCGGCGTCGAGTGCGAGCCCGCCAAAGCCGAGCGACGTCATCATGTCGAGCACTGTCTGGGCCTGCTGTGTCAGTGGCACCTTCATTCCCCCCTGGCTTCGGTCGGCCACCCAGCCTCGCGCATGCGCACCGCGAGCGTGCGCAGTGCTTGCCCGCGATGCGACAACGCGTGCTTCCGAGCGGGCTCCATCTGCGCGAACGTCTCGCCGCCGGCCGCAGCAGGTACGAAGACCGGGTCGTAGCCGAACCCCTGGTCGCCGCGCGTGTGGTCGATGATCTCGCCCTCCACGGTCCCGCTCGCCACGATCTCACTGCCGTCCACCTGCGCCAGGACCACGACCGTTCGGAACCGTGCGGAGCGCGTCGCGTCGGGACGGGATGCGAGCTCGGCGAGCAGCTTCCGGACGTTCTCGCCGTAGCTTGCACGGGGTCCCGCGTACCGGGCGCTCAGCACGCCGGGCGCACCGTCCAGGGCATCGACCTCGAGCCCGGTGTCGTCCGCGATCGCAGGGAGGCCCGTGGCGTCGCGGAGGGCGTCGGCTTTGAGCCGCGAGTTCTCCTCGAGCGTCGCGCCCGTCTCCTCGACCTCGGGAACGTCGGGAGGGCGATCGACGAGCTCGATCGCGAGACCGGCCTCCGCGAGGACAGCTCGCATCTCGCGTGCCTTGTCGGGATTCGCGGTCGCGACGACAACCCTTCGGGTCACGCCGGTCGTGGGGACGGAGGCGCTGCGATCGTCGCCCGCTGCATGTCGAAGATCTGGCCGATCCCGTGCTCCGCCAACCGCAGCAGCTCGTCGAGCTCGTCGCGGCTGAACGCCATGCCCTCGGCGGTGCCCTGCACCTCGATGAACCTGCCGGCACCGGTCATCACGACGTTCATGTCGACCTCGGCCGTCGAGTCCTCGGAGTAGTCGAGGTCCAGGCTCGGGAGCGCGCCGACGACACCGACGGAGATGGCCGCGCAGAGATCGGTCATCGGGTGCTCCGGGATCTGCTTCGCGGCGACGAGACGGGAGCATGCGTCGTGCAGCGCGAGGAAGCCTCCGCAGATCGACGCCGTTCGCGTGCCACCGTCCGCTTGCAGCGCGTCGCAATCGACCGTGATCTGCCGCTCGCCGAGCGCGACGAGATCGATCACGGCGCGGAGGGACCTGCCGATCAGGCGCTGGATCTCCTGCGTGCGGCCGCTCTGTTTGCCGCGCGCCGCTTCGCGGTTGACACGTTCTGCGCTCGCGCCCGGCAGCATCGAGTACTCGGCAGTCACCCACCCCTTGCCACTCCCGCGCATCCACGGCGGCACCCGCTCCTCGAGCGACGCGGTGCACAGCACGCGCGTCTTGCCGAACTCGACGAGCATCGAGCCCAGCGCGAATTCGGTGTAGTCGCGCGTGAACGTGACCGGCCGGAGCTGATCCGGCTCGCGTCCGTCGCTCCGGATGCCCATCAGCGTTCTCTCTCCTCAGACAGCGATCTGCGCGTGCGGCTCGGCGAGCAGCACTTCGGCGCCGAACGCATCGGATCCTTCCGCGACCGATCGCTTCCGCTCGACTCGTGGCCACAGGTGCGTGAGCATCAACCGCCGGGCTCCGGCAGCGCGAGCCGCTTCACCCGCCTGCCGTGCCGAGAGGTGCATCGCCGTGTGGCGCTCGTCGTGCAGGTAGGAGGCTTCGGAGAGCACGAAGTCCGCACCGCGGTCGAACGCGTCGACGGTCCACTCGGGACCGGTGTCGGAGGTGTAGATCATGCGCCCCGCAGGGCTCGTCGCCTCGACAGCGAACGTCGGCGGAGGATGGTCCGTGCGCGAGAACCGGAGGTCGACCGCTCCGACCCGCGCTGTCGAGCCGTCCTCCAGCTCGTGCCAGACGAACGCATCGGCCCAGGTGCTGACCAATGCCCCAAGGTGCTGCTCCGCTCCCCGAGGGGCGTAGACCTCGAGGCCCTGCTGCCCGAGCCCGTAGCGGAGCATGACGTGCAGGCTGTACAGGTCGGCGCAGTGATCCGGGTGCTCGTGGGTGAGCACGACAGCGGTCAGCTCACCGGGCTCAACATGACGCTGGAGGTTGACGAACGTCCCATTGCCGGAGTCCATCCAGATCGTGGTCGCACCGTCTCGCAGGAGATAGCCGCTGCACGGGCCGAGCTCATCGGACGCATACGACCCGGAGCAGCCGAGGACGGTCAGCTCCACGCCCAGGCCTCGACAGCATCGACCTCCGGTCCGAGGAATCTCGCTCCGAGGACCCTGAAGGTGGCGATGTCACCAGACGTGATGAACGTGTGTGCAGCGTCGATCGCCGTCGCGGGCTGATGCTCCGCGTCGGCTTCGAGAGCCCGCCGCACTTCGAATGCAGTCTCGTCGGCGCTCGACACGAGCACGACCTCGCGGCCCATGACGTCGCCGATGGTGCGCGCGAGCAACGGGTAGTGCGTGCAGCCGAGGACGAGCGTGTCGACCTTCGCATCCTTCATCGGCGCGAGCAGCCGCTCCGCCAGCACATGGACCTGATCCGAGCGAACGTCGCCCGACTCGACGAACTCGACGAATCCCGGGCAGGCAGCGCACGCGAGCTCGACGCCCAACCCTTCGGCTGCGCGCTGGTACGCGCCGGAAGCAATCGTTCCCACGGTGCCGATCACGCCGACGCGGCCCGTCCGAGTCGCGGAGGACGCCGCGCGCACGCCGGGCTCGACGACGCCGATCACCGGAACGTCGTACCGCTCGCGCAGGACGTCGAGCGCTGCCGACGCAGCGCTGTTGCAGGCGACCACGAGCATCTTGATCTTGCGCTCGACGAGCACGTCCGCGATCTGGATCGAGTGCTCGACGAGCTCCTCGGCCGGCTTCGGGCCGTACGGGAACCGGCCGGTGTCACCGAAGTACACGGTCGACTCACCGGGGAGGAGGTCGATCATCGCTCGCAGCACGGTCAGCCCGCCGAGCCCGGAATCGAACACGCCGATGGGTCTCGGGTCCGGGGGCATCGGGCGTAACGCTACCGGGACGCGGCAGCCCGTCTGAGCCGGTCGCAGACCGCGACCCCGATCCCCTCGTCCGACGGGAGCACGGCGACCACGACGGGAAGGCCCATTGCGTCGGCCTGCCGGAGCGCGGCGTACAGCACGCGCGCGTACTCCTCGCTGTCGGCGGGCGTGGCGAGCGCCACCCAGCCCTCGGGCACGTCGTGAACATCGCCGGCGAGCCCGAGCAGGCCGGCACGGGGCGTGTCGACCGCCAACCGATCGAACGGCACGTCGCCAGGCGCGATCGTCCACACGGTCGCGTCGGGCTGGTAGTGCG
>DATBHZ010000105.1:0-34943 GCA_036557185.1 Acidimicrobiia bacterium | reverse complement strand
GTCGGCGATCCCGAATACGTCGAATCGATGGAAGACCTGATGGGCGCGTTCACGACGTTGCACCAGATCGCTCTGGAGCTGGGCGAGGACCGCCTCGAGAACCCCACCGACGACATCACCTCGATCCTCATGCACGCCGAGCTCGACGGCGAGCGGCTCACCGTCGCCGAGTTCGCGTCCTTCTTCACGCTCCTGGTCGTCGCGGGCAACGAGACGACGCGCACCGCGATCAGTCACGGGTTGCTCGTGCTCACCGAGAATCCCGACCAGCGCGCGCTCTGGATGCGCGACTTCGACGCACACGCGACGGACGCGGTCGAGGAGATCGTCCGTTGGGCGACGCCGGTGATCCACTTCCGCCGAACCGCCACCACCGACACAGAGGTCGGCGGGCAGTCGATCAAGGAAGGCCAGAAGCTCGTGATGTGGTTCAACTCCGCGAACCGCGACGAACGCGCCTTCGACCGGCCCTACGAGTTCGACATCACCCGGTCCCCGAACCCCCACTTCGGGTACGGCGGCGGCGGCCCGCACTTCTGTCTCGGCGCGAACCTCGCCCGGCGTGAGATCCGCGTGATGTTCGAGGAGCTCTTCCGGCGTCTGCCCGACATCGAGGTGACCGGCCCACCGGACCGCCTGCAGTCGTCGTTCATCCACGGCATCAAGAGAATGCCGTGTGCGTTCACGCCCACCGGACCTCTCGCGTAACGAGCGGCCCGATGAACGAGTTCCCCGAGCCGAGCTACGTCGAGGCGAACGGGATCCAGCTCGCCTACTTCGTCGTCGGGGACGGACCGCACACCGTGGTCAACGCTCGCGGGCTCGCGCTCACGCTCGACGACCTCCCGGCGACGAGCCAGTTCGGACGCTTCGCAAGGTTCTCGCGGCTCGTGATGTTCGACCGCCGCGGCCAGGGATTGTCGAGCCGCACCTTCGGCTTCGGCACCATCGAGGACCGGATGGACGACATCCGCGTCGTGATGGATACGACCGGCACCGAGCGCGCCGTGCTGTTCTCCGACCACGACGCGGTATGCCTCGCGCTCTCCTCTTCGCCGCGACGTACCCCGAGCGTGTAAGCGGGCTCGTCCTGCACTCCGTGTCGGCACCGCGCACGCGATGGGCTCCCGACTACCCGATCGGCCTGTCCGACGAGGTGCTCGACGGCTACACGGAGTGGGTCGGACAGAATTGGGGCACCGGGCGAGTCTCGGGGGCCTTCGCGCCGGACCTCCCGAACCGGCGGGAGCTCGCCCGCATCGAGCGGGCGATCGCCACCCCCGCGATCGCGGCCGAGCACTTCCGGCTCGCGAACCGGATGGACGTGCGCGAGATCCTGCCGTCGGTGCAGGCACCCACGCTGATCATCCACGGCAGGGACGAGATGATGCCGATCGCCTGGGCTCGGTACCTGGCCGAGCACCTGCCGAGCGCCACGCTCATCGAGACGGAGGGCCACGGCATGCTGGGCGCCCCCGAGACGCTCGACCCGCTGATCGACGAGGTGGAGCAGTTCGTCACCGGCCAGCACCCGCAGTCGAACGTCGACGTCGACCGCGTCCTCGCCACCGTGCTGTTCGTCGACATCGCGACGTCGACCCAGCAGCTCGTCAGCGTGGGCGACCGGCGCTGGACGGAGCTCCTCACCGATTTCCGGCGGCAGGTGCGCGTCGAGATCGACAGGCATCGCGGCCGTGAGGTCAACACGCGCGGCGACGACGTGCTCGCGACCTTCGACGGCAGCACTCGTGCGGTCCGCTGCGCGCAAGCAGTCGTCAGCGTGGCGGCTCAGCTCGGGATGGAGGTGCGTGCCGGCGCGCACACGGGTGAGATCGAGCTCCAGGAGGGCGACATCGCGGGCATCGCGGTGCACACCGGCGCGCGCGTCTGTGACCTTGCCGGTCCCGGAGAGATCCTCGTCACCGCCACGCTACGCGACCTCGTCGCCGGCTCAGGCCTGGAGTTCGAGAGCCGCGGTCCGTGCGAGCTCAGGGGCGTTCCCGGGACGAAGGAGCTGTTCGCAGTCGCGCCGTCGACTCCGGCAGTCGCGCTGAACTGATCAGAAGAGCGGCTCGCTGGTGCCGAGCTCGGCGGGGTTGCCGATCACCTCGAAGCGCTCGGAGGGCGTGGCCTTCGGCTTGTACCGCTGGCCGACCACGATCGCGTCGGGTGCGCCGATTTCGTACGCCTCGAGCAGCACCGTCTGGTTCCGCTCGCCCTTCTGCGTGGAGAAGCCGTCGTAGACGAGCACCGCCCGCTTCGCCCCGGAGCCGTGGACGCCCGTGCGCGCCAGGCTGAGGCTCCCCTCGAGGGTCTCCTCGATGTAGCGGGCGAACCCACGCTCGCCGTCGCCGTCCTCGGTGACCACGAACGGGAGGAGCTGACGCCCGTCGCGCACCGTGTCGATGCCGCGATCGAGCCCGAAGAACACGAGATCGACCAGATCCTGGCTCGCTTCACTCAGACTTCCCATCCCCACCAGCTTCGACATCCGCGCCGCCCAGGTCAAGGCGGGCTCGTCAGGCCCTGCGAAACCAGGCCGCAGCGGCAGCGCCGAAAGCGCGCTGGAACACGCCGTACGCGTCGCGCAGCTCGGTTGCAGGCCACTCGCGCGGCAACAACGGCTTCGGTAACAGCGGGTCGGAGTGGATGTGCCGCAGCGTGAGCGCGCCGGTCACGAACGCGTCGGCGACCAAGCCGTCGTCCCCGTGCGCGAGCGCGGCGGTTGCCCGCTCGACGCGCTCCAGGAGCTGGACGCCGCGCCGTTGCCACGCCCGGAGGCGGAACAACCGTGCTGCGAGCGGCACGGGCTCTGCCTCGGGCGTTGCGCGCCACCACTGCACGCCGGTGAGCACGGGCCGTTCGAGATTGTCGGGCCGGATCCAGATCCCCTCTCGGAGCTCCGCATAGCGCCCGCGCCGGAGTCGATCGCGGCGCTGTGCGCGGTCGCGCGGACCTGACCGCTCGCCCGTGAGCACCGCCGTGATCCACAGACCTTCCCAGGCCCTCGTGCGCGGTTCCAAGCTCTCCTCCTGCTCGCCCCGCCGCCGCTCGAGGCGACCGGACAGTCGGTACGACCCGTCGCTCCCGATCAGCTCGCCCTTCGCGACCATGCGATGCAGCGCGACCCGAGCGGTGCCCTCGGAGACACCGAACAGCGCGCACCAGCGCACGAGATCGCGCGCCGTCGCCTCCGGTGGCGTGCGGCCGAGGAGGAGGCTCGCCATCACGGATCGTGCGGAGAGCGGGCGCTCGAGGGCGAGCGGGGCCGTGGCGATCGCCATCGCACCTATGTTACATCGTTGCTGCGAGTGTTGTAACGTCTGTAACATCAGGTCGTGGCGCGCACCACGCTCCCGGGATCGATGCTCCCCGACCGCACGCTCCTCGTCGCTCCGGCACCGACCGGGCCGATCGCGCCGAGCGGGAAGCCCAGGCCCGAGCTGCGCGACGAGCTGCGTCGCATCCCGTCGTGGCGCAACGCGTGGAGCGTCGTCCTGCTCTACGCGGGCACGGTCGCGATCATCTGGGCCGCCGTGTGGCTGAACGACCCGATCACCTGGCTGTTCGCGTTCCTCGCGATGGGCCCCGTGATCGCACGGTTCAACATCCTCGCCCACGAGGCCGCGCATCGCCTCCTGTTCTCGAACCGGCGCGCGAACGACTTCGTGGGCCGGTGGTTCATCGGTTACCTCGTGATGAACCCGATCGACCTCTACCGGCGCGGGCACATGGCGCACCACCGCGAGGAGTTCGGCCCGAACGAGCCCGACATCCCGCTCTACCGCGGCTACCCGATCTCGCGCGACTCGCTGCGCCGCAAGCTCACACGCGACGCGCTCGGCATCACCGGCTGGAAGCTCACGAACGGCCTGCTCCGCGGTGTGCGCAGCCCCAACGCCTCGATCCGAGGGCAGGCGCGTTCGATCGTCGTCGTGCAGCTCGCGCTCCTCGGGGTCTCCTTCGCCGTCGGCCACCCCTGGCTCTGGCTGTTCCTGTGGCAGCTCCCGATGCTCACCGTGTGGCGTGTGATGAACCGCCTGCGATCGATCGCGGAGCATGGCGGGATGCACGCCTCGAACGACAAGCGCGAGACGACGCACTCGGTCAAGCAGTCACGTCTCGCTCGCATGACGATCGTGCCGTACAACACCGGGTGGCATCTCGCGCACCACGTCGACTCCGGCATCTCATTCCGCAAGCTCCCGCAGCTCCACGACGAGCTGATCCGCTCCGGGTACATCCAGCCGGGACTCGAGTACCCGAGCTACTTCGCGCTGTGGCGCAAGCTCGCCTCTGGCGGAACTGCCTGACACCGGCTCAGCGCGCTGCGGCAAGCTGTTCGGCGTGAGGTCGTTGCACCTGGCGAACGTGATGCTCGACGGCGAGCTCACAGCACTGCGCGCGGTCGACGGAGTGATCGTCGGCATCGGCCCCGACGTCGAGATGGCCGAGGACGACGAGCTGCTCGACGGGCACGGGATGGCGCTGGCTCCGGGGCTCGTCAACGGGCACGGACACGCAGCCATGACCCTGTTCCGCGGCTACGGCGACGATCTTCGGCTCGCAGACTGGCTCGAGCAGCGCATCTGGCCTGCGGAGGCGAAGCTCACCGCGGACGACGTGTACTGGGGAACGCGCCTCGCCTGCATCGAGATGATCCGCTCGGGGACGACGCGTTTCTGGGACATGTACTGGCACCCGCCCGAGGTTGCACGCGCGGCCGTCGACGCCGGGATCCGCGCGACCGTCGGCCAGCCGATCATGGACGTGGAGGGCACCCCCGAGGGAGCGCGCCCCGAGGACGTCGCCGACGGGCTCGACGAGCTCGTGAAGTTCGGGCCTCGTGTCGAGGGCTCCATCACCCCACACGCCATCTACACCGTGAGCGAGCCCTCCCTAAGGCTCGTCGCGGAGCTGTCGCGCGCACGTGAGGCGAAGATCCAGATCCATCTCGCGGAGACCGAGGACGAGGTGCAGCGCTGTGTCGCGGAGCACGGCTGCAAGACGGCGCAGTATCTCGATCGCCTCGGACTGCTCCACGACCGCATCGTGCTCGCACACTGCGTCTGGCTCGACGACGACGAGCTCGAGCTGATCGCCGAGCGCGGTGCGACGATCGTGACGAACCCCGTCTCGAACATGAAGCTGGCCGTCGGTCGCGCGTTCCCGTACGACGCGGCGAAGCGCGCCGGGGCTGCGGTCGGCATCGGTACCGACGGCGCCGCTTCGAACAACGGGCTCGACCTGCTCGCCGACCTCAAGGTGCTCGCGCTGCTGCAGAAGCACGCCGCGCGCGACCCCGCGGTGCTCCCCGCGCACGAGGCATGGGACCTCGCGACTGGGTCGTCGGCGCCGCTGCTCGGTGGCACGCCGCTGGAGCCGGGCGCGCCCGCCGACTTCGTGCTCGTCGACCTCGATCAGCCAGAGCTCGTGCCGGCGCCGCTCGTCGAGGCGCTCGTCTATTCGGCGAGCAGCGCTGCCATCGACACCGTGGTCGTCGACGGTCGCGTGCTCATGCGGGGCCGCGTGGTCGACGGCGAGGCCGAGGTGCGTGAGCACGCGGCTGCCGCAGCTCGGCGGATCCGGCAGTAGCTTGCACCCGTGATCGAGATCTCCGAATACCCCGGGGTCTACGCGGAGCTCCGCGAGCGCGTCGCCGACCTCGTCACACGCGCGTCTCCCGAGCAGCTCGCGACCCGCGCGCCGGCCGCGCCCGCGTGGACCGTGCACGACGTTCTGGCACACATCGTCGGCGTCACCGCCGACGTGCTCAACGGCAACATCGAGGGCGTCGCGACCGACCCGTGGACCCAGGCGCAGGTCGACGCCCGTCGCGACGCGAGCGCGGCCGATCTGATCGAGGAGTGGCAGGAGAACGCGCCTCGCATCGAGCCGATCATCCCGAGCTTCGGTGGTGTCGCGGGCCAATTCATCTTCGACGCGACCACCCACGAGCACGACATCCGAGGCGCGCTCAGAGCCCCGGGTGAGCGCGACTCCGACGCGGTGACCGTCAGCTTCGAATGGATGGGCCAGTTCGTGGCCGCCGCCCGGAGCGAACGTGGAGCCGGCGCGCTGCGACTCGACACGGACGCCGGTTCGACCCAATACGGTGACGGTGACCCCACGGCGACGGTCGCCACGAGCAGGTTCGAGGTCGTGCGTGCGGCGACCGGCCGTCGTTCGAGCGCGCAGATCGACGCTTGGAGATGGCAGGGCGACGCGCATGCCGACCTGATGGTGCTCGCCATCTTCGAGCCGCGCCCGGACGACCTGGTCGAGTGACCGGGCCGGCTCGGCGGCATCGCGCGGGCACCATGTGCTCGTGAACCGCTCGCTCGCCCCCCTGCGGCATCGACAGTTCGCGCTGCTCTGGAGCGGGGCGTTCATCTCCAACATCGGCACGTGGATGGAGACGGTCGGCGTCGGCATCCTCGTGACCGAACGCACGCACACCTCGATCTGGTCGGCCATCGTGCTCGTCGCCGGGTTCGCGCCCGGCGCACTGCTCGGGCCCGTCGGCGGAGCGCTCGCCGACCGGTTCTCACGGCGGCGCCTGATGCTCTCCACGACGGTCATACAGACGATCCTCGCCGGGCTCCTCGCCGTGCTCGCGGCGACGACCACGCCTCACCCCGCGACCGTGGCCTTCATCGTGCTCTGCAGCGGCTGCGCGAACGCGATCGGCTTCCCTTCGTACATGGCCATGCTCCCGGACCTGGTGCCCGAGGAGGATCTCGTCGGCGCGGTTGCGCTGTCGTCGGCGCAGTGGAACCTGGGCAGAGTGATCGGTCCTGCGCTCGCGGGCGTGGCGATCGTGCTCGGTGGCTACGCCTGGGCTTTCGCGTGCAACACCGCGAGCTTCTTCGCAGTCATCGGCGCGCTACTGCTGGTTCGCCTACCGCCGATGGTCACGCGTCAGCAGTCCATTCCCGACGCGATCCGCCAGGGCGCCCGGTACACCGCACGCGACCCGGGCCTGCGCGTCGTCGTCGGGTACATGGCGCTGAACACCTTCCTGGCCGCGCCGTTCATCGCCCTGATCCCGTCGATGTCGATCAACGTGCTCGGCGCCGGCAAGGCGGGGACGTCGGTGCTCACGACGGCGCAGGGACTGGGCGCGGTGGTCATGGCGTTCTCGCTCGGCTCGTTCGCCGCACGCTTCGGCAACCGGCGGGTCCTGATCTCCGTGCTCTGGAGCCTCCCGATCGCGCTCGCGCTCTACGCGATCGCGCCCACGCTCGCATTGTCGGCGATCGCCCTGGTGCTCGTCGGGTTCCTCTATCTGGGTGCGTTGTCGAGCTTCATCAGCATCGCTCAGCTCCGCGCGCCGAACGAGGTGCGTGGGCGCGTGGTCAGCGTGCTCCAAGTGATGCTCGGCGCGCTGTATCCGCTCGGTGCGCTGTTGCAAGGGGCGCTGGCCGACGCATGGGGTCTGCGCGTCGTCACTGCGGGCTCGGGTCTGCTCATGCTCGGCCTGCTCGCCGTGGCGCGGCTCACCCGGCCGAACTTCGCCGATGCGCTCGAGAGCCCCGCGATGCCGTTCGAAGGCGCGGCCGCGGGCACCATCGAAGCGATCTGAAGACTCTGTTGGGGCTACGGTCCCACGCCATGGCAGCCATCGAGCGAGAGCGACGCGATCAGGTCGAGATCATCCGGTTCAACCGCCCCGAGGCGCGGAACGCGGTCAACTTCGCCGTGTCGAGCGCGGTGGAGGAGGCGCTCGACGAGATCGAGCAGGACGGCGACGTCAAGGTCGTGGTCTTCACCGGCAACGGTCCGACGTTCTGCGCGGGCGCCGACCTCAAGGAGGTCGCGCAGGGCAAGGGCGGCGACATCATCACGCGGCGCGGAGGCTTCGCCGGTGTCGTCCGTCGCACCTTCCCGAAGCCGCTCATCGCGGCGGTCAACGGGCCCGCGCTCGCCGGCGGCTTCGAAGTCGTCCTCGCGTGTGACCTCACGGTCGCGTCCGAGCATGCCACGTTCGGGATCCCCGAGGCGGCGAAGGGTCTCTTCGCCGCCGCAGGCGGTCTGATCCGTCTCCCCAAGCGCATCCCACTCGCGATCGCGACCGAGCTCGCGATCACGGGCGACCCGATCGACGCTGTGCGCGCGTACGAGCTCGGGCTGGTCAACCGCGTGGTCCCCGCGGAGCGCGTCCTGGACGAGGCGCTCGCGCTCGCAGCACGCATCGCGCAGAACGGGCCGCTCGCCGTCCGCAACTCGCTCACGATGGTCCGCGAAGCGGTGGATCTCCCCGAGGAGGAGGCGTGGGCGCGCAGCACGGAGCTCGCGCTCGGCGTGTTCAGCTCCAAGGACGCGATCGAGGGCGCGACGGCATTCGCGGAGAAACGCGCTCCTCGCTGGACCGGGAGCTGAGAGCCCGGGCCCTCAGCTCGCTGCCGGGCGCGCCGAGAGCGACTCGTGCAGCGCGAGCACCTCGGCCACCACGTCGCGTGCGGCGAATGCCGCGGGGATGGCCACGCCGGCCGTCACGACGGCCACCGCAGCCAGCAGCGGCTTCGACACGAACGCGGCCCCGAGCATCAGCCAGCCACCGATCGCGATGGTGATCCAGAGCAGCCACCAACGCAGCACAAGGCGGCGCGCCGGGTGCCCTTCCGGGAACAGATCGCACGCAGACTGGTACGGGAACCACCACTGGATGACCGGGATCAGGAAGGAGACAACGGCCCAGACGGGGCTCCGCCGCGCGCGGATGCCGGACGCCGCGGAGATGGCCGCGGCGCGGTAGAACCAGATCAGGAAGATCACACCGGCGACGAGCAGGCCGACCCCTGCGACCTGGCCCAGCAGGCGTACCGCTGCGTTGTCGTAGCCCGGGATCGTGGAGCTGTTCGTCCGCACGGCGTTCCACCAGCTGTCCCAGTGGTCCGCGTACCACTGGACCTGGAGCGCGAGGACGACCACGGAGATGGCCTGCATCGGCCCGGCCCAGAGCAGGCTCGTGCGCGCGAGCCGCGCGGTCGAACGCTCGGAGTGCATCTGCGCCTCGGCAGGTGGCGCGTTCGTCCCAGGGCGCGAGCCACCCGACGATCCGCTCGTGTACCCCGTCCACTGGGTCCCGTCCCAGTACCGGAGCTGCGCGACACGCCAGGGGTCCGGGAACCAGCCGGCCGGGGTCTGCGTGCTCGACGGCTGCGCGGCCGTCGGGGTCGTCGCGCTCGTCACCGGCGGGCTCGCGGGCGTGGCATCGGAGGCCGAAGCCGTCGGGGCGTCCGGCGTGGGGCCCGCAGGCGGGGCGGGCGCGTCAGAAGCGGGGTGGACGATCGCCGTCGGCTCACCGTGGCGGTCGACGGCGTGCTCGACCGGCGTCGTGCTGCCCGGCGGGCGCACAGAGCGCGTCCATGCGACTCCGTCGAAGTAGCGCTCGTCGTCGGTTCCCCAGGGATCCGGGTACCAACCCGGGCCCCGTTGCTCAGCACTCACGGATTTGCTCCTGACAGCCTGCCTCACCTGACATGCTCGCGCAGATGCGAGGCATCCTTCTCCTCGGCTCGCGATGAGGCTGGCAGACCTGCCTACTCCGGCGCTCGTCGTGGATCACGCGGCGCTCGAGCGCAACATCACCACCATGGCCGCGGCGCTGCCCGCCGGACGCTGCCGGCCGCACGTGAAAGCGCACAAGACGACCGAGCTCGCACGCCTCCAGGCTGCACACGGCCACCGCGCGTTCACGTGCGCAACACCCCGCGAAGTCGTCGGGATGGCAGGCGCCGGCCTCGGTGACGACCTGCTGCTCGCGAACGAGACGGTCGACGCCACGCGTCTGCGCGCAATGGCCGACTGCGGCGCGCGCGTGACCGTCGCGGTCGACTCGGAGGCGACCATCGAGGCTGCCGCGGCCAACGGCATCCGCGAGGTGCTCGTCGACGTCGACGTCGGGCTCCCGCGGTGCGGCTGTTTGCCCGAGGACGCAGGAACGATCGCGGACCTCGCCCGGGAGCACGGTCTCGCCGTCCGGGGCGTGATGGGCTACGAAGGTCACGTCGTCGGAAACGAGGACCGCGCGTGGCGCGCCGAGCAGACCGAGCTGAGCATGCACCGGCTCATCGACGCGAGCGAGAAGGTCGGAGGGAGCATCATCTCCGGCGGCGGCACGGGAACCTTCGACCTCAACACCTGGTGCACCGAGATCCAAGCCGGCTCGTACGCGCTCATGGACACCGCGTACGGCAAGCTCGGCCTGCCGTTCGAGCGCGCTATGTGGGTGCACGCGACGATCATCTCCGTGTCGAAGCGCGGTTGGGTGATCGGCGACTGCGGGCTCAAGGCGCTCGGCATGGACCACGGCGACCCGTCCGTCGATTCGGGCAAGGTGCTGTTCTGCTCCGACGAGCACATCACGATCCATCCCGATGACGCGGACCGCGTCGCTGTCGGCGACCGTGTCCGCGTCTGGCCGGCGCACGTCGACCCGACGGTCGCCTACCACGAGCGGATGATCCTCACCGAGGGCGACACCGTGATCGACACCTGGGACGTCGATCTGCGAGGGTGGTGACCATGGGTGACTCCTCCGATCTCGCTGCACTCGACGCCACCGGCCAGGCCGAGCTCGTTCGCTCCGGTGACGCGACGCCGTCGGAGCTCGTCGATGCCGCGATCACGCGCATCGAGAAGCTGCAACCCGAGCTCAACGCGCTCACGACGGAGCGTTTCGAGCGCGCTCGGGACGAGGCGTCGTCGACGGCGCTCCCGGACGGCCCGTTGCGCGGTGTGCCGTTCCTCCTCAAGGACCTGGCGTGCTCGGTCGAAGGTGAGCCCGCGTACGAGGGCATGGAAGCGCTCCGGCTTGCCGACTGGCGCGCGACGACCACGACGCACCTCGCGCGACGGTTCCGCGACGCCGGTCTCGTGATCCTCGGGCGCACGAACACCCCCGAGCTGGGCATCATGCCGACGACCGAGCCCGCGTCGTTCGGTCCGACCCGCAACCCGTGGAACACCGACCACACGCCCGGCGGGTCCAGCGGCGGGTCGGCGGCGGCGGTGGCGAGCGGGATGGTTCCCGCGGCGCACGCGTCCGACGGCGGCGGCTCCATCCGCATCCCCGCCGCGTGCTGCGGCCTCGTCGGACTCAAGCCGTCGCGGGGACGCGTCTCTGTCGGCCCGTCCGGCAGCGAGCTGATGCGACCGCTCAGCGTGCAGCTCGCGGTCACCCGCACGGTGCGCGACACCGCCCTCCTCCTCGACGTCGCGGCCGGACCGGAGATCGGTGACGCGATCACGCCGCCGCCGCCTGGTGCTCCGTACCGGGAGCTGGTGCGCACCGCGCCGGACGCGCTTCGTGTCGGGCTCATGACCACGTTTCCGGCGCGCGACGAGGCGGTCTACGCCGACGGTGTCGCAGCTGTAGAGCTCGCCGGCAGGCTCCTCGAATCTGCGGGTCATCGGGTCGAGCTCGCGCATCCGCCTGCGCTCGACAGCCCGGTGGGTCTGAGCGCGTTCATGCCGATCTGGTCCGCGATGGCCGCCTCCAACCTCGCGACGTGGAGCGACCGGCTCGGTCGCGAGCTGGGCTCCAACGATGTCGAACCGCTCACCTGGGAGCTCGCCGAATGGGGAAGGAATGTCGACGCCGTCGCGTTCCAGGACGCGATCGCGACGATGCACGCGTACGCCCGTTCGACGATGTCGTGGTGGGCCGACGGTTGGGACATCCTCGTGACGTCGACGCTCGGCGAGCCACCGGCAGAGCTCGGCGTGCTCTCCACACCGGACGATCCGATGAACGGCTTCGCGCGTGGCGCGACCTTCACTCCGTACACCCCTGTTGCCAATCAGACGGGCCAGCCGGCGATCTCGCTCCCGCTCGCTCTCGGGAGCGACGGCCTGCCGGTCGGCGTCCACCTCGTCGCGGACTACGGGCGCGAGGACCTGCTCCTGCAGCTGGCCGCACAGCTCGAGGGCGCGGCTCCGTGGAGCGAGCGGCGACCCGCGCTCTTCGCCTGACCGATGGCCGGGACGGTCCGCGTCGGCGGCGGCCAAGGCTTCTACGGCGACACACCGACCTCTGTCGCGGGCCTGCTCGACGCCGGGATCGACTACCTGTGCCTCGAGGCGCTCGCCGAGCTGACCCTCGCGATCCTCCAGAAGGACCGAGCGCGCGACGAGTCGCTCGGGTACACGCGCGACTTCCCGCGCTACCTCAGCGCGGCGATGCCCGCGGTGCTCGACGGCAGCACGAAGGTCATTACGAACGCGGGCGGCATCAACCCGCGCGCTGCGGCGCACGCCGCGGTCGAGACGGCGAAGACAATGGGCGTCTCCGGATTGACGATCGCGACGGTGCTCGGCGACGACTTGATGACGCAGCTCGACACGCTGCAGAGTGCGACCGGTTCGAAGCTCGCCAACATGGAGACCGGCGAGCCCTACAGCGCGCTGCCGTCGGACCCGCTGTTCGCCGCCGCGTACCTCGGCGCGTTCCCGATCGCGGACGCGCTCGCGCAGGGCGCCGACGTCGTGATCACGGGCCGGGTCGCCGATGCCGCGTTGTTCCTCGCGCCGCTGATCCACGAGCACGGTTGGAAGCGTGACGACTGGGATCGCCTCGCGGCCGGGATGCTCATCGGACACCTGCTCGAGTGCTCCGGACAGGTCGCGGGCGGCAACTTCAGTGGCGAGTGGTGGACCGTCCCCGAACCTTGGAAGCTGCCGTACCCGATCGCAGAGGTCGCGGCCGACGGCACCGCTGTGATCACGAAGCCCGCGGCCTCCGGTGGACGCGTCGACGTCGACACCGTGCGCCATCAGCTGCTGTACGAGGTGCACGACCCGTCGAGCTACTTCACGCCCGACGTGGTCGCCGACTTCACGAGTGCCACCTTCACCGATCAGGGCAACGATCGCGTCGAGGTGACCGGCGTGCGCGGCAAGCCCGCGACCGAGACCTACAAGGCGCTCGTCGCGTACCACGCTGGATGGTCGGGCGAGACGCGCGTCGCGTTCTCGTGGCCCGATGCGCGCGAGAAGGCACGCGTCACCGCCGCGATCCTCGCGAAGCGCGCGGAGATGGCGGGCCTCGAGGTTCGGGAATGGCACTTCGAGGAGTGGGGGGTCAATGCCCTCGGCGGACCGACCGTTCCGCCACTGCCGCAGGGCGTCGAGCCGCCCGAATGCGTGATGCGCGCAGCCTGGCGATGCGACGACCAGAGGACGGCCGCGGCCGTCGGCCGCGAGCTCGTGCCGCTGACCCTCAGCTCGCCACCGGCCGGCCTCACGGGCATGGGCCGCGGGATGGCCGGCGGGGTGAGCGAGCTCCTCGGTATCTGGCCGACGCTCGTCGACAAGGCCCTCGTCGACCCGGGCGTGACCGTGACGCTGGAGACCGTCTGATGGCCCGCATCGCGCTGCGCGAGCTGTGCGCGTACCGGTCGGGCGACAAGGGCGACATCTCGGACGTGGCGGTGTTCGCATACGACGACGAGGTCTACGGGCTGCTGCTCGAGCAGGTCACCGCCGAACGCGTGAAGGAGCATTTCGGTGCGATGGTGCACGGTGCCGTCGAGCGGTACGAGGCGCCGAACGTGCGCGCGCTGAACTTCGTGCTGCGCGGCGCGCTCGGCGGCGGTGGCCCGCGCTCGTTGCGCGCCGACAATCTCGGCAAGACGCTCGGTGGAGCATTGGTCCGCCTCGAGATCGACGTTCCCGACGAGATCGCATCGCGGCGGCGCGCCCGGCCCGACATCGCGTGGGCCGACGCCATCCTCGAAGCACTCCCGCGCGCCGAGTAGCTGCGCGTGTTTCTCCGCTTGACGGCTTGACGGACTTGACGGGCGAACAGGTGTTCGTGTACGGTGCGGAGCACCGCTTCCCCCGGGACTGTCTCGAAGACCGCCCGAGGGAGGTGCGCAATGGAGTCGGAGCGTGGAGGCCTCGACGCGTTGCGAGCTGCCGTGGACGCGGCGGTCGCGGCCGATCCGGCTGACCTCTCCGATGGGGTGCTGGCCGACGAGCTGATCCTGCTGCGTCGCGAGATGGACCGGCTCGACGCGCTCTTCGCACGTCTCGCGGCGGCTGCTCATGGACGCCGCGTCGGTGCGGAGGACGGCGCGACGTCGACCGCTGCATGGCTCTCACACCATGCTTCGATGCGCACGGGCGACGCGCGAGCTGCAGTAGAGCACGGGCAGGTCGCCGGCCTCCTCGCCGACACCGGCGACGCATGGCTCGACGGCGACGTCTCGAGCGCCGCGTTCCGGACGATCGCGGGCGCGCGGGTCGAGGGTCACGACGACCAGCTGCAGCAGTGCGAGGAGGTGCTCCTCGGGTTGGCGCGCGACGGTGACCTCGTTCCGCTGCGCCGGGCAGCCGCTCATTTCCGCAACCTGGCCCGATCGGAAGGATCCGTTCCGGGAGAGCATGATGGTCTCCACATCTCCAAGACCTTTGCGGGGACGCACGTGCTGAGCGCGGAGCTCTGCGATCTTGCCGCGGAGACCGTCGTGACCGCGTTGCACGCCTACACGGACCCACCGACGGATCGCGATACGCGCACGCCGGCGAAGCGCCGCGCAGACGCACTCGTGCGCATCTGCGAGGTCGCTCTCGATCGTGCGGGTGATCGGAGCAACCGGCCGCTCGCGCACGCGACCGTCGTCATCGACTGGCGGACGCTGACAGGCCGCGACGCCGATCCGCTCGGGCGACTCGACGGTCAGTACACCGGGCCGATCCATCGGGCCGACGTGGAGCGTCTTCTCTGTGACTGCTCAGTGGCGCGGGTGGTGACCGGCCCCGACGCGCTGCCTCTCGACATCGGTCGAGCGTCACGCAGCGTCCCGGCTGGTGTCCGCCGTGCGCTGAGCGTGCGAGACGGCGGTTGTCGGCACCCTGGATGCGATCGCCCGCCCGGCTGGTGCGACGCGCATCATGTCGTCCCCTGGACGACCGGCGGGCCGACTGCGCTGCAGAACCTCGTCCTGCTCTGCGACCGTCACCACCAAGTCGTCCATCAACCAGGGTGGACAGCCAAATTCGACGGGCACCTGTACGCCGTGTACCGACCCGACGGAACCCGGGTGCTGTAAGCGCGCGCCCGGCGGCTCAACCCGGGACCGACATGTCCTCCGCTGTGCGGCACGACGCGCCGGAGCACGTCTCCAACGCATGGAGCACGTCGTGCAGTCGTGCGACGACCGACGCCTGGGCCGGATCAGCGGCGAGGTTCTGCAGCTCGTACGGGTCCGCGGGCACGTCGTAGAGCTCCCGCTCGCCCGTCGAGTATTCGACGTAGAGGTACCGAGCCGTCCGCACGCCGTGGTACTCGGGGATGTTGGAGAGCGAGGCGCGGCTGACCCTAAGCCCGCCCTTGGCCTTGCGCTTCCCCACTCCTGTCTGGTCCTGATCGGCGGGCTCCAGCGGTGCGTTGCCGCGTTTCGTCCCGGTAGACGTATCGACCTCTTTCCAGTGCTCGATCAAGTACGACT
Source organism: Acidimicrobiia bacterium (assembly GCA_036557185.1). Lineage (GTDB taxonomy): Bacteria > Actinomycetota > Acidimicrobiia > IMCC26256 > JAENVU01 > DATBHZ01. The sequence continues at coordinate 19,485 of DATBHZ010000105.1, read as the reverse complement.
GGCGCGTGCCGTCGTCGGGCACCTTGCCGAGCAGAGACGGCAGGAACGACCGCCCGTCGACGAACGACGGAACCTGCGCGTCACCCATGTCGGCGAACGTGGGAGCGAGATCCGTGTTCCCGACGAGCGCGTCGATCTTCGACCCCTGCGAGACCCCGGGGCCTCGCACCATGAGCGGGAGGTGGATGTCCGTCTCGTAAGCGGTCTGCTTGCCCGACGGCATGCGGAACTGCCCGAGGTGGAAGCCGTTGTCGGACGTGAAGACGAAGTAGGTGTTGTCGAGCTGCCCCGCCTTCTGCAGCGTGCTCACGAGCGTCCCGATGCCGCGATCGACAGCTTGGAGCGACTCGATCCGCCGTTGGTACAGAGAGTCGACCCGTTGGATGACGCGCGGGCCCATGGGCGGCAACGAGCGGACCCAGAGCGGCTTCGTCGGTTGGACGACGTTGAAGCTCGGCGTCCGCGGGGCCTGCGCGCCGGCGAACTTCCCGACGTCCTGCGGGGCCGGCGTTGCCGGCTGATGCGGCGCGTACGCGTTGAGGTACACGAAGAACGGGTTGTGGGCAGCGCTCTGCTGCTCGATGAACGACGCCGCCTTGCCGACGTACACCGTGGTTCCGTAGTCGGCGGGCGCGCTGCCGTACGGAACGAGCTTGCCGTTGACGTTGAGCGTGTAGTTGTACTCGGTGTAAGGGTGACCCTTCGCGGCGCTCGCGAACTCGTTCCAACCGGGCGGGACGTACGTCGGCTTCACCGTGTCGGGGTAGCCGTTCAGATACTTGCCGATGTACGCGGTCTTGTACCCGGCGGCCTGCATCCACGTCCCGATGGTGGAGCTCTCGATGCCGAGCCGATGAGCGGTCTCGAAGCCGCCGTTCGTCCCGCCGTTCGTCTTGACGCCCGTGTTGTGCGAGTACTGGCCGCGCAGCGTCGTCGACCGCGACGGGCAGCAGAGCGAGACGCTCGCGTAGTACTTGTCGAACGTCGCTCCCTGGTCGGCGATCAGACGGTGGAGGTTCGGCATGACCGAGATCTCCGCATCGTCCAGGTCGTCCGTCAGCAGGAACACGACGTTCGGGTGCTGCGCCTCCGCGGTGGCGTGCGTGCTCTTGGCGGACTTCGAGCTGTGCTCGCTGCCGCTCTTGGAGGACCCACCCCCGCTGCTGCACGCGGCGAGGAGGAAGATCGCGGCGCTGAGGGTGACGATCGAACGTCGGAGGGATAGCACGAACGCGAGTATGGAGCCCGATCATGAAGAACTCGTGGCGCGGCCGCCAAGACCTCGCCAGGGGCTCGGCGGTGCCTCGTGAGCCGCGATCGGGCATCATGAATCCGCGACGTTCGTCACCATGTTCTCGGCGCTGTGCAAGGTGCGCCGACGGAAGGGAGCGCCCGATGATCGACTACGCGTCCCTGGACCGGGCGGTCGGTAACGACTTCTACGGCCTCGATCCCGACCTGCAGGCGACCATCCGCCGCAACTGCCCCGCCGACGACCTGCAGTGGGCCGACGGGAAGCTCCACGAATTCGGGCGTCTCATCGGCGAGGTCGTCGCGCCGAACGCAGAGGTCATCGATCGGAACCCGCCCAGGCTCGTGCGATACGACCGGTGGGCGAACGAGGTGAACGAGATCGAGCACCATCCCGCGGCGCTCGAGTCGAAGGCCGCGCTCTGGCAGGCCGGATACGTCGCCGGGTTCACGACCGAGTCGCGTGACGGCCGCCCGTTCCCGCGGATCGCCGGCACTGCAGCCGGATACCTCCTGTGCCAGGCCGACACCGGGCTCTCCTGCAGCCTCGGCATGACGGGCGGTGTGGCCGAGCTCGTCGCTGCCTACGCGCCCGATGACGTGCGCGACGACCTGCTCGCCGGCCTGCGCGCCGACGACCTCTCGCACGGTATCGACGGATCGATGTTCCTGACCGAGCGCGACGGTGGCTCGGACCTCGGAGCAACGGTGCACTGCACGGCGCGCGACATCGGTGACGGGCGCGTGCTCATCAACGGCGAGAAATGGTTCTGCTCCAACATCGACGGCGCCGCGATCGTCATGCTCGCACGCCCCGAAGGTGCACCCGAAGGCCCGGCCGGGCTCGGCCTCTACCTCGTGCCGAAGGAGCGCGAGGACGGGACGCGCAACGGGATCACGATGCGGCGCCTCAAGGACAAGCTCGGGACGCGCAGCGTGCCGACCGGCGAGGTCGAGTTCCACGACGCCTTCGGGTACGCGCTTCGTCCTCGCACGAGCAGTGAAGTCCGCGCGTCGTCGGACGCTGGCGGCCTCTCGCGCATGATGGAGATGGTCAACGGCTCACGGCTCGGCGTCGCCTTCATGGGCTTGGGAATCGCTCGGCGCTCGTTCCTCGAAGCGGTGATCTGGGCGCACCACCGGCTGGCGAAGGGCCGGCTCCTCGTCGATCTCCCGCTCGTGCGGGAGCAGCTCGTCGACCTGCTCTGTGATCTCGAGGCAGCCGCGGCGATCGGGTTCGAGTGCTCGGTCTCGGCGGGGCGCAGTGCGAGCCCGGGTTTGCGACGGATCCTCGTGCCGGCGGCGAAGGTCCGGCTCTGCCGTTTGGGGCTCACCTCGGCGAGCACAGCCGTCGAGCTGTTCGGTGGCAATGGCTATTGCGAGGACTGGGGGCTCACGCGGCAGCTCCGTGACGCGCAGTGCCACCCGATCTGGGAAGGCAGCGAGAACATCTGCGCGATCGACGTGCTGCGTGCGATCCGGCGTGACGGCGCCCACGAGGCGGCGCTGGCACGAGTGGACGACGCGCTCCGGTCTGCCGGCGACGGTCCCGTGTTCCTCGCGGAGGCGGTGACGGCCGTTGACAAGGCGCGCGACGAGCTGGCGGCGCGGATCACCGAGGTCGCCGGACGCGAGGGCGACGAGGCGGAGGCCGCCGCGGGACACCTGACCGAGCTCCTGGCCGACACCGTCAGCGCGGCGCTGCTGCTGGAACAGGCTCGGGAGGACGCTCGCAAGGGGCTCGTCGCGCTGCGGTTCGCACGTCGACGCCTGCTGCGGGACAGCTGGCAGGATCGCATCGCAGCGCGCGCGGGCCGCGAGATCCTCTCCTACGACGAGATCGGCGAGGAGTTGGCGGCGAGCGCCGCGGCGTGAGCACCTGCTGAGACAGCGCCATCGCAGCCGGCACGACATCCGTCGTAGCCTGGCCTGCATGTGCCGAAACATCACAGAGCTCCGAGGGCTCGAGCCGGAAGCGACCCGCGAGGAGATCGAGGCGGCCGCGCGCCAGTACATCCGCAAGGTGTCGGGAGTCGGTCGTCCGCGGCCAGAGCTCGCCGCCAAGATGGAGACGGCGGCAATGCAGGTCGCGGACATCACCGAGACGCTGCTCGCCGAGCTCCCTCCGCGTCGTCAACCCCCAAAGACAGTCCCGCCGTTGCGGCGCCCGGAGGTACGCGAGCGCCTGGGTCTCGGGCCCGTCCCGGTCTGAGCTACCTGCAAGGACTCGGACCGTCGGCGACGCTGAACAAGTAGGACGAGTTGGTGTGCGGGACCTTGAGCAGCCCGTGCTTGGCGATCGCGACGCGCAGCCCGTGCAGCCGGAGCGCGGCGCGCAGGCGCTCCGGCGAGTGGTTCCACAAGACCTTGCCGCCCTCGAGCACGATGGTCCCGTCGTCGTCGACCCGTTCCACACGGTCCCATATCTCACCGCCGGCCTCGGTCGAGAGGCGCGCCTGGATCTGGTGCGGCGTGTGGCCGGGGCGGTACGACCGGCACCTCGGCTGGGGCGGTAGCTCGTTCGACTGGGGCATCTGCATCACCTGCTGTCCATCGCGCTCGCTCGTTGCGCTCACTGAGCGGCGGCCACCTTGCAGCACGGCTCGGACAACAACGTCGACGGCAGGAGACACCGCCGCGTACGCTGTCACGCCCGACACCCCGAGAGGCAGGGAGGATGGCAGAGCGCGCCGAGGCGCCGTATGTCCGCATGTTGCGGCTCGCAGCATTCGTGCGCGACGTCAACGGTGAGTGCTCGCTCGAGCAGATCGGCGAGAACGTTCCCGGCTATTCGGATCTCGACCGCGCAGTGCTCGAGAAGAAGGTGCAGCGCGACCTCGCAGACTTGGCCGCGTACCTCGGCGTACGCATCACCTGGCACCCCGAGGACCAGATGTACCGGCTCGAGCAGCCGTACTTCACGCCGAAGGAGCGCGCCGCCCTGATCGCGGCAGCCGCGCTCGTCGACGTCGACGGCATCGCCGACCAACTCCCTCCCGGCGAGCTCGGCGCCGCGGTCGCACAGGACACGGCCCGTGTCGTGATCCAGGTGCACCGACAGGTCGTCGACCTCCGGGACGCGATCGCCACGCGCACGCGAGTGCGGTTCCGGTACCACGGCAGGGAACGCACCGTCGCGCCCTATGGCGTCGGGATGTGGCGCAACCGCTGGTACCTGGCCGGCTCCGAGTCGGCCAGTGAGCCGATCCGCAAGTACCGGCTCGACCGCATCGAGGTGTCCGACGACGGAACCGCGATCACGCTGCTGACCGACACACCGAGCTACGAGATCCCGGCCGGCTTCGACCTCGCCGCGGAGCTGCAGCTCGACCCGAACACCTGGGGTAGCGACCCGGAGGTCACTGCTCGCGTACTCGTCACGAACGACCAGGTCCCGGTGTTCCTGAGCGAGTTCGACGGCACGACCCTGGACACGGCCGTCGACAGCACCGTGATCGACGTGGTGGTCCGCGACTACCAGTCGTTCATTATCCGGCTGCTCGGCTTCGGAACCGGGGTGCGACTCATCGCGCCGCCGCTGCTTGTCGAGCGGATGCGCGCGTGGCTCGAGCCGCAGGCAGCGAGCGCCTGATGCCGCCCGTCTCCAAGGCCAGGCACTTCGAGATCGTCACTGCCGCGCTGGCGCTCGCGGAGGAGCGCGGCGCGGTGCCGCTCACCGAGGCTGCGTCGATCGTGGGCGTGTCGTGCGACGAGCTCCGAACACTGCTCGAGCCCGTGCTCTTCCTCGAGTTCCGTCGCGCCGACAGCACGATCGTCGATGCGACACGTGCATTCCTCCTGGACGAGCACGATGTGCTGCAGGTCGATTTGGGGAACTGGCTGCGCGACCTCTCTTCCTCACCGCCGTCCGAAGACGCCGCCCTTCGGCTCCTCATCTCGGCCACTGCGTATCTCGCGTCGGCGCCGCGCCGGAGCGCCGAGCTCGACGCCGCGGTCGAGAAGCTCCGCCAGCTGGTGGCGATGGAGATGGTGCTCCCGGTCGAGCACCCGCCCTGCTTGGACGTCGCACGATCGGCGCTACGCGGGTGTCGATCGCTGCAGTTCCGCTACGTCAAGTGGAAGGACGACCACGCGACCACGCGCGAGGTGCTGCCCTACGACCTGTACTGCAAATGGGGGCATTGGTACGTGTACGGGCCGGAGGTCACCGAAGAGGTCCCGAAGCACTTTCGCCTGGATCGGATGACCGACGCGCGCCTGGGCGCGATCATGTTCGACCTCCCGGAGCCGAGCGACCTTCCGGACTGGCTGGACATGAGTGCCGTCGAGCGGACCGTGACCGTGCGGGCTCCGCGAGCAGTCCTCGACACGCTGCCGCAGCCACACACGCTCGGCGAGATCCGCGCGTGCAGCGACGGACGGGTAGAGGTCCGAATCACCGTTGCCGGCGACCGGCAGCTCGATCACTTGCTCCTGAGCCTGGGCCCCGATGCGTCCGTCTCGGAGCCGGAATACGCCTCGAGGCGTCGAGCTCTCGCGGCCGCGGCGCTCGCGAACACCAACGCGACACCTCGAGGCTGAGGGCTGAGCCGGGAACCGGCCACAAACGCCCGAATCCGGAGGTGGGTCGTGGTTTCCGTCTCACCGGTCGTCTACCTTGCCCGGCTTCCTGAATGCCGAACGAGGAGTTGCGACATGGAGATCGTGTGGCCCGACCGCTACGGAGACGACCTCTCCGGCCTCGACGAGATCGCTCCGGACGGGCTGCGGTTGCTCGGCCTGATGGGCCGACCCATCAGGGACGCTGCCCTCGCACGGGTCAGTCGGATCACCGGCCTGTGCCTGCTCGACCTGTTCAAGACACAGGTCACCGATGCCGGGATGCACCACCTCCGCACGCTCGAGAACCTCGAGTGGCTGAGCCTGACGGGCTGTGCCGTCACGGAGGCCGGCATCGCGGAGCTCGCAGTGCTCCCGAAGCTGCGACGCCTGAGCCTGCGCGGCACCTTCGTCGCCGACGACGTCGCCCCGCTGCTCCAATCGTTCCCGTCCCTGCAATGGCTCGCTCTGGCAAGCACTCGCATCACCGATACCGGCCTCGTGGAGCTCGCCGGGTGCGCGAGCCTGCAGACGCTCGCGATCAACCGAACCCGCACGACGGTCGACGGCGTGGCGCAACTCTGGGCGCAGCGCCCCGACATCGAGCTGGTGGAGCACTGAACCGGCGCGGGCACGAGTCGGCACCGCCCTCTCACGCGGTCGTCGGTGCCACCCGCGCGAGCTCGTCGACGAGGAAGTGGTTCCAGCCCTGGCGGTGGTCCGCCGCGTGACTCTCCGGCACGTCGAAGTGGCGCAAGGTCAGCAGGGTTCCGCCGTCGTCGGGCACCAGCGTCACCTCGACGCGGGTCGAGCCCGGAGCGAGCGGCGTACCCGGCTCGTTGCCCTCCCAGCCGAACGTGAACACGAGCCGCGACGGCCGGTCGAGCTCGATGAACTCGGCGCTGAACACGGGCCCTTCACTCAGCTCGGCGCGGAACCTGCCACCCGGCTCGGCGACGACCTCGACCTTGTGCGCGAGCCAGGTCGTGAGCAGCTCCGGGTCCGTCCACAGCCGCCACACCGTGTCCGGCGAGGCGTCGATGCGCACCGTCTGCTCGATCGTCGTCAACGTCGTCTCGCTCATCGCTTCCTCCCACGTTCGGGTCGAGCAGAGCGCTTGCGCCGCTCGGTGTCCTCCGCAACTTCCTTCAGCCGTGCCAACTTGCTCGACCACATGGCGTCGACGTACTGCCACATCTCTGTCAACCCCTCGGGGCGAGCCCGGTAGAGCCGCCGGTTGCCGTCGGGCCGTACGGTCACGAGCCCTGCGTCCTGCAGCACGCGCAGGTGCTGCGAGACGGCCGGCCTGCTCATCTGCGGGAACCTGGCCGCCAGCTCCCCCGCCGGCTGCTCATCGCTGTGCACCAGCTGGAGCAGCTCCCGGCGCGTCCCGTCGGCCAGCGCCTGCGCAACCAGATCGATCCTCGGTGAGGTTCGGGGTGGCATCGCCGCAACTGGCATGTAAGTATTCTCTTACATAGATCGGAAGAGCGCAAGCGCGAATCTCCGGGAATCCCGAGGAGGACCGATGAGCACGAATACGACCCCGAAGATCGGCACGCGTGACGAGTGGCTCCGCGCGCGTCTCGAGCTGCTCGAAGCGGAGAAGGAGCAGACGCGCCGCGCCGACGCGCTCGCCGCGCAACGCCGCGCGTTGCCGTGGGTGCGCGTCGAGAAGCCCTACGAGTTCGACACGCCACAGGGCACGCGCACGCTCGCCGATCTGTTCGACGGGCGCGGCCAGCTCGTCGTCTACCACTTCATGTTCGGCACGGACTGGGAAGAGGGCTGCCCGAGCTGCTCGTTCTGGGCCGACAACTTCAACGGGATCGCGATCCATCTCGCGCACCGCGACACGAGCTTCACCGCTGTGTCGACCGCGTCCCTCGACAAGCTCGAGGCCTACCGCGCGCGCATGGGGTGGACGTTTCCATGGGTCTCGTCCGCACGGTCCGACTTCAACACCGACTTCTGCGTCTCGAGCTCGTCGACCCACAACTTCCGCACGCTGCCCGAGCCGTTCGAGGAGCACGCCGGAGTGAGCGCGTTCGCGATGCAGGACGGCGTCGTGTTCCACACCTACTCGGCGTACGCGCGCGGTCTCGACGTGTTCAACGGCGCGTACCAGCTGCTCGACCTGACCGCGAAGGGCCGGGACGAGGACGGCCTCCCGCACACGATGGCCTGGCTCTCCCGCCACGACGCCTACCGCGACTGAGCCAAGCGACACATCGACGGCCACCGCGGGGTGGCGCTCGTCGCACCCCATTGACGGCTCGACAGCGCCCAGCCACGATGAGCACCTCAGACCCGGGAGGCCGGCAATGGACTGGGAGCTGCAGCCCGTCACCGAACCGGGCCGCCGGTTCGTCGAGACGGCGGAAGGCCACGCAGCCGATTTCGCGAAGCGCGCTGCCGAGCACGACGCCGACGGCACCTTCCCGCACGAGAACTTCGATGAGCTCAAGGCGAGCGGGTTCCTCACAGCGCCCGTCCCCGGGGAGTTCGGCGGCTGGGGGCTCACGTCGGTCAACGACTACGCCGCGGGCGTGAACCGCCTCGCGCGCGGTGACGGGTCCACCGCCATCGCGGCCGCGATGCACCTCTCGTTCTGCCTCATGGGCGCGCGCACGTGGCGGCTGCAAGAAGCGCTGGGCGACGATCAGGCCGCGGTGTCCGGCGGCTTCCTGAGCCTCCTCGGCGCGGGCGCCGTCGCGATGGCCAACGTCACCGAGCCGGGAACCGACATCCGCCACCCGCTCACGGAGTTCACCAAGGCCGACGGCGGCTACCGGCTCAACGGGCACAAGATCTTCGGCACGCTCTCCGAGGTCGCCGATCTGTTCTTCGTACCGGGCCGCATCACGAACGACGACGGGTCCGTCAGCCGTGTCGGTGCGATCGTGACCCGCGGAACGCCGGGTCAGCAGATCAAGAGCAACTGGGACGCCCTCGGGATGCGTGGGTCGGGCAGCCACGACATCGTGTACGAGGACTGCTTCGTCGAAGAGGCGCTCATGCTGCCCGGCGGCGCGCCGCTCGGCGAGGACGACATGTTCAGTCTCACGATCGCGACCGCTGCGCAGCTCCCGCTCGTGGCCGCGATGTTCGGGATCGCCGAACGCGCGTACGAGCTGGTCGTGAACATGGCCCGAACACGCAAGAAGGCGCCCAGCAACCGGCCGCTCGCAGATCGTGCCGCCATCCAGCAGCAGGTCGCCGAGATGGAGGTCGACATGGTGACGGCCCGCGCGCTGCTCGCGTGGGGCGGGCGGTTCCTCGACGAGGTGTTCGTGGACATGCCGGTCACCGACGTCGACACCGAGCTGCTGCACGACGTGAACCGCGAGCTGCAGTGCGTGAAGCTCACCGTCAACCGCAAGGCGATCGAGATCGTCGATCGCGCGCTCACCATCTCGGGCGGTGCCGGCTACATGAGCGGCAACGAGCTCTCCCGCCTGTATCGCGACGTGCGTGCCGGACCCTTCATGCAGCCGCTCTCCCCCGTCGACGTCTACGAGTACGTGGGGAAGATCGCCCTCGGGCTCGATCCCGCCGTCGAGAGCTGAGCACGCGGACGGAAGGAGCCCTTGTCGGGGAGGCGGGCGGACGGTAGCGTCCCGCCGACGTCGGGGAATCTGGGGGGAGGTTCCGATGCGACTGGGCGCTCGCGCAGGCATCGCGCTGCTGGTGGTCGTGCTGTCCGGCTGCAGCTGGCTCACGCGCTTCCACCATCCGCACGGGGGAACCAGCGGCAAGCACTACCTCGTCTACTGGGACCAGAACGAGGAAGAGGACCAGCTGTCGATGCCCTCGGGCCAGCTCGGCCAGCTCATCCCGCCATGGGATCCAAACGGCCAGCTGTGCATCGTGCCCGACGGCTCCGGACGGTTCGTCGTCGGCTACAACCCGACCCTGCCGTCACAGAACAACCCCGGCGGCCTCCTCCCGTACAAGAACCCTCCGGTCGGTGAGGAGCTCTACGACCGTCACGGCCACTTCACGGGGCAGACCATCTACGTGCCCGGAAAGTACGCGCTCCCCGGCCAGACGCTCGGCGGCGACATCCCGCCCGACAGCACGCCGGGCGGAGGCGTCGAAGGCAGCAACTTCAACAACAACGGGACCATGACCGGCTGCGCGTTCGACCACGAGGCGAACTTGTTCGCGTCCGATCTCGGGACGGCTCAGGGCGACTTCCCGCCGCCGGACAACGGCCGCATCATCGAGTGGTTCGCGCCGGATTACAGGTCGTTCTGCGTCGTCGACGGCCCGACGGCGGGCGGCGACGGACCGCACCACGTCGACGGCACCGGCGGCCTCCGCCAACCTGGCGACCTGGCGGTCGACCCGCACACGGACGACCTCATGGTGACCGAAGCAGGTGCGATCGATGCGAACGGCTTGCCCGCGGGCCGAGTGCTGCGCTTCTTGCACAGCTCGCTGCCACGCAACGCGTCGCAATGCGGGCCCGACGGGCTCTATCCGCGCAACCTGCTCCAGACCTCGGTGTTCGTGCAGGGCTCGCTCACGGACCTGCCGTTCCCGATCGGCATCGCCCGCGATCCCATCTGCCACTGCTGGGCCGTCGACACGAGCTTCGGCGATCCGGCCATCCAGTGGTTCGACGATGCGGGGCAACCCGTCGCCGGGCACGGCACGGTGCCCGGCGAGTCGCTCGCCGACATCGGCCAGGATCCCAACGGCTACAACCCGTTCGGGCTGGCGTTCGCCCCGGACGGGACGCTGTACTTCACCGACATCCACATCCAGTGCTCCGCACCGCTGCTCGGCTGCGGGCCGGCGAACCTCGGTGGCCGCGAGATGCGGGTTCCGATGAATGGGGACCAACCGGGAACACCGGAGGTGGTCGCGAGCGGGTACGACTTCCCGACCTCCGTCACCGTGTGCGATCCGGGGCGCGAGGTGTGCCCGTTCCGCAATAACTCTTGACGTTCGACATGAGCAGGTTGCGACGGACGTGCATGGTGGCGCTCCTTGTCGCGCTCTCGTCCGCCGCGTGCGCGAACCTCGGACACCTTCGCCGGCCACCGTTCGACGGCGCCATCGGCCGCTGGGACTGGCCGTCCTACGGCCGGAGCGCGCAGCACCCGTTCTCCGCCCCCACCACGCTCACGCCGGCGCAAGCGCCGACGCTCGCGAAGGCTTGGGAGTTCCCGACGGGCGATGCAGTGACCGCGACACCGACCGTCGTGCACGGGACGGTCTACGTCGGCTCGTGGGACGGCTACTTCTACGCGCTCGATCTCGAGACCGGAGCCCTGCGCTGGAGGTTCCAGCTCGATCCCCAGCCGGCGGTCCAGCCGCAACCGGGCGTGGACCCGCGCCCGATCGACTCCGACGGCGGGCTCGTCACGTCGTCGGCCTGGTACGAGCCCGGCCGCCACGGCACCCCTGACCTCGTGATCTTCGGCGGCGGCTACACGCTCTACGCGCTCGACGCGCACACCGGCGGGCTCGTGTGGAAGCACGCCTACACGGGCCGCCCTGACTTGCCGCCGGATCCGGCGCACGACGAGACGCGGATCTTCTCCTCACCGGTCGTCGTCGACGGGAGGGTCATCATCGGCGTCTCGGCCGACGGCGACCGGCCCAAGCGCGGCTACGTCGTGGCGGCGTCCCTGCAGACGGGGGATCCCGTCTGGACGCTCGAGACTGACGTCGACACCAACGGCACCATCCTCGACGATGGCTGCGGGAACGTCTGGTCCTCTGGCACGGTCCTCCCCGACCTCGGGCTCGTCGTGTTCGACACGGCGGACTGCCACTTCCAGAACCCGCCTCCGATGAGCGAGTCGATCATCGCCGTGCGCGTGAGCGACGGAACGATCGCGTGGCAGTACCAGCCGCCGCGCCACGACGTGCTGTGCGACCTCGACTTCGGCGCGACCGCGAACGCCGGCGTCGACCGGTTCGGCCACACCACCTTCCTCGGGGTCGGCGGCAAGGACGGGACGTACTACTCCCTCGATCCGCGCACCGGACAGCAGCTGTGGTCGGCCAACGTGGTGTTCGGCGGCTTCTCCGGCGGTTTCATCGGGACCACGGCGTACGACGGCCACCGCGTCTACGGCTCGACGGCAGTCGGTGACTTCGGACGGTTCGAGAGCAACGGCCCGCAGGTCTGCGATCCGAGCAATCCGGCCGACACGCCGATCCAGGAGCCTTCGGTCCACGCGTTCGATGCGGCCACCGGCGCGATCGCCTACGAGCAGAGCAATTCCCCGTCCTTCGCTCCGACGACCGTTGCCGGGGGTATGACGTTCAACGGCGTCGCATTCGATGCGCGCGTCGAGATCCGCGACGCGGCCAGCGGGTCCCTGATCACCGCGCTGCCGCTCGACGTTCCGAGCTGGTCCGGGATCGCCGTTGTGGGGAACGCCGTCGTCTTCGGCACCGGGACGGCCCCGCAGGGAGCACCCGACGGAGTCGTGGTGTTCACCCCGAACGGCGCTGCCCCGCAAGTCCCGCGATAGGCGTCACACCCCGGCGGTACCGTGACCCTGATGGGGTCGCTCGACGTCTTCTCGCCCCCGGTACGGGAGTGGTTCGGCCTCACGTTCGACGCGCCCACGGATGCGCAGGAGAAGGGGTGGCCCGCGATCGCCCGGGGCGAGCACACGCTGATCCTCGCTCCCACCGGGTCCGGCAAGACGCTCGCCGCGTTCCTCTGGGCGATCGACCGGATGGCCGCGGAGCCCGTTCCCGGCGACAGCGACCGCACCCGAGTGCTCTACATCTCGCCGCTCAAGGCGCTCGCCGTCGACGTCGAGAAGAACCTGCGCGCCCCGATCGTCGGTGTCGGCCTCGCCGCGCAACGGCTCGGCAGCAGCTTGCACGAGCCCACCGTCGGCATCCGAAGCGGCGATACCCCGTCGCGTGAGCGTCAGCGACTGCTCCGCCGCCCGCCCGACATCCTCATCACGACCCCCGAGTCGCTGTACCTCATGCTCACGTCGAACGCGCGCGAGACCTTGCGGAGCGTGCGCACGGTCATCGTCGACGAGATCCACTCGGTCGCGGGCACGAAGCGCGGTGCGCACCTCGCGCTGTCGCTCGAGCGGCTCGATGCGATCACGGCCAGCCCGCCGCAGCGGATCGGCCTCTCGGCCACACAACGCCCGCTCGAGGAGATCGCACGGTTCCTCGGAGGCAACGAGACACCCACGCGGACACGACCGGTCACGATCGTCGATGCCGGGAGCCGCAAGGAGCTCGACGTCGAGGTGGTCGTCCCGGTCGAGGACATGGGCGCGATCGCTGCAGCCGGTGACCAGCCCGAGACCGGGCCCCCGTCCGCGACCGACGGTGCGTCGCGCGCGGGAATCTGGCCGCACGTGCACCCACGCGTGCTCGAGCTCGTCAAGTCGCATCGGAGCACCTTGATCTTCTGCAATGCACGGCGGCTCGCGGAGCGCCTGGCGAACCGGCTCAACGAGCTCGCCGGTGAGGAGCTGGTGAAGGCGCACCACGGCTCGCTCGCCCGGGAGCAGCGCCTGGTCATCGAGGACCAGCTCAAAGCCGGGCAGCTCAAGGCGCTCGTTGCGACGAGCAGCCTCGAGCTGGGCATCGACATGGGCGCGGTCGACCTGGTCATCCAAGTCGAGTCACCGGGCTCGGTGAGTCGCGGCCTGCAGCGGATCGGCCGTGCCGGTCACCAGGTCGGCGAGCCGAGCAAGGGCAAGGTGTTCCCGAAGTACCGCGGCGACCTGCTCGAGGCCGCGGTCGTCGTGCAGCGGATGCGAGACGGCGCGATCGAGTCGACGCGCATCGTGCGCAACCCGCTCGACGTGCTGGCTCAGCAGATCGTGGCGATGTGCGCGGTCGAGGAGTGGGCGGTCGACGAGCTGTCCGCACTGGTGCGGCGTGCTGCGAACTTCAGCGAGCTGAGCGACGACGCTTTCACCGCGGTGCTCGATCTGCTCGCCGGGAGGTACCCCTCCGACGAGTTCGCCGGCCTCAAGCCGCGGATCGTATGGGACCGCGTCGAGGGTCGCGTGCGCGCTCGCGAAGGAGCGCAACGCGTCGCTGTGACCAACGGCGGCACGATCCCAGATCGCGGGCTGTTCGGCGTCTTCCTGCCCGACGGCACGCGCGTCGGAGAGCTCGACGAAGAGATGGTGTACGAGAGCCGCGCTGGCGAGACGTTCATGCTCGGCGCCACGACGTGGCGCGTCGAGGAGATCACGCACGACCGGGTCACGGTCGTTCCGGCGCCGGGCGAGCCGGGGAAGATGCCGTTCTGGAAGGGCGACAAACCCGGGCGCCCGCTCGAGCTCGGGCGCGCGATGGGCAGCGTCGTGCGCGAGCTCCGGACCGCGGAGCGCGCTTCCGGCGTGGCGCGCCTGCGCGACGACTTCCACCTGGACGAGCTCGCGGCCCGCAACCTGATGCAGTACCTCGCCGAGCAGGTCGAGGCGACCGGTGTGCTGCCCGACGACCGGACGATCGTGGTCGAGCGCTTTCCCGACGAGATCGGGGACTGGCGCGTCTGCATCCTCACGCCGTTCGGCTCCCGGGTCCACGCGCCATGGGCGCTTGCCATCGAGGCGCGGCTCATGGAGCGCATCGATGCACCGGTGCAAGTGCTCTGGAGCGACGACGGCATCGTCCTCCGCCTGCCGGAGTCCGTGGAGGCGATCCCGGTGGAGGAGCTGCAGATCAACCCCGACGAGATCGAGGATCTCGTCGTCGGCGCGCTGCCGGGCTCGTCGATGTTCGCGTCGAGGTTCCGGGAGGCGGCGGCTCGATCTCTGTTGCTCCCCAAGCGCCGGCCCGGGGAGCGCACGGCGCTCTGGCAGCAGCGACAACGTGCCGCGGGCCTCCTCGAGGTGGCGTCGAAGTACGGCACGTTCCCCGTCGTGCTCGAGGCCACACGCGAGTGCCTGCAGGACGTGTTCGACGTGCCTGCGCTCCAAGAGGTGCTCCGTGATCTCCAGGCGCGGCGGCTGCGCATGGTCACCGTCGACACGCCGAAGGCGTCGCCGTTCGCGCAGTCGCTGCTGTTCGGCTGGATCGCCGTGTACATGTACGAGGGGGATGCACCCCTCGCCGAGCGCCGGGCCGCCGCCCTCGCGCTCGACCGCGATCTGCTGCGCGAGCTGCTCGGTGCCGAGGAGCTTCGCGAGCTGATCGACGAGGGCGCGCTGACCGACCTCGAGCTCGAGCTCCAGCGCCTGGTGCCGGACCGGCAGGCACGCTCGGCCGACGCGCTCCACGACGTGCTGCGCGATCTCGGGGACCTGAGCGATCCCGAACTCGCGGCGCGCTTCTCGGGTGATCACCGCCCGGCGCTAACGCAGCTCGTCGAGGAGCGCCGCGCCATCGCGATCACGGTCGCAGGTGAGCCGAGGACCGCTGCAGCCGAGGACGCGGCCCGCTACCGCGACGCGCTCGGCGCCGCGATCCCGACGGGGTTGCCCGCCGTGTTCACGGATCCTGTACGCGAGCCGTTCCACGAGCTGATCGCGCGCTATGCACGCACTCACGGTCCGTTCACGAGCGACGAGGTCGCGGCTCGCTTCGGCGTCGGTGAGGACCGGGTCATCCCGGTGCTCACTGCGCTCGAGAGCGCGCAGCGTGTGGTGCGCGGCGAGTTCCGTCCGGGAGGGAGCGCGCGGGAGTGGTGCGACGTCGGCGTGCTCCGCCGTCTGCGGCGGCGCTCGCTCGCGAAGCTCCGCCATGAGATCGAGCCGGTCGAGCCCGCGGTCCTCGGGCGGTTCCTCCCCGCTTGGCAAGGCATCGGCTCGGGCCGGCGCAGCACCGACGCACTCCTCGACGCGATCGCACAGCTCCAAGGCGTACCGATCCCCGCCGCGAGCCTCGACGTCGACGTCCTCGCGCTGCGCGTCGACGGCTACCGGCCCGATCACCTCGACGAGCTGTGCAACGCGGGAGAGGTCGTCTGGATGGGCGCCGGCGAAGGGCGGATCGCGCTCGCGTTCCGCGACCAGGCCGCGCTGCTCCTCCCGGCGCCTTCGCCGGACCCGGTGACCGGTCCGATCCACGAGCTCTTGCGCGCGCACCTCGAGCGAGCCGGCGCCTCCTTCTGGCCGGAGCTGCTCGCCGCGACCGGCAATCCCACGGAGCGCGAGGTGCTCGCCGCGTTGTGGGACCTCGTCTGGTCCGGCGAGGTCACGAACGACAGCCTCGCGGCGCTGCGCGCGTCACTGAGCAAGGGGCAGCGCACCAAGCGCGCCGGGGTGCGCGCTCGTCCGCGCGTGGGCCATCTCACGCGACTCGGCCCGCCCGCGGCGGCCGGAAGGTGGTCGCTGGTGCGCGCACCCGTGGCCCAGGGGGTTGAGCCGACAGCGCGAGCGCACGCGCTCGCGGTGCAGCTGCTCGAACGGTACGGCGTCGTGACGCGCGAGGCGGCGCGCGCCGAGGGCATCGCCGGTGGTTACGCCGCGGTGTACCCCGTGCTGCGCGCGCTCGAGGAGTCGGGACGTGCCCGGCGGGGGTACTTCGTGGCAGGTCTCGGTGCCGCCCAGTTCGCGCTGCCGGGAGCTGTCGACCGGCTGCGCGCCGCTCGCGAGCGCTCGGAGGACCGCGACGCGACCCTGGTGCTCGCCGCGACCGATCCCGCCCAACCCTACGGAGCCGCCCTTCCGTGGCCCGAGGTCGACGAGGGCGCGGGCCGCCCCTCGCGGGCGGCGGGCTCCTTCGTGGTCCTGCACGCGGGCGACCTCGTCGCGTACCTGGAGCGCGGAGGCCGCAAGCTCACGACCTTCGCCGAGCCACAGCTCTGGGTCGACGCGCTCGCATCCGTCGTGAAGGACGGTCGGCTCAAACAGCTTGAGATCACCCACGTCAACGGTGCACCGGTCCGTGAGACCGTCGCCGAGGCGGACGCCCTCAAGAGCGCAGGCTTCAAGGACGCCTACAAGGGATTGGTGCTGCGCGGGTAGCGTCGCGGCCTCATGGCGGACCGCCCCGACGTCCTGCTCGTCTCGCATACCCACTGGGACCGCGAGTGGTACCGCACGTTCGAGGCGTTCCGCGCTCGCCTCGTCGACACCGTGGACCGCGTGCTCGCGTTGCTCGACGAGGACCCCGGCTGGAAGTTCCTGCTCGACGGCCAGGCGATCGTGATCGAGGACTACCTCCTCGTCCGGCCACACCGGCGCGCGGATCTCGCGGAGGCCATCGCTTCCGGCCGGCTGGCGGTCGGACCCTGGTACGTGCAGCCCGACTCGTTGCTGCCGTCGGGTGAGGCACACGTGCGGAACCTGCTCGAGGGCCGTCGTGTCGCGTCGCAGCTCGGGCGGGTCTCGGAGGTGGCGTACACGCCCGATTCGTTCGGGCACCCGGGCCAGTTCCCGCAGCTCTTCGCGGGGTTCGGGCTCGGGCCGTTCGTGTACTGGCGCGGCAACGGCAACGAGCTGGACGAGCTGGGCCCGATCTACACCTGGCAGGCGAGCGACGGCTCCGAGGTCACCGCGTACCACCTCGGGCGCGGGTACTTCGCCGCCGCGAACTTGAATCCCGACGCCGAGCGCGCCGCCAAGGCGGTCGAAGGAGTGCTCGAGCGGATCGGCGACGTCCCGGGTGCGCCAGTGGTGCTCATGAACGGAATCGACCACGCGCTCCCCGACGCGCACACCGCCGCCGTCGCGGAGGCGATCACGGCGCGCACCGGTCGGCGGATCGCGCGCGGGGTGCTCGACGAGCTGCGTGACGAGATCGATCTCGCGGATCGCCGCGTGTTCCGCGGCGAGCTCGTCGGCGGGAGGATTGCCAACCTGCTGCCCGGTGTGTGGTCCACCCACCTCGACCTCAAGCTCCGTAACCGCGCCGCCGAGGGCGGGCTCGAGGGTTGGGCCGAGCCGTGGACGGCGATCGGGCTCGCGCTCGGTCTTCCGAACGAGCACCCGTCGGTGCGCGCTGCGTGGCGTGCGCTGCTGCCCAACCAGGCGCACGACTCGATCTGCGGCTGCTCGCAGGACCGTGTCCACCAGCAGATGCAGGCGCGCTACGACACGGCGATCGAGCTCGGCGAGCAGACGACGGCGCGCGTGCTCGAGCGTCTCGCCGGTCTGGGCGAGGAGCGCAAGACCCCGTGGAACACCGAGCTCGACTACGCGGTGTTCAACCCGAGCCCGTTCCCGCGCACCGAGATCGTGCGCATCGCGCTCGACGGAGTGCCCGTGTTCCGCATGTCGGACATGGAGCAGGACGTGCACCCGATGGCGCTCGTCGGCGGGTCGGTGCAGGGATACACCGCCGACGGCGCGCCGGCGCGCGTGATCATCTCCGACGACCCGGGCCGTGTGCGCTTGCTCGACGCGTGGCCGCCCGTAGACGTCGAGCTCGTGGTGGCCGACATCCCTGCGTACGGGTACAAGCGCGTGCACCTCGCGCCGAGCGAGGAGCACTCCGACGTGGTCGACGACGGCAGGAAGATCGTCGCCGGTGAGGTGTCGGTCGCCGCGGCCGACGACGGCACGCTCACCGTCCGCCTCGGCGGCACGACCTTCACCGGGCTGTGCGGCTTGGAAGACGTCGGCGATCGCGGCGACACGTACGACTTCGACCCGGTCGCGGAAGACTCCCCGGCGCCGATCGAGTCCGTCTCGATCGAGCGCGCCGTGCACCCGTCAGGAATTCAGCAATTGCAGATCACGCGCGTGCTGGCGGTGCCGGCGGCCCTCGACGCGGCACACCGTGGCCGGTCGGATGTCACGGTCCCGGTGACCGTGACGACCGTCGCGCGCGTCGTACCGGGCATCGAGCGTGTCGACCTCCACGTCGAGGTCGACAACCCGGCCGACGACCACCGGCTCCGGCTGCTCTTCCCCACCGGCGCCCCGGTGGAGACGTTCGCGGCGGCGACCACGTTCGACGTTGCATCGCGGACGACCGAGCCGCCGGACGCGTCCGGTTGGGAGCATCCGGCTCCCCAGACGTTCCCCCAGCAGGGGTTCGTCGCCGCGAACGGTCTTGCCGTCGTGGCGCCGGGGCTCCCCGAGGCCGAGGTCACCAAGGACGGTGTGATCGCGATCACCGTGGTGCGGGCCGTGGGCTGGCTCGCACGCATGGATCTCACGACGCGTCCGGTACCCGCCGGGCCCGGGCTGCCGACCCCCGACGCGCAGTGCCACTTCGGGATCAGCGCCGACCTGTCCCTCCGGCTCGCCGACGACCCCGGGCTGGCGGCGCACGCGAGAGCCGACGAGCTCGGCGTGCGCGCCGTCGCGGCAGGCGACACACCGATCGTGCAACCCGGAACATCGCTGGTCGGCCTGGTACCGGCGTCGCTCGTGCTCTCGGCGCTCAAGCCCGCGGAGGACGACGACGGCATCATCGTGCGCGTCCTGAACCCGACCGACACACCGATCGACGGTGAGCTGCGCGTCGACCTCCCGGTTCGCACCGCGCGCGGTGTTCGGTTGGACGAGACGGACGACGGCGGTGACGTCATGTTCGAGGATCGGACCGTGCGGCTGACAGTCGGCGCGCACCAGCTCCGTTCGGTCAGGCTTCGGTAGCCGGCAACGCCGACGGCGCGATCGCGAACGCCAGGTACACCAGCCCGGCACCGATCATCGAGAACGCGAACAAGCCGAAGCCGGCCGGTGGTCCCCAGAGGTTCGGCAGGTCGAACAGCCACCACGCGGCGGCGGCCACGACCCAGATCGCGCAGCCCACCTTCAT
>DATBHZ010000104.1:0-6533 GCA_036557185.1 Acidimicrobiia bacterium | reverse complement strand
CGTCGAACGCGCCGATCGTGACCACGCTGCCGTCGCTCAGCGCGTGCGCCTCGTCTCCGATGCTGATGACGCGAGTGGTCACGCCGCCATTCTCGCCGGTCACGCGGTGTTCCCGCCGCTCGATCCGAGCACCACCGACGGCTTGATCGCCGAACCGCGCCGTTCGTACACCGCGAGCAGGGTCTCCTGGCCGTCGACCAGGGCGAACGGCCCGGGTCCCTCGGCACCGAGGACGCCGGCGGGAAAGACCGATCCGTGGCAGACCGCGGCCCTGCATTCGTCGTCGACCTGGATCCTCGGCAGGGCGCGCATCGCCTCCGCGGGCGAGAGCACCGCGTCCTCGGACGTCGCCGCGTCCACCAGCTCCAGGAGTGGATGGGCGTCGGCGAGCGAGAAGGTGCCGACGCGCGTGCGCCGCAGCTCGGCGAGGTGCGCTGTGCCGCCGAGCGCGGCGCCGAGGTCTGCAGCGAGCGACCGCACGTACGTGCCGCTCGAGCACTGCACGGAGATCGACGCTCGCGGGAACGGGCCGGGCTCGAAGTCGCGCACGACCAGCCGGTCGATGCGCACGGGGCGCGCGTCTCGCTCGATCTCCTCACCGGCGCGCGCCATCTCGTGGAGCCGCCGGCCGCCGACCTTGAGCGCCGACACCATCGGCGGTACCTGCATGATGTCGCCCGTGAACCTCTCGGCGGCACCCTCGAGTTCCGCTCGGGTGATCGACATTGCCGCACGGTCGAGGACCGCGCCCGACGCGTCCAGCGTGTCGGTCGCGACGCCGAACGCGACCACCGCGTCGTACTCCTTCGTGGTCTCCTGCAGGTAGCGCATGAGGCGCGTCGCGCGCCCGAGCCCGACGAGCAGGACACCCGTGGCATCAGGGTCCAGCGTTCCCGCGTGGCCGATCCGCCGCTGGCCGAAGACGCCGCGCAGCTTGGCGACGACGTCGTGGGAGGTCCATCCCGCGGGCTTGTCGACCACCACGAGCCCGTCGATCATCGCGTCGGCGCCGCTCGGCCTACGTGATCCGGCGGCCCGTCAGAGCGCCGCGCGGATGCGATCGACGGTCTCCTCGATCCCCACGTGCGACGTGAACCCGGCGGCGAAACGGTGACCACCGCCGCCGTACGCGCTCGCGATGTGCTCGACGTTGGTGTCACCCACCGAGCGGAGGCTCACCTTGACGGTGCCATCTGCCTCTTCCTTCAGCACGCAGGCGATGTCGGCCTCCAACGTGCGCCGCAGGATGTCGATGAGACCCTCGACCTCTTCGAGCGTGACCCCGTGCCGGGCGAGCATCTTCTGGGTGACCGCGGTCCACACGAACGACTGCTCGCGGACCAGTGTCGCCGTCGCCAACGCGTCGCCGAGCAGCTGCAGATAGGCGAAGCGGTGCTCCTCGAACAGGGTGCGGCTCAGCTTGCTCACCGGGACCTCGAACTCGACCAGCTCACGAGCCAGCTCGAAGACGTCCGGCGTCGTGCTGTCGTACTGGAACCGACCCGTGTCACACACCAGCGCGGTGTACAGGCAAACGGCAGTGTCGCGATTGAGCGGCAGGCGCAGCCGCTCGATCAGCCGCCGTACGAGCACACCGCTCGCCGCCGCATCCGGGTCGATGACGTTGATCGTCCCGTACCGCTCGTTCGAGATGTGATGGTCGATGACGACGAGCTCCCGCGCGTGCTCCGCGCTCGGGCGAAGGCTCCCGAGCCGATCCAGCGAGCCGCAGTCGAACGTGACCATCAGCTCCGGCTCGGCGGCAACCTCCTCGGGTGGGGTCATGAGCTCGAGCCCGGGAGTGTCTCGGTAGTGCGGGGCGGTGACGAACGGAACCGGGAACGTGGCGATGGAGCGCTTGCCCGCGGCCACGAGCGCGTGGTGCAGGGCGAGCATCGAACCGAGAGCGTCACCGTCGGGATTGACGTGGCACGCGAGCACCACAGCGCCGGCCGCGTCGATGGCCTTCGCGGCGCGGGCGAGCGCGCTCTCGATCTCTTCGCGGGCCACGGGCTTCGCGTTCATGCTCGCGGCTGCTCCTCGCGCGCGTGCAGATCGCGGATCAGGGACTCGATCCGCTCACCGTGCGCGACGGAAGGATCCTCGTGAAAGCGCAGCTCCGGCAGGTACTTGAGCCGAACCTGCCGTCCGAGATCGGAGCGCAGGTGCGCGGAAGCCGAGCGGAGCGCGCGCTCCGTCTCGAGGTGCTGCTCCTCGCCCCCGAGCACGGAGTAGTAGACGTCGGCGACACGGAGATCGGGGCTCACCTCGACCCCGGTGAGCGTGACGAAGCCCAGGCGCGGGTCTGAGAGACGCTCGATGCCGTCACCGAGCACCTCGAGCATGACCTCGTTGACACGCGCAGCCCGCGGGTACTGCCGCTGGGGCTGACGCTGCCTAGCCATGCGCCCGCTCCGCGATCATGCGAAGACCTCGTGATCGAGCCACGAGATCGAGATGTCGATGATCTCGACGTCGGGCCGCGACACCACGAATCGCTCCGCCGCCTGGAGCTGCTCCAGGACACCGCGCTCGCTCGTGGCGATGACCGCCACACCGATCGAGGCACGCTGCCACTGGTCCTGGTGGTCGACCTCGGCGACCGATGCCCTGAACCGACCACGCAAACCCTCGATGACCGGGCGGATATGGGCGCGCTTCGCCTTCAGCGACCTGCTCTCGGGCAGGTGGATGTCGAAGACCGCGGCCGCGGCGTGAACCGTCATCGCGGGCCATTGTCGCGCTCCGAGTGGTCGCGTGGAGACTTTGTGCGGGCTCGGAGCGGCGCCGCGGCGGTGCGACCTGGCCGGCGGACCCCTAAGCCGTGCGAGCGACCTCGCGCTCCTCGTACGTCTCGATGACGTCCCCGGCCTTGAGATCCTGGAAGTTGTCCAGCCCGATGCCGCACTCGAAGCCGTCACGGACGTCGCGCACATCGTCCTTGAAGCGCTTGAGCGAGGAGATCGCGCCTTTCCAGATGATCGTTCCGTCGCGCAGGAAACGCACCTTCGAGCCGCGGGTGATCACCCCCGACCGTACGAAGCAACCGGCGACGTTCCCGACGCGCGGGGCGCGGAAGATCTCCCGCACCTCGGCCTCGCCGGTGACGACCTCCTCGTACTCCGGCTTGAGCATTCCGACCAGCGCCGCGTTGACGTCGTCGAGCACCTGGTAGATGACCTCGTAGAGCCGCAGCTCGACACCCTCCGACTCTGCGAGCTCGCGTGCCTTGCGATCGGGCCGCACGTTGAACCCGATGACGGTGGCGTTCGCGACCGACGCGAGATCGATGTCGGAGGCCGTGATCCCGCCGACGGCGCGGTGCACGAACGACAGGCGCACCTCCTCGTGCTCTTGGTCGAGCTTGCGCAACGCGTCGGTCACGGCTTCGAGGGATCCCTGCACGTCCGCCTTCAGCACGACGTTGAGCGTTGCGACCTCGCCGCGCTGCACCATCGCGAAGATGTCCTCGAGCCGGGCCCCGCCGGAGAGCGTCATGGGGTGCGACATGCTCGTGATGCGGCGACGCCGCGCGCGTGCCTCGGCGACGGTACGGGCGATCTTCTCGTTCGGCGCGACGCGCAGCTCGTCTCCGGCGAGGGGGACGTCGTCGAGCCCGAGGACCTCGACCGGCTGCGAGGGACCGGCCTCGGTCACCTGCGCGCCCGTGTCGTCGAACATCGCGCGCACCTTGCCCCAGCCCCCGCCCGCGACGACCGGGTCACCGACGCGCAGCGTGCCGCGCTCGACGAGCACGGTTGCGACCGGCCCGCGGCCGGCGTCGAGGTTCGACTCGAGCACGAACGCGCGGCTCGGGACCTTGGGGTTCGCGCCGAGCGGAGGCTCGTAGAGGTCAGCCACGAGCAGGATCGACTCCAGCAGGTCCTCGATCCCCTGGCCCGCGGTCGCGGACACCTCGTTGACGACGGTCTCGCCGCCCCAGTCCTCGGGGACGAGCTCCTGCTCGACGAGCTGCTGCTTGACGCGATTGACGTCGGCGTTCTCGCGATCGACCTTGGTGATCGCCGCGATGATCGGCACCTCGGCGGCGCGCGAGTGATTGATCGCCTCGATCGTCTGCGGCATCACACCGTCGTCGGCGGCGACGACCAGCACGACGACGTCCGTCGCCTCCGCGCCCCGTGCCCGCATCGCGGTGAACGCCTCGTGGCCGGGGGTGTCGATGAAGGTGATCGGCCGGTCGTTCTTGACGGTCTGGTACGCGCCGATGTGCTGGGTGATCCCTCCCGCTTCACCGGCGACGACGTTCGCCGACCGGATGGCATCGAGCAGCGTCGTCTTGCCGTGGTCGACGTGACCCATCACGGTCACCACCGGAGCACGGGGTTCGAGCAGCGACTCGTCCTCGGTCTCGTCGTCGTCTCCGAGCATCGCCTGGAGCTCGAGCTCGGCCTCCTGGCCGGGCTCGACGAGCAGGACCTCGGCACCGAGCTCCTGGGCGATGAGCTCGATCATCTCGTCGGCCATCGACTGGGTGCCGGTGACCATCTCCCCGGCGTCGAAGAGGATGCGGACGAGGTCCGCGCTCGTCCGGTTGAGCTTCGGCGCGAGCTCCTGGATCGTGATCCCTCGGGGCACCACGATCTCGCCCTCGGGTACAGGGACGTCTGCGGGGGTGAGCGAGGGCGCCGACGCCGGCCCGAGCTCCTCGAGCCCGCGGCGGCGACGCTTCTTGCGGCGACGCTGACCGGGGCCACCGGGCCCGCGGCCGCGGTACCCACCCGGCCCTCCTCCGGGACCGCCAGGACCGCCTCCGCCAGGACCGCCGCGACCTCCACCAGGACCGCCGCGGAACCCACCGGGAGCACCGGCACCTCCTCCGCGTGGACCGAAGCCACCGCCAGGGCCACCACCACCGCCGCGCGGCGCGGCGCCTTGCCCGCCGCGCGGGGGCCCGGAGGGCGTGCGCTGTCCCGGAGGCGGCGGGATGACGCGCTGTCCCGGAGGCGGCGGGATCGGCTTACCGGTCGCGCTGCGCAACGGCGGCGCGGGTGCGGCCTCGGGCGGTGCAGCCGGTGCCGGCGCGCTCGACGCGGCCGGAGCCAAGGGCTCGCTCGGGCGCGGTGCCGCGGGCGTGGACGCCGGAGGGGAGGGCGCCGGCGCGGGTGCGGGCGGTGCGGGGATACCGCCCGTCGAGCGAACGACGTGACGGGTCGCGCGCGCAGGCGCGGGCTCGGGCTCGACCGCGGGTGCGGGGGGCTCGTCCGCCGCGGGTGCCGGCTTCTTCTTGGCCGGGGCCTTCGTGGCCTTCTTCTTCGCCGGTGCCTTGGCGGGCGCGGGCGCGTCGGTGATCGGCTCGCCGCGCAGATCGCGGCTGTCCGCCAGCCTGCGGACGCGGTCGGCCGAGGGATCGTCGATGCTCGACGAGTGGCTCTTCACCCCGATCTTGAGCTCCTCGGCGAGATCGAGCACCACCTGGTTCTCGACGCCGAGCTCGCGAGCTAGCTCGTAGACCCTGATCTTCTTGGTGGCCAAAACCCCCATCCGTCCTTACTGCTTCATGCCCCGCTCAGGGGCTGCTCCGTACAGTTTCGCACGGAGCGTCTCGATCTGATGGTCCGTCAACTCGCAACGCAGCGCCCGCTGCAGTGCCTTTCGCCGCACCGCGACGTCGAAGCACTCGACCTTCCGGCTGCAGAACCAGGCGCCCCGTCCGGGTTGCGTCCGCCCCACAGCCAGACCTCCGTCGGCCGAACGCGCCACCCGGTCGAGCGCAGACGGCTCGGCACGGCGTCGGCATCCGACGCACATTCGCTCAATCGCCGCTGTCGGCCGTCCCTTCCTCGCTGCTGTTCGTCTCGGTTGCCGCCGCGTTCGGAGCCCCCGCGGCAACGGGGGTTGCGGCGCTCGGGTCATCCTGCTCCGCCTCGCCCGGCTCTGAGCCGTCGCCCTCAGCGCTCTCGCCGTCCGGCGGGACCGGCGCCTCGGCTGATGGCTCTGCAGCCGAGTCAGCGGGGGCCTCGGATGTCTCGGGAGCGGGAGCCGGTGAGCCCGACGGCGCCTCGATGCCGGCGTAACCGGCTTCGGCGGCCGAGATCGTCTCGCCACCTTCCGCCGGCTGCCACACGAGCTCGCCCGACGCGTTCTCGACCCACTCGCCCTCGGCGTACTCTACGCCTCCGCCGGACTCCTCCTCGGCGAGCTGGCTCTCGCTCTTGATGTCGACGCGCCAACCGGTGAGGCGCGCGGCGAGCCTGGCGTTCTGACCTTCCTTGCCGATGGCGAGCGACAGCTGGAAGTCGGGAACGATGACCTCCGCCGTTCCCGTCTCCGGGTGGATGCGCACCTCGCGCACGCGCGCGGGTGCGAGCGCTTTCATCACGAACTCGGCCGGGTCCTCCGTGAAGGACACGATGTCGACCTTCTCGCCCCGCAGCTCGTTGACGACCATCCGCACGCGCGACCCGCGTGCGCCGACGCAAGCACCGACAGGGTCGACGTTGGCGTCGTTCGACGAGACCGCGATCTTCGTGCGATGACCCGGCTCGCGTGCGACCGCCTTGAGCTCCACC
>DATBHZ010000103.1:0-4571 GCA_036557185.1 Acidimicrobiia bacterium | reverse complement strand
GTCGTCGCTCATCCTGATCTGATCTCGCCTCGACATGGTTCGGGAGACTAACGGGCTCTCGCGCTACGGTTCCCCGCCGTGGCGAAGAACCCCGATCCGTCGCTCGAGCTGACGACGAGCAAGGGCGTCACCCGCACGCTCGACGACTGGTCGACCATGTTCCAGCTCTGTCTGGTGATCCTGCCGGACCGCCCAGAGGCGGCTGCCTGGATCCCGGTCGCGCAGCGGATCGGCGCCGTCCTCGGCGACTCGGACGTGCGGACCGCGTACGTCGTGACCAGCACCGCGGCGATCGCACGCCGGATCCTCGGCGAGGAAGCCGACCGTGTGCTGACGTTCGTCGACCCGGATCAGGCGTTAGTCCGGAGCCTCGGCCTCGAGCACCTCCCGGCGTTCGTCTACCTCCGCCAGGACACGACGGTCGGCGCTGCGGCCGACGGATGGAACGTGTCGGAATGGCAGAACGTGGCGAAGGAGACGGCCGCGGCGATGCAGTGGTCGGTGCCGGACCTCGCCCCTCCGGGTAAACCGCTCCCGGCGGCGTCCGCCGGGTGGCCCGTATAGGACAAACGACACTCTCGCCACACTCTGTAGCCACGCCGTCACGCGCGCATGCCACCCGTCGTCGCAGGTCAGGGAAAAATCGCGAACCATGAGTGGCATCCTGCCGATGTATTGCGTAGCTTGAAAACACCACCCGTTGCAGTTCGTCGTTCAGCGCGTGCACCTTCGTGCCCACGTGCGAGCCACGACCAGTGACGGGCGGTCGAGCATCGGCACCAAGAAGCACCTTCACTGAGAAGTACCGGCACGCAAGACCACTTGTCAGCAGTTCGTTGTCAGCACCGTGTTCAAAGACTGGACCGACGGCGGCACCTCCGAGCCAAAGGGAGTCCCCTCCGTGAACCTCCGGGCAAAAATCTCGGGTTCCGTAGCAATCCTCGTCGTCGTGGCCGGCCTCCTGCCGGCCGCTTCTGCATCGGGCAACCCCCGGTCACCGATCGACGACAAGCGCGCTGAAGCAGCCAACCTGTCACGTCAGATCGACGCGGCCAACAGCAAGATCAACGACCTGAGCCAGCGGGTCGACGCCGCCGAGAGCAAGCTCGAGAACGCGGAGAAGAACATCACGATCACGGAGGCGCGCACCGAAGCTGCCCAGGAGGCTTCCGACGCGCTGCACGACCAGGTGAGCGCGCAGGCCGCGAGCGTGTACATGGGCGCCGCGGCATCGAGCCCGCTCGACATGATCAACATCAAGGACATCCAGGAGCTCGCGACGCGCTCGCAGTACGCGGCCGCCGCGACCGACCACGACAACCAGCTTCTCAACAAGTACCAGAAGGCACGCGAGGTCCTCGCCGCGCAGCGCTCACGCCTCGAGAAGGAGCGCGCCGAGGCGCAGCACCAGGAGAACATCGCGATCAGTGCCCGGCGTCAGGCACAGGCGACCGAGAACAACCTCAAGTCCGTCCTTGCGCAGACGAACGCCGACATCAAGAACATGATCGACGAGCAGCACCGTCAGGAGCTGGCCGCGCAGCAGGCAGCCGCCCGGGCGCAGTCCAACGACTTCTCGAACGGCGGAGGAGGCGGCGGCGGCGCCATCCCGGCCAACTTCCCGAACGTCCCCGCGCCCTCCTCGGCTGCGGCGGTCGCGGTGGCCTACGCAGAGAGGCAGGTCGGCAAGCCGTACGTCTTCGCGACGCACGGGCCGAACACCTTCGACTGCTCCGGCCTGACCGGCGAGGCGTGGGCCGTTGCCGGGCACCCGCTCACCTTCTACTCGGGCGCCCAGTACCAGGAGACGATCCGCATCGGCCCCGGCGATCTGCGGCCCGGTGACCTCGTGTTCTACGGGCCCGGCGGCTCACGTCACGTCGAGATATACATCGGCGGCGGCCAGGTCGTCTCCGCTGCCGACCCGCAGGACGGGGTGATCGTCGCGGGCGTCCGGTACGGCTCTGCGTCCGGCTACGGACGGGTGCCCTAACCGCGGCGCACCTCCGGCGCCGTCGCGCGCCTAGGGGATGACGAGCATCCCGAGATCGGCCTCGAGCTGTGGTCGCGGCTTCGCGCCCAGCGACGCGCGCTCCAGCCGGCCGTTCCGGAACAGCGCGATCAACGGAATGCTCTGCACCTCGTACTCCTGCTGGAGCGCGGGCTCCTCGTCGATGTTGACCTTCACGACCTTGTAGGCGTCGCCGCGCATAGCGGCGATCTGCTCGACGATCGGGCCTACCTGCCGGCACGGTCCGCACCACGGCGCCCAGAAGTCGACGATCACCGGCACGTCGCTCTGCAGAACCTCCTGAGGGAACGTCGCGGTGGTGACGGCCGGGACAGGTCCCTCCGCAGGCGGCTCGGGCATCGGCTCCGACGGCCGCTCTCCGGCCACGACCGCGGTCAGCCAGTCGCGTGCCTGCTCGACGCTCTCGAGCGCCACCTGGTGCCCCATCGGGTACTCCGAGTAGACGACGGGAACCCCCTCTGCCTTCAGCTGCTGCGCGAGCGATCGGGACGACCGCACAGGGATCAGCGGATCTTCCGTGCCGTGCTGGATGAGCACGGGCGTCTTCGCTGCGCTCTCGAAGTCGAGCTCGACCGACTCCGCCGCCGGGGCGAACGGGCTCATTGCCAGGATCCCGGCAGGGCGGGAACGCTGTGATGCTCTCAGCCCGAGGATGAGCGCGAGACCCGCGCCCTGGGAGAAGCCGCCGAAGATCGCCGTGTCGCGGGGAAGGCCGAGCTCCTCACACTGCTCGTCGACGAGGTCGTCGAGCGCGTCGAGGGAGGATGTGAAGCCGGCCTGGTCGAACCCGCCGCCACCGATCTCGAACCAGGAGTAGCCGGGCGTGCCGGGAGCCTGATGAGGACCGCGGGGAAGCACGGTGGCGAAGCGGCCACCCGGGTCCAGGTACTGCAGGAGCCCGCCGAGGTCCCGTTCGTCCGCCCCATAGCCGTGCACGAGCAGGAGCAAGCGCTCCGCTTCGGAGCCGCGCACGACGTTCGTCACGAGCTCGCTCATGCTTTCCGCTCCTGGCCACGCTCACTCATGCTTCCCGCTCTCGGCCCTGCGGGCCGGGCCGCTCGGGCCACGCTCGCTGCTCGCCGGGATACCCGGCTCGCGGTCGCTCGCTCATGTCTCGAGCTTACGGGTGGGGCCGAAGGGCTCAGAACAGGAAGTTCATGGACTTGGCGACGCCGGCACCCAGCTCGGAGTCGCCGATCAGCTCGACGGCACCACCCGCGAGGATCGCACCGGGGTCGCCGCGCCCCGTGCCGAGGCGCACGATGGTGTCGCTGTCGGTGCGCAGCACGGCGGCGGGCGCGTCCGGCGCGGCGTCGAGCACCTTGGCGCGACCGCCCTCGACACCGATGGCGAGCGTCCGCCGGATCGGACCGGTCACGTCGAACACGACGACCGTTCCTTCGGGCGGGGCCACGCGCTTGCCGACGATCATCGGGAGCACGGCCGTGATTCGGTCGAAGGCCATCTCGCCGACGGCGTCGTCCTCGCCGGGAAGCCGACCGAGGGCGCGTCGCATGTCCTGCTCGTGCACCCAAGAGTCGAACACGCGAAACGGCAGGAGGTCGCGCACCGTGCCCGGTCCGACGGGCGTCCACGACTCGGCGCCGAAGTCCGCGTCGGGTGCGCGCAACGCGGCGAGCCGCTCCCGGGTCACCGCTCGGAACTCCCGCAGCACGTCGCTCCCCGCGCGGTCGCGCCACGCCTCGACCCAGACCTCGTTGCGCACCCCGACGTCGTTCTTGAGGTGATCGCCCACCGGTGTCGGCATCTCGGGCTCGGGGCGACCCAGGATCGTGGACTCGATGCCGACGATGTGCGCGAGGTTGTCCTGCACCGTCCAACCCGGACACTCCGTGACCGTCTTCCAGTCGCTCTCCGCAAGAGAGTCGCCGAGGTCGGCCATGGAGCTCCACACCTCGTCGAGCAGATCCACGAGCTGCGCGTCGGGGAACGTCGTCGCCATCCGGCGAACCTAGGTCGCCGAGCGTCGCGCACGCATGTGGCGGCTGAGATCCCCCACGAGGTCGGGATGGATGAGCCGATCGGTGAACTGCCACACGCCGTCGGCGAGCTCGAACTCGTCGTGGTACCGGCCGGCGAGGATCGGTTGCAGCGCGAGACCGGGCGTGGCCTGGAGGACGGTGAAGGTGCAGCGGCTGCTCGCGACGGGCGCGTCGTGACACACGATGTCGACGTTGGTGATGACGTGCTTCGTGCGGGGCGTGCCGTCCTCGTAGAGGATGACGCCGTCGTAGGCGTGCCGAACCGCCTCGGCGCCGCGGAGCACCTCGGAGGTGCGCGCCGAGCGCCAGGTCGCATGCTCGAACAGGGCCGCCACCGCGTCCAGCTCGCCCGCGTCGAGCAGCTCCGCGTAGCGGTAGAGCAGCGCCGCGATCGCGTCCCGGTCACCCACGACCGGTCAGGGTAGGTGGCCTGCCGTGCCGCCGGGCTACGTTGCGCCGATGCCGATCGCCGCCGTGATCTTCGACCTCGGAGGCGTCGTCTTCCCGTCCCCGTTCGACCTCTTCGCCGCCTACGA
>DATBHZ010000102.1:0-3580 GCA_036557185.1 Acidimicrobiia bacterium | reverse complement strand
TCCATCCCGGGCAGCACGTTCTGCACCTTGCCGAGGTAGATGTTGCCGTCGATCGAGGTGGCATCGTCCTGCGGACGGCTCACGTAGTGCTCGACGAGCACGCGCCCCTCGAGCACGGCCATCTGGATGGTGCCCGAGGGGTCGGTGTGCACGACCATCTGGTAGCGCCCGGTGGGCCGGCCCTTGCGCGTGCGGCCACGACGCCGTTCGAGCGTCTCCTCGTCGAGCTCGTCCAGATAGTCGAGCGTCGTGCTGTCGCCGGACAGCGTCGGCGTCACGACGTCGAGCGGTGTCCCCGTGGCGGCTGCGGGCCGGCTGCCTCCGCGACTGCGGCCCCTGCCCCCGCGGCGGCGCCGCTTCCGGGGTGCCGCGGTGCCGGCCTCTCCAGCCGACTCCGCGCCGTCGTTCCTCGGTGCCGGCCGCGAGTCGCCGACCCTGGGCCGCTCCGGCGCGGCCGGAGCCGGGCGGGTGTCGCCGATGCGGGGTGCGCGCAGCCCGGCATCCTCCGCGGCGGCTTCGGCGACGTCGTCCGTCGTGAGCCCTCGGTCGGCTTCCGCACGCTCGTTGCGCGCTCGACCGTTACCTGTGCTGCCCGGAGCGCGAGCCGCGGAGGTCGTGCCGGCGGACGCGTCCGCCCCCTGCGCCGACGGCTTCTTCTTCCGGTTGCGTCCCCCACGGGAGCCGCGCCGTCGGCGCCGTTTGGCGGTGCCTGCTTGCTCGCCTGATGCTGAGCTGTTCCCCTGCCCGGTCCGCTCAGTCGGTTGGGCGGATTCGCTCCCTGTCGCCGGGCCGGCTGCAGGAGCGCCGCTCGTCTCGGGTTCGTTCTTGGGCGACGGGGGCACCGCCGTGCCAGCTTCCGCGGCGGCGTGCGCCTCGGTGGTCGTCTCGTCGGACATCGATTCCTTCTCTCATGACGCGCGCGCCTCCCGGGCGCCGCGCGGATCGGCGTCGAGGGGCTCCAGCCGGAGCCCGTCGCGCTCGATCCATTGATTCGTACGGAGTGTCCGCCGCGCCCCGAATCCCGGCACGCATGCATCGAGCAGCTCACCGGGACGGACGCTGACGGGCTGTGTTGCAACTTCGACGGTGAGGACCACGCCCACGAGATCGTCGAGGTGCGAGAAGTCCTGCACCTCGAGCCGGCGGAGGGACGGGCGGATGTCCTCGGTGGCCTCGCGGCCCTTGCGCACTCGGGTGATCGGCAAGGACGAAGCGTCGAGCGCGGTCGCAGCGAGGCTTGCAACGACGCTCGGGGCGGGCGGATGGCCGTCGGGGTCGACCAGCTCGATCTCCCAGGCAGTCGCCGTGACGGCTTCCTGGAGCGCCGGTGCCCGGTCGGCCAGGGCGACCGCGCCGGTCACCTCGAGCCCCTCGGGCAGCGCGTCGCTGAGCGCCTCGGGCAGTGCTGCGAGAGCCACCGGTTCCCGCAGCTCGACGTCGAGATACTCGGCGACCGACTCGTGGGCGACCGACAACGCCAGGCCGAAGCTGATCTTCGGCCTCGGTGAGAAGCCCTGGGTGAACGCGAGCGGCAGCTCCACGATGCGGAACGCGCGCTCGAAGCACCGCGCGACGTCACGGTGCGAGATGAACCGCACCTTGCCGCGCTTCGAGAACCGCAACCGCACCGGGAACCCTTGCGCGCCTCTCACCGCACCCCCTCCTTGGAGAGAAGACGGACCGGGACGGAGGAGGCCCGGGAGAGGTCTTGGCCGGTGCCCTGGCTGCCGCCCGCCGGGGCGACGGGCGATGCAACCACGTGCTCGAGCGCGTAGTCGGTGCACACCCCGCAGTCGTAGCACGGCGTCCAACGGCAATCGGGGAGCCCGTGCTCCGCGAGCGCAGCTTGCCAGTCCTGCCAGAGGAAATCGCGGTGGAGACCGGCCGAGATGTGGTCCCAGGGAAGGGCTTCGCTCTCGGTCCGATGCCGTGTCACGAACCAGTCCGGGTCGAGGCCCTCGGCGTGCATCGCCTCGCGCCACCGCTCGAGGTCGAATCGCTCGCTCCACTCCTGGAACGTGCCGCCCGCACGCCAGACGCGCTCGATGACGCGCCCGATCCGGCGGTCGCCGCGCGACGCGATTCCCTCCGCGAACGAAGCATCGGGATCGTGCCAGCGCACCTGTGCGGCCGTCTTGCGGAGGTCGTCGCGCAGCATCGTGATCTTGCGGCGGAGCTCCCCGGTGCCGTTCTGTCCGAACCATTGGAAGGGTGTGTGCGGCTTCGGCACGAACCCGCCGACGGAAACGGTGCAGCTCGCCTGCTTCGTGTACTGCTTCCCTACTCGCACGACCTCGCGGGCGAGATGCGCGATCCCCATCGTGTCCTCGTCCATCTCCGTCGGGAGGCCGACGAGGAAATACAGCTTGACGCGCCGCCATCCCTGCGAATACGCGCCTTCGACCGCCGCGTAGAGGTCCTCCTCGGTGATCAGCTTGTTGATCACCTGGCGGATGCGCCACGAACCGCCCTCAGGGGCGAAGGTGAGGCCAGTGCGACGGACCTTCTGGATCTCCGCCGCGATCCCGACCGTGAAGGCGTCCACGCGCAGCGACGGGAGCGAGAGCCCGACGTTCCCGCAGCCGGACTGCTCGTTGACCAGGTCCGCGACCATCCCGTCTATGCCCGAGAAGTCGGCGCTCGACAGCGAGGTGAGCGCGACCTCGTCGTAGCCGGTGCGACGCAGCCCGTCCTCGACCATGGTGCGAACCTGCTCGGCGGGCCGCTCGCGCACCGGCCGCGTGATCATTCCGGCCTGGCAGAACCGGCAGCCACGCGTGCAGCCCCGGAAGATCTCCACGTTGAGGCGGTCGTGCACCACCTCGACGAGCGGTACGAGCTGCTGCTTGGGGTACGGCCAGTCGGCAAGATCCGCGACCGTGCGCTTCTCGACGCGCTCCGGGACGTCCGCATAGCGCGGAACGACCGCGCGCAACGCCATCCCGTCGTACTCGACGTCGTACATCGACGGCACGTACACGCCATGGATCAGCGCAAGGTCGTGCAAGACGGCCTCGCGGCCGCCGACACGCCCGCCGCGCTTCCAGGCGGCGATCACCTCCGTCATCTCGCCGACGGCCTCCTCGCCGTCCCCGATGACGAACGCATCCATGAAGTCGGCGAGAGGTTCGGGGTTGTAGGTGCAGTGACCACCCGCGACCACGATGGGGTCCTCAGGAGAGCGCTCGGCAGCGCGCACCGGCACTCTCGCCAGGTCGATGCAGTTGAGAACGTTCGTGTACACGAGCTCGGCGGAGAGGTTGAACGCCAGCACGTCGAAATCGGCTGCCGATGTGTGCGCGTCGACCGAGAACAGCGGCACACCGTGTGAGCGGAGCTCGTGCTCGAGGTCGGTCCAGGGCGCGTACGACCGCTCGGCGACTGCGTCGCTGCGTTCGTTCAGGATCTCGTAGAGGATCTGGAGCCCCTGGTTGGGCAACCCGATCTCGTAGGTGTCGGGGTAGAGCAGGAGCCAGGCCACGACATCGGGCCTGCCGAACGATGCTGGGTCCGGAACACGACTGCCCCGCTCCATCCCGATGTAGCGAGCGGGCTTCTCGACCCTGGCCAGGAGCGGTTC
>DATBHZ010000101.1:0-26227 GCA_036557185.1 Acidimicrobiia bacterium | reverse complement strand
GGCACCGCCGAGTCGCTCCGGGCGGCGGTGACGTCACCCGGTGGCACCACCGCAGAGGGTGTGCGCGCGCTCGAGGATCATGGGGTCCGCGCCGCGGTGCTCGACGCCGTCACGCGCGCGACGGAGCGCTCCCGCGAGCTCGGGTCAGGCTGATGCGTCGCAGCGCCGCGCGGCGTCCCCCGCGGCTCGAGAGCAAGCAGGCGCCACCGAAGCCGCGGGGGATCCGCAGGACGCCCACCGTGCGGGCGCAGCTCATCCGGTCGCGGGTGACGAGCAGGCACCACCGCCTCGGGTCCAACGAGATCAACGCCGTCATCCGCCGAGCCGTCGCGGGTGATTCCATCGCCTTGCTCGGGATGGATCGTCTCGAACGCGCGGGCGTGTCCGACGTGAAGGCCGTGGTCGAGCGGGTGTGGGGCTGGAACGGAAAGTCCGCCGAGGTCACGCTCGACCCCGACAAGACGCTGGCGGGCTTGCGCGCCGGTCACGACCGCGTGCTCGACGTCGCCGCTCGTGGCGGGCGCGTCGCGTTCGCCACCACGAGGCCCGCGCTGCTGCCCTTCTACGAGCTCGCGGCGGCGACCGCGCTCGACGCCGGCGCGCGCGTGCTCACCGCCGAGCAGTCCGAGCCCGTCCCGTTGGCCGGGTACCGACGGGCGCGCCTCTGGTGGCTCGGCGACGTTGCGGTGGTGAGCGACGGTGAAGGGATCGTCTCCGATCCAGCCGTCGGAGCGTTCGAAGCGCTCGAGCAGGAGGTGTTGCTCCCGGACCTCGTCGTTGCCGATCGCGGCTTCGCGGCGGGGGCGGCGCAGGCGGGCATCGAGGTCGTCGCGCTCGCCGACGTCGACGCGCTCGTGCTCGGAGTGGCCGCGACGCGAGGCCTGCCCGTGACCGTCGTGCCGATCAACGAGCGGCGCGCGCCGGCCGACTACGAGGCGCTTGCACGGGCCTGGCGTGCACACGGCGGCGAGGAGAGCGACACGGTCGAGCCCGCGGCGCTCGACGACCCAGGTGACTTTCCAACTTCTCCCACCTGAGCCACCTGAGCAACACGTGCCCCATTCGACACCGTTCTTTGCGCGTCGTACGCTCCTCCTCCGGCGGAGAAGGGTGTGCCTCGGTGTCCCAAGCGTTCTCGAACAGCCGGTTCCTGACGGTCCAGGAGGTCGCGGAGCTCATGCGCGTCTCCACGATGACCGTGTATCGGCTGATCAAGGCAGGCGAGCTCCCGGCCGTGCGGGTCGGGCGGTCCTTCCGAGTGCGCGACATCGACGTCGACGCGTATCTCGGCGACCGCTACACCGCCTGATGCCTCGGGAGGCAGGCTCGCAGTCCGTGTCACGCCGAGTGGCCGGTTAGCTTCCGCACGTGGCGAGCAGCCCCGAGGTCGTCTCCTTCCTCTCCGACTACGGCACCAGCGACGAGTTCGCCGGTGTGTGCAAGGCGGTCATGGTCGGGCTCGCGCCGCAACTCCGTGTCATCGACATCACGCACGACGTCCCCGCACACGACATTCGCGCCGGAGCGCTGGCGCTGGTGCGGGCAATCCAGTACCTGCCGGACGGCATCGTGCTCGCCGTCGTCGATCCCGGTGTGGGAACGAAGCGCCGCCTCGTTGCCGTCGACACCGGCGACAGTGTGCTGCTCGGACCGGACAATGGGCTCCTTGCGCCCGCGGTCGCCATGCTCGGTGGCGCGCAACGGGTCGTGTCACTTACGAACGACGAGTACCACCTGCAAGCGCCGGGCGCGACATTCGCCGGGCGCGATGTGCTGTCACCGGTGGCCGCGTACCTCGCCAACGGCGTGTCGCTCGACGCGTTGGGCGAGCGCGTCGATCCGGCCACCTTGTACCCCGGCCTCGTGCCCTTGCCCGAGCTGCGTGATGGCGCGCTGACCGGTGAGGTGTTCTGGGTGGACCGGTTCGGCAACTGCCAGCTCAACATCGGCCCCGAGGACCTTGCGGAGCTGGGTGCCCACGAGGGCGACGCAGTGGAGGTACGACTCGGCACGACAGGGCGCCGCGCTCGATGGGTGCATGCCTACGGCGACGCGAAGCCGTCGGAGCTGGTGCTGGTCGTCGACTCGTACGGGCTGCTCTCGCTGGCGCTGGACCGCAGCTCCGCCGCGGCCGATTGCGAGCTCCACGCAGGATCGGCGGTCAGCCTGGTGACCGCGGGCGCGGGTGGCGAGCCGATCGAGCTGGGGAGCACGCCGTGAGGCCCGGCACGACGATCGCGATCATCATCCTGCTCGTGCTGATCCTGCTCGCCTCGACCCTCCAGCTCGTCTTCCACGTCAGCTTCTGACGGGGAGACCGCACCGATCGTCTGGAAGCGAGCGGTTATGCGGAGCGAGTGATCAGCGGGGCGGGTACCCCGCCCCGCCACGAGCGCAGCGATCGAGTATGCGGAGCGAGTGGTCAGCGGACCGGGTATCCCGGTCCGCAACGAGCGGAGCAATCAGTGACGAACGTTCGGAGGTTCCGGCAGCGGCGCGGACGCGCTTGGGGCGGGCTGGGAGGCTGATTCCATGAGCACTCCGGAGGCATGAATCTCCGTCGCGCTCAGGGCATCCGCACCTTACGTACCGGAACCTCCGAACGTTCGTCGACCTCGTGCATCGCTCGTGACGCCGGCACGGCGCGAGTCGACAGGGATTCGTCGCGGGGAATGCGAAGCTCCCATGGGCCCAGCTCCGGTGCCGTCGTTACGTACCTCTGTGTGTTCGGCACGCGGGGGCCTCGACCTTGAGGCATTTTTTCGCCTAACGGCAAAAAGTGGCCTGTTGGTGCAATTGAGGCCCAATTTGCGGCGTCGGGAGGCTCTGCCAGACTCCCGCCGTGAACCTGGTCCGCAAGCTCCTGCCCGCCGATTCCGCGGATTCGGCCGCCCCGGCGCTGACGGAGGGCGCCCGGCAGTGGTCCTTCGGCGAGCTGCGGGCCGCTGCGGCATCGATCGCCGCCGTCCTGGCTGAGCGGGGCATCGGGGCAGGAGACCGGGTGGTGCTCCTCAGCGGCAACGACGTGGCCTTCGTGGCCGCCTATCTGGGGATCCTCGCGGCGGGCGGGATCGCCACCCCGCTGAACCCCCAGGCACCGATGCCCGAGCTCGAGCGCGAGATCGCGCTCGTCGAGGCATCCCTCGTCCTGCGTGGCCCTGCGTGCGCCGGGCTCGCGCTGGCGAACGCGGTCGACATCGAGCCGCTCTTCTCAACCGGTAAGGGCGGTCTCGATCCGGTCGACCGGGCTGACGACGACGGCGCCGTCCTCCTGTTCACCTCGGGGACCGCCGGCGCGCCGCGCGCCGCGTTGCTAACGCACGGAAACCTCGCGGCGAACATCGACCAGGTGCAGCGTCATCCTGGGTTGCGAGTTGGCCCGCGCGATGTCGGGCTCGTGATGCTGCCCTGCTTCCACGTGTTCGGTCTGAACGTCGCGCTCGGTGTGGCGCTGGCTGCGGGCATGCACAACATCCTGTTGGGCTCGTTCGACGCGGCGGAGGCGGTGCGTGCGATCGCCGAGCACGAGGTCACCATCGTTGCCGGGGTGCCGACGATGTACGACGCGATGCTCGAGCTCGGTGACGACGTCGCACCACCTGACGCGCTGCGTTCGCTGCGTCTCGCCGTCTCCGGGGCGGCCGAGCTCCCGCCGAGGATCGGCCGGGCGTTCCACGACCGCTTCGGTGTCGTGCTCCACGAGGGCTACGGCCTCACCGAGGCGTCACCGATCGTCACCACGAACGCCGCGGATCCCGAGCCGCGCTGGGGGTCCATCGGGCCTCCCGTGCCGGGTGTGGAGGTCCGCCTGGTCGGGCCGAAGGGAGAGGACGTCCTCGTCGGCGACCCCGGGGAGATCTGGGTGCGCGGCCCGAATGTCTTCCCCGGATACTGGCGGGATCCGGAGGCCTCGGAACGGGTGCTCGCCGGCGGCTGGCTGCACACCGGTGACGTCGCCGTCGCGGAGCCGGACGGAATGCTGCGGCTCGTCGATCGCTCGAAGGATCTCGTCATCGTCTCGGGGTTCAACGTGTTCCCCAACGAGGTCGAGGACGCGCTGCTGACGTTCCCCGACGTGATCGATGCCGCGGTGATCGGCGTGCCCGACCGTCGCACCGGTGAGGCGGTCGCGGCGTTCGTGGTCTGCGCCGAGGGCTGTTCACCCGCTGTTGACGAGGTCCGGGAGCACGTCGCGCGTTCGCTCGCGCGTTACAAGGTGCCTTCGACGATCGACTTCGTCGAGGAGCTCCCGCGCAACGTCGCGGGCAAGCTGTTGCGCCGCGAGCTGCGTGCGCCGGATGCGACGAGGAATCCTGCGTAGATCACAGCGATCCCAACGGCGAGCGTCAGCACGAACGCCTCGTCCTTGCCGGCGATGCCCTGGATGAGCCCACCGCTCGACAGGATCAGCGTTCCCAACGCGATGAGCAGGTTGGCGCCCGCGCGCCGCCCGTTCCCCGGCTCCGATCGCGCACGTGCGAACCGCCACGCCGACCACAGCGCCCCGGCGATGATCACCGTCGCGCCGACGCCGCTGCCGACGGCGGCCAGCACGCGCGGGAACGCGCCGAACACGTCCTTGCCCACGGGGATCGTCGTTCCGTGGATGGTGCCGCTGATCGGTGCCGTGAGCACCACGCCGGCCGCCAGGCCGCTGAAGAAGACCAGGCCCCACTGCGCGCGTGTCCCGGCCTTCGGCCCTGCGAGCAGGTACACGGTGCCGAGCGCGAGCCAGGGAACGGTCACGACCGCGCCCAACAGGTAGAAGATCCGAAACGTCCCGTTGTCCCACCCGGTCGAGGTGCCGGTCGCCAGGGCGGCGGAGGCGAGCGCGAACAGCGCGAGCGAGATCGTCCACGCTCGGTCCTGGGGGCGGTGGTCCTTCGTGTAGCGGACGAGGGTCGCCTGGGCGAACAGCGTGGCAATCGCGGTAGCCAGGAACGCAAGCCCGATGACCATTGGAATCAGGGTACTTTCCCCTCCCCGCACCTTGTGAATCTCTGCACGAAGTGCGGGTAGGCTCGACGCCCGTGGAAGGCATCGGAGCTGGGAACGAAGGCTCGGAGCGCGCCATTCCCGAGGCAACCGTCGCCCGACTGCCCCTCTACTACCGGGCATTGCTCGAGCTCACCGACGAGGGGATCTCGACGCTCTCGTCCGACCGGCTGGCGGAGCTGGCCGGCGTCAATGCGGCCAAGGTCCGCAAGGACCTCTCGTACCTCGGGTCCTTCGGCACCCGGGGCGTCGGCTACGAGGCATCCGTCCTCGTC
The DNA here is from genome assembly GCA_036557185.1 of Acidimicrobiia bacterium. Taxonomy (GTDB): domain Bacteria; phylum Actinomycetota; class Acidimicrobiia; order IMCC26256; family JAENVU01; genus DATBHZ01. The sequence goes on along the minus strand of DATBHZ010000101.1, from coordinate 20,957 downwards.
GACCGCATCTCGCGCGAGCTCGGCCTCACCCACGACTGGCCCGTCGCCATCGTCGGCATCGGGAACCTCGGTCAGGCGCTCGCCAACTATCGGGGTTTCGGAGCGCGCGGCTTCCGTGTGCTCGCCCTCGTCGACTCCGACCCGACCAAGGTGGGCGCCACGGTGGGTGACCTCCGGGTCGAGGCGCTCGACGACCTGCCGCGCGTCGTGAAGGACCGCGGCATCACGATCGGGATCATCGCGACCCCTGCGGCGGTTGCCCAGGAGGTGTCCGACAGGCTGATCGCAGCGGGCGTCCGCTCGATCCTGAACTTCGCCCCGGCAGTGGTCACCGTCCCCGAGGGCGTGCAGCTGCGGAAGGTCGACCTGGCGACGGAGCTGCAGATCCTCTCCTTCTACCAATCGCGCCCGCCGTACCCGGAGAGGTCGCCCGCATGACGGATCCGGCCCCACGCGCAGGTTTGACGGGTGTCCCGGCCAACTTCATCGTGGCGGGCCGCCGGTGCGTGGTGGTCGGCGCAGGGCGCGTCGCCGCACGCAAGATCGCACCCCTGCTCGATGCCGGTGCCGATGTGGTCGTGGTCGCGCCGCAAGCGTCGGAGAAGGTTCGGGCGTGGGCACGCGAGGGGCGGGTCGAGTGGCACGAGCGGCCGTTCGAGCCTTCGGATCTCGACGGAACCTGGCTGGCGTTCACGGCGACCGGTGTGAGCGAGGTCGATGCCGCGGTCTTCGACGCCGCGCAGGACCGGCGTGTCTGGCTGAACTCGGCCGACGACCCGGCGAATTGCTCGTTCACGCTCGTTTCAGTGGTCCGGCGCGGGGATATCGTGGTGACGATCGGTACGAACGGGCGCAGCCCGGCGCTCGCCGCCTACCTGAAGGAGCGCTTCAGTGCGGAGTTGGGCCCCGAATACGAGGTCCTGCTCGGCATGCTCTCCGAGGAACGCGAGCAGATGCGCGCCGGTGGCCGTTCCAGCGAGGACGCCGATTGGCAACGGGCCCTCGACTTCGGCATCCTCGACTTGATTCGCAACGGCCGTGAGGCCGAGGCCAGGGAGCTGCTTCGCTCGTGTCTCTGATCGTCGTAGGCCTGAACCACCGGACCGCACCGGTGGAGATGCGTGAGCGGGTGGCGGTGCCGTCGTCCCGCATGGTCAAGGCCGTGCACGATCTGGCGCTGCGGGAGCATCTCGCGGAGGTGGTGCTGCTCTCGACGTGCAACCGCACCGAGATCTACGCGCGCTGCACCAAGTTCCACGCAGCGGTCTCGGATGCGCTCGATTTCCTCGCGGAGCAGGCGTCGGCCACCCCGGACGACTTCGCCGAGCACCTGTACACCTACTACGACGACGGTGCGGTCGCCCACCTGTTCGGCGTGGCCGCCGGGCTCGACTCCATGATCCTCGGCGAGGGCGAGATCCTCGGGCAGGTGCGGGACGCATGGCAGCTCGCCCAGGACGAAGGCGTCTCGTCGCAGCTCATGGCCCGCGTGTTCCGTCAGGCCATCGAGGTGGGCAAGCGTGCGCGGACGGAAACGACGATCGGGCAACGGGCATTGTCGATCGCCTCTGCTGCCGTCGCCCTCGCCGAGCAGAAGATGTTCTCCCTGCGCGGGCGTTCCGTCCTGATCCTCGGCGCGGGCGACGTCGCTCAGGGCTTCGGCCGGTCGCTCGTGAGCGCGGGCGTCGGTGAGGTCGTGGTCGCGAACCGCACCCATGCACGCGCTGTCGACCTCGCGGGCCGCCTCGGCGGGCGAGCCGTGCCGCTGAGCGAGCTCACCGAGGTCCTCACCACGGTCGACGTCCTGCTCACTGCTACCGACTCGAGCGAGATCCACGTCGAGCGCGACGACATCGAGGCCGTGATGGAGCGTCGTGACGGTGCGCCGCTGCTCGTCGTCGACATCGCAGTGCCCCGCGACGTGGATCCCGGCGCGGGGAGCGTTGCAGGTGTGTCCCTCCTCGACATGGACGACCTCATGAGCTTCACCGAGACGTCGATGCACGAGCGACGGCGGGAGATCGGCCGCGTCCAGTCGATCATCATGGACGAGCTGGAGCGGTTCCAGACCGAGCGCACCGCGCGCGAGGTCGCACCTGTCGTCACCGCGCTCAGGACGCGCGCCGAGAGCGTCCGCACGGCGGAGCTCGCGCGGTTCAGGAGCAAGCTCGACGGGCTCGACCCCGAGCAGCGCGACGCCGTCGAGGCGCTCACCCAGCGCATCGTCAACAAGCTGCTCCACGATCCGACGGTCCGGCTCAAGGACACGGCGGGCACGGCGCGCGGCGAGCTTTACGCCGACGCGCTGTCCGCGTTGTTCGACCTTCCCGAGGACACACCACCGCCACCACCGGAGTGAGCGCACCCGTGCGCGTCGCGACACGCGGGAGCGCGTTGGCGCGCTGGCAGGCTGAGCGCGTCCTCGAGCTGCTGGGAGGGGAGGGTGAGCTGGTCGTCGTCTCGACGACGGGCGACCGCGACACCGCTTCCTCGATCCACGCGCTCGGCGGCACCGGCGTCTTCGTCAAGGAGGTCCAGGAGGCAGTCCTGCGCGGGCACGCCGACGTCGCCGTCCACTCCGCGAAGGACCTCCCCGCAGGGACGCTGAGCGGTCTCGTGCTGGCGGCAGTCCCCGAGCGAGCCGATCCGCGCGACGCGCTCGTCGGATCCCGCTTGGAGGACCTTCGCACCGGCGCACGGCTCGGGACCGGGTCCGTGCGCCGGCGCGCGCAGCTCGCGTCGCTCAGGCCGGACCTCCGGTTCGGGGAGCTGCGCGGCAACATCGCGACGCGCATCGAGAAGGCAGGTCGCTTCGACGCGATCGTCGTGGCGCACGCAGCGCTGGAGCGGTTGGGCCTGTCCGCGCGCGCGACCGAGGTCCTCGACCCCTCGCTGATGCTGCCGCAGGTGGCACAGGGCGCGCTCGCCGTCGAGTGCCGCGCGGACGACGCTCGGATGCTCGAGGAGCTCGCGCGCATCGACAACGCGGCAGCGCACCGCGAGGTGCTGGCCGAGCGTGCCTTCCTCGCCGACCTGGGCGGAGGTTGCGAGCTGCCGTGCGGGGCGCTCGCCACCGCAGCGCCGAGCGGCGTGGTGCAGATCGAGGGGCTGCTCGCCTCGCTCGACGGCCACGTCGTCGTGCGAGCGTCCGCCACCGGCGACGACCCCGAGGAGCTGGGTCACGCGGTCGCTCGGGATCTGATCGTCGAGCACGGGGGGCGCGCGGTGCTCGCGGAGCTCGCGCAGTGACCGTGTACCTGGTCGGCGCCGGCCCGGGAGACCCGGGCCTGCTGACCGTGCGCGGTGCCGAGCTGCTGGCGCGCGCCGACGTCGTGGTCTACGACCGTCTCGTCCACCCGTCCCTGTTGGATCTCGCGCCCGAAGCCGCGCTGCGCGTGAACGTCGGGAAGGCACCCGGACGGGCCGGGCTCGACCAGGACGGGATCAATGCCGCCCTCGTCGAGCACGGCCGCAGCGGCCGGACGGTGGTGCGTCTCAAAGGTGGCGACCCGTTCGTCTTCGGGCGCGGCGGTGAGGAGGCGGAGTCGCTCGCTAGCGCGGGTGTGCCGTTCGAGATCGTCCCGGGCATCACGAGCGCGATCGCGGCTCCCGCGTATGCGGGCGTGCCGGTCACCCACCGAGGGCTCTCGACGCACTTCACCGTGGTCACCGGTCACGAGGACCCCGCCAAGGGAACCACCGACACCAACTGGGATGCGCTCGCTCGTGCAGGCGGCACGCTCGTCATCCTGATGGGTGCCGGCCGGATCGACGAGATCGCGCGCCGTCTCGTCGAGGGCGGCCGGGTGCCCGAGACCCCGGTCGCGGCGGTCCGATGGGGAACCCGCGCCGACCAGCGCACGACCCGCGCCACCCTCGGCACGATCGCAGAAGTCGGCGTGCAGGCTCCGAGCGCGATCGTGGTCGGGCCCGTCGCTGCGCTCGATCTTGCGTGGTTCGAGCGGCGGCCGCTGTTCGGTCGGAGCATCGTCGTGACACGCGCCCGCGAGCAGTCGAGCGGCCTCCGCGCGCGATTGGAAGCGCTCGGCGCGGAGGTCATCGAGCTGCCGACGATCTCGACGGTGCCGCTGCCGTTCACCGCACCCGACCTCGACGAGCTCGACTGGCTGGTGTTCACCTCCGCCAACGGGGTCGCGGCCTTCATCGACGACGGGATCACGCCGTCGGGCCGCGACGTGAGAGCGCTCGCGCCCGTGAAGATTGCGGCCATCGGGCCGGGGACCGCAGCAGCGCTTCGTCACCGCGGCATCGCTGCGGACCTGGTCCCCGAGCGGTACGTCGCGGAGTCGCTCGTCGACGCGTTCCCCGAGTCGTCCCGCGGTGGCGAACGGGTGCTCATCGCACGCGCCGAGCAGGCCCGCGACGTGCTGCCGGAAGGCCTCGCGGCGCGCGGGTACGACGTCGACGTGCTCGCGGTGTACCGCACGGAGGCGGGGACGCCCAGCGACGCCGATGTCGCGCGTGTGCGCGGGGGAGATGTCGACGCGATCACCTTCACGTCGTCGTCGACAGTGACGCGCTTCGTCGAGCTCGTGGGGCCGCTCGACGGTGCTCCGGCGGTCTTCTCCATCGGGCCCATCACTTCGGTAGCCGCGCGTGACGCCGGCTTCACCGTGACCGCCGAGGCCGATCCGCACACGATCGACGCGTTGGTGGCAACGGTGCTCGCGGCACTGGGCGGCGGTCCTCCGTCCGGCACGGCGTAGCCTGGTGCCCGTGAGCTTCCCCGAACGACGCCCTCGCCGGCTGCGCCGGAACGACGCGATCCGGCGTCTCGTCGCCGAGACGCAGCTGTCCGTCGCCGACCTGGTCGCGCCGCTCTTCGTCAAGGAGGGCATCGAGCATCCGGAGCCGGTCGCGTCGATGCCCGGGGTGGTCCAGCACACCCAGGAGAGCCTGCGCAAAGAGGTCCGCGTGCTCGCGGACCTCGGTATCCCGGGTGTGATCCTTTTCGGTGTGCCGGCACACAAGGACGCGCTCGGTACGTCCGCCGACGACCCCGACGGTGTCGTCCAGGTCGCGCTGCGCAACCTGCGCGACGAGGTCGGCGATTCGCTCGTGCTGATGGCCGACAACTGCCTCGACGAGTACACCGACCACGGTCACTGCGGGCTCCTCACCGACGACGGCGAGGTCGACAACGACAGCACGCTCGAGCGCTACGGCAGCATCGCCATCGCTCAAGCTGCCGCGGGCGCCGACATCGTGGCTCCGAGCGGGATGATGGACGGTCAGGTCGCCACCATCCGCGGCGCGCTCGACAGCGCGAGCTTCGAGGACACGGCGATCCTCGCCTACTCCGCGAAGTACGCGTCGGCGCTCTACGGTCCGTTCCGCGACGCGGCCGAGTGCGCGCCGAAGTCGGGGGACCGACGTGGCTACCAGATGCAGGCGGCGAACGGCCGTGAGGCGCTCGACGAGACGGCACTCGACATCGCCGAAGGCGCCGACATGGTGATGGTCAAGCCCGCGCTCGCATACCTCGACGTGATCGCGTCGGTGCGCGCGTCGTTCGACGTGCCGGTCGCGGCGTATCACGTGAGCGGTGAGTACGCGATGGTGAAGGCCGCAGCGGACAACGGCTGGATCGACGGCACCGCGGTCGCGCTCGAGCACCTCCTCGCCATCCGGCGGGCCGGCGCCGACTTCGTGCTCACCTATTTCGCCCGGGAGCTCGCGGAGCTCTTGCAGGCGCGTTGAGCTCCGAGCTGTTCGCGCGCGCCCGGCGCGCGATCCCCGGTGGCGTCAGCTCCCCGGTGCGCTCGTTCTCGGCCGTCGGTGGCGAGCCGTTCTTCGTCGAGCGTGCCGAGGGCGCATGGGTCGAGGACACGGACGGAAACCGGTACCTCGACCTCGTGCAGTCGTGGGGTGCCTCGATCCTCGGGCACGCATACGGCCCGATCGTCGAGGCGGTCCGGCGCGCGGCGGAGGACGGCACCTCCTACGGCGCGCCGACGCGCCGGGAGGTCGAGCTCGCCGAGGCGATCGCCGACCGCGTGCCGAGCGTGGAGAAGGTGCGCCTCGTCTCGAGCGGCACCGAGGCGACGATGACAGCGGTCCGCCTCGCGCGTGGGGCGACCGGGCGGTCGAAGATCCTCAAGTTCGCGGGCTGCTACCACGGCCATCTCGACGCGCTCCTGGTCGCCGCGGGGAGCGGTGTGGCCACGCTCGGGCTTCCGGGCTCGGCCGGTGTCACGCCGGGCGCGGTCGCCGACACGATCGTGATCCCGTACAACGACGAAGCGGCGTTCGACGCCGCGATCAAAGAGCACGGGGCCGAGCTGGCCGCGGTGCTGGTAGAGCCGGTCGCAGCGAACATGGGCGTGGTGCCGCCGATGGCCGGTTTCCTCGATGTCCTCCGCGCGGGCACGAAGGGCGCGGGTGCCCTGCTGGTGTTCGACGAGGTCATCACCGGGTTTCGGGTCGGCCCGGCCGGCGCGCAGGGCCATTACGGGATCACGCCGGATCTCTCGATCTTCGGCAAGGTCGTCGGCGGTGGTCTGCCGCTCGCGGCTGTCGGTGGCGGCGCAGCCCTGATGGATCAGCTCGCGCCGGTGGGCGACGTGTACCAGGCCGGCACGTTGTCCGGGAACCCGCTCGCAACGGCGGCCGGTCTCGCCGCGCTCGACCATCTCGACGACGACGCGTACCGAGACCTCGACGAGCGGGTCGGCGTGTTCGCGTCGCTGCTCTCCGATGCCCTCGGCGCCGGCGGCCGTGTCCAGCGCGTCACCACGCTCGCCGGACTCTTCTTCTCCGAGACGGACGTGCGCGACTACACCGAAGCTCAGAAGGCCGACCACGAGCGGTACGCGCGGTTCTTCCACGGCATGCTGGAGCGCGGCGTCTACTTCGCACCGAGCGGCTACGAAGCGATGTTCGTGAGCCTTGCCCACACCGACGCGGAGCTCGCACGCGTCGCCGAGCTCGCCGCCGACGTCGCCGACGAGATCTGAGACCCGCGGCCTCTGCGGGTCAGACCGGGTAGCTGGTGAGCGGCTTCATTGGCCGGGCTTCGACGACCGGCGCGCTCACGTCCGGGTCCTCGACAGGTGCCTCGGCGAGGTCGTGGTAGTCGTCGTACTCCTGCAGAGTGCTGTCCCGGTCCCAGAACGGGTCGGCCGTCGTCTCGACGCCGACACCCCTGTCGGTCCGGGCCGCCACGAGCAGCAATGCCATCCCGATGAGGAGGGTCACCGCGCACACGGCGGCCCACATGCCCGCGGGAATGCCACCGGGCGAGTGGTTGAACTCCTTGGCGTGACGTCGGGCCTCGTAGTAGCCGGCACCGCCGAAGACCGCCGCCAAGAGCAGGAACAGGATCAGACTCACGAAGCCTGTATCGGCAGATTGCTCCGCCGGCCTTGATACCGGCGGTCGGACGCCCCTCGGGACGGCGCAGGCGGGCCGGTACCGCTACTTCTTGGCGTCTTCGCTGGGGTTGTCGACCTCGTCGCGGTCGGCCCTCCGCTGGCGCACCTTGTCCATGTAGAAGAGCGACGCGAGGAACAGGCCGAAGAACACGGCGAGCAGCACGAACGCCAGGCCGCCCTGCCCGTTGTCGCCACCCGCGTCGACGAGCTGGCCGTTCGTGCACCCGGTCGCGAGGAGCACGACCGCTACGAGGAGAGCCGCCCGGGAGAGAAGCGCGGGAGTGCGTCGCATAGCGAACCTCAAGCCTTTTGCGGAGTGGGAGACGAACCCGACGAGGCCCTGGCGAGGACCGCTGCGCGTTCGCGCATGTCCTTCTCACGCCAGTGCAGCCCGAGCAGGCACAGCGTGAACAACAGGGCGAAGCTGAACAACGCGACCATTGGCGGCACGCGCGTCGAGCCGAGATCCTTCTCGAACACGAGGCTCTCGCGCTTCGACACGTCCTTGTCGCAGACGGGGGTGGGCGGCTTCACGCCGTAGGGCACGATCGCAGCCTGCTCGTCGATCGGGCAGATGTCGACCACCGCGTACAGCGGCTTGTGCGTGCTCAGGTGCAGGACCGGGAAGGTGCCGTTCACGCTCACCTTGAACTGGCTGAAGATGTTGCCGCCGCCCGTCTCGTACGTGTTGCTCACGATGTAGTCGGTCGCCTGCTGGTACTTGGCGAACTTGCTCGTGCCGGTGACCGTGACCTCACCTGGTCCGCCCTGTGGGGTCACGACCGTGGAGTCGACTGCCGCTTTCACGTTCGCCTGCTCGGTGGTGTTGACCTTGGTGCCCGTCTGGTGGATCGTCTGGACGGCCGGGATCTTCGAGCGCGCGATGTCCTCGGACGGCAGTGATTCGACCGCCTTCCAGCTCGGTGCGCGCCCGTGCAACGTGTTGAGCGGCGACGCGGTCGTGAGCCAGAGGCACGAGATCAAGAACAGCATCCCGGTGAGACCGGCAGCGGCGACGAGGAACCCGAGCCGCGAGCCGAGGTTGGTCGCGAGCAGCAGGTACGGCGTGCCACAGAACAATCCGACGGCCGCGATGACGACGAGCACCCCGAGGATGGTGGGGTACCAGAGGTTCGCTCCGGGGATGGTCTCCTGAGCGATGACGAGTCCGTGCACGATTGCTCCTGTATCGCTCTAGAGACTGCGCTCGTACTGCAACACGGCCATGATCTCCGACTTGCTCAACGTGTTGTCGAAGTGGGGCATCTTGCCCGACGAGATGCCGCGCACGCCGTACGGCTTCTCGGGGTCGACACCCATGTTGATCCAGTCGAACTGCTTCTGGATGCCGCTCGTACCCGGGAACTGCTCCTCGACGGCGGTGCCGATCAGCGAGGGCCCGAGCGCTCCGCCGCCCATCGGCCCCGGGGCCGGCACACCGGCATTGGTCGGGTCGTAGTAGGACCATCCCATCGTGTGACAGCGCGCGCACTGCGTCATGAAGATGAGCTCGCCCTGCGCGAGCTGCGCCTGCGCACCGGTGCTCGCGGCCGTCGCCTTGAGCTGCGCGATGTGGGCTGCCGCCTGCTCCGACGACGCGATGCCCTTCTGCGCGTTCGCGATGTCGATGCGGTACTTCGTTCGCTCGAGTGGGGTCTCCGCCCCGGCGAGCCCCTTCTGCGCCGTCGTGAGCGCCTCCTGCGCGGTCGCGACCCAGCCCTTGATCTTGCCGTCAGGGCTCCCGAGCGCCTCGGCCTCGAACGTCTTGATCTTCGCCTCGGCCTGCGCGTGCGCCTTTGCAGGTGTCAGCTGGATGCTCTGGAGGTAGGCGACGAGGTCGTCGATCGACTGGTCGTTCTTCGGGCCGCCGCCGGCGACACCCCAAGGCGGCATCGGCGTGCCGGGTCGGCCGTACGTGATGATCTGCTTCACCTCGGCCTCGGTGTAGCGCTGGAGCACCGTGTTCAGCGCGGGGGCCTGCCACGTGACGCTGACCGGGCCTTCGGTGCCGCCCAGCGAGTCCTTGGTGAGCACGAACGAGGTCGTGCTCCCTCCGGCGTCGGTGCCGTGGCAGTTCGCGCACTGGAGCGAGGTCGTGTTGTCGAAGGCGGGCATGCTGCTGTTCGCGAAGAGCACGGCCCCGCGCTCGATGGATCGGTCCTCGAACCCCTTGGCCTCGGCACTCTGCCGGCTCGGTTCGAGGAGCCAGTAGAGCGGCAGCACGATGGCGACGATCGTGGAGAACGCGAGCGCCCAGCGCAGCACGCGCTCGAGGTGCCGCCCTTCAAGTGTCTCGTCGTCGTGAAACGGCGTGAGGTTCTGCGCCGATGCCTCGTCTGGCGTGTGCCGCACGCTCAGCACCTTGTAGAGAACGATCACGATGATCGCGAGCAACGCGAGGATGTTCACCACGATCAAGATCGTGCGGAAGGTGAGGGCCAGGATCACGTTCGCCTCTTCGGGTCCGAAGCGCTGATGGGGGGAGCGGTCTGCATGGGTGGCGTCAGATGGTCACGCACGGAGGCCCTTCGGCCACCTGCCCGGTCGTGTCGGTCCCGATCGGTGGACCGACGATGACGTTTCCGGTGTCGATGACCATGGAGCCGTCGTTCTTGATGTTGACGACGAACCGGTCGAGGCCGCGCGGCGCCGGACCACCCTTCTTCTCGCCGACCCGGTTGTACTTCGAACCGTGGCACGGGCACTCGAACCATTGCGAGGTGTCGCACCACGGCACGCGACAGCCGAGGTGCACGCATTTCTGGTAGAGCGCCACGATCCCCTTCTCCATGTCGGGGATGATCAGCGTGTACTGCGGGACCTTCTTCGCCTTGGGCACGTCCGCGACGGGGTAGGGCTGGAGGTACGTGCGTGCCGCCGGCACGTAGTACGGCTCCTTCTTGGTGTTCACGTAGTCGAGGACGTCCGGCAGCGCGATGCCCGGATCGATCAGGCCGCCGAAGCCGCCGGCAGAGGGAGCAAAGAGGAAGCCGATCGCCGCGGCGCCGAACGCCAAGCCGCTGAGGCCCATCGTGATGAGGATCCCGCGGTTGAAGAACTGCCGCCGGCTGACACCGAGCTCCTCCTCGTCGACCGGCACGCGCTCGGCGACGGTGCCTGCCTCGCGCCTGGCAGGAACGGCCGATCCCGAGCCGATGGCCTGGCGGGTCTCGTCGGCTCGCTCACGCGCCTCGCCGGACGCGTCATCCGCGGCGGGCTCGGACCCCGAAGCGTCGCGGTGTCTCGTCTCGGCGCTCAGCGACCCGGTGACGTCGCCCTGCGTGCCCGACTCGCGCCGCGTCCGAGCGGCCGCGAACACGACGACGGCGCCCAGCGCAACGACCAGGACGATGGCGATCAGCAGGATCCACACGTGCGACTTGCTCCTACAACTCGAAGAAGATGCCGTCGTGCCACGGGAACACGAAGTTGAAGCCCGGGCCGCGGAAGAACGATCCGATGATCACCAGCACCGCCCAGAACATGAGGAACAGCGTGAAGATCGAGATCGCGAACTTGCGGTCGTTGGGCTTGTTCGACGGGTTCTTGTCGGCGTACGGGGCGACGGCGAGCAGCGCGAGGGCGACACCGGGGATGGTCACACCCGCGACCATCGGGTGAAACATCGTCAGCAGCTCCTGGAGGCCTAGGAAGTACCAGGGAGCCTTCGACGGGTTCGGAGTCTTGTTGACGTCCGCGAGGCCGAGCAGCGGCGCGCGCACGATCGCCGAGAAGATCACGAGGATCGCCGTCATCGACAGGATCGCGGTCAGCTCGACGACGAGCAGGTGCGGCCAGGTGTGCACCTTGTCCTGCGCCTCGGCGCGCGTCTGCTGGATCGAACCGGACTTGACCACGGTGAGCAGCCGCTGCGTGTGCCCGCCCGGCCCGGTGCCGACAGGCGCGGCGATCGGCTTGACCGCGGTCGCGGTGGCCGCGGCGGCTGCAGTGCCGGCGCCGGCACCGGCGTCGCCGCCGGCGAGCGCGGCCTTGCGCCGCCGTGAGCGCTCGAGCAGGTGCGCGGGAACTCCGCCCTTGTCCTCGGTGATCTCGTCGCCTGTGCTCGCAGCGGCAGGCGCGGGCGTCTCCGCCGGCGCGGCCGCTTCGCCTTCGGGCGCTGTGCTCGCAGCCGCGCTCTCAGCCGGCGTCTCTTCCGCGGGAGTGTCGTCGCCGCCGGAGAGGCCCAGCTGCTTGCGGCGCTCTGCACTCCGCCTGAGGAGATGTTCGGGGATCTCGGGCATCGTTCCTCGTCCTCCCTACAGCGGACCGCTGATGCCGCCGTCCTTGCGGACGCGCCAGAAGTGGACCGCCATGAAGATCACGATGACGAACGGCAGGAGGAGCACGTGCAGGGTGTACCAGCGCAGGAGCGTGTCACCGCTGATCTCCTTCGAGCCGAGCAGTCCGAACCGGACCGTGTTCCCCACCACCGGTGAGTACCCCATCATGTTCGTGCCGACCGTCACCGCCCACAGCGCGAGCTGGTCCCACGGGAGCAGGTAGCCGGTGAACGACAGGAGCAGGGTGAGCAGCAGGAGTATCACGCCGATCACCCAGTTGAACTCCCGAGGGGCTTTGTACGCGCCGTGGTAGAAGACCCGGCTCATGTGCAGGAACACGCTCAGCACCATGAGGTGCGCGCCCCAGCGATGCATGTTGCGCACGAGCGAGCCGAACCACACCGCCGTCTCGAGCTGCTGGATGTTGGGCCACGCCAACGCCTCGGTCGGGCGGTAGAAGAACATCAGGAAGATGCCGGTGACCGTCAGCAGGATGAAGAGGAAGAAGGACAGACCACCGAGGCACAGCGTGTAGCTGACCTTCACTGCGTGCCGCTTCACCTTCACCGGATGGAGGTGGTACAGCACGTTGTTCATGATCACGTAGGAGCGGTTGCGCGGGCTGTCGGTGTAGCCGCGGCGGAACACGGACCCCGGTCGGAAGATCGAGGTCATCACCTGCGAGTTGCCGATCTTGTCCCCGGTCTCACGAGCGCGGTCGAGCAGCTTGGCGGTGACGCCCGCGCCGTTTCCGTTCCCGTTGCTCCCGTTGCCGTTGGCCACGAGCCGTTCTCCTCTGTCCCGGGTGGTTGGGACGCTTGTCCTTCGGACCCGGCGCCTGCCGGACCAGTGCTGCGCTAGAAGCGGACTCCGTACGAATATCCGTGCCGGTTGGTTCTGGTGTGCGGGTCACCCGCTGGTGACTGCCCGCCGAGCTTGCCGAGGATGATCACTCCCGTCGGGCACCGGTCGACGCACAGCGCGCAACGGGTGCAGACGTCTTCGTCGACGATGAACGCGACGTGGTCGCGCGGGTCCTCGCCGGGTCGCTCCGTGCCGACCGCCTGGTCGATCGCGGAGACGTTGACCATGTGGATGCACTTCCACGGGCAGATGTCGACGCATCCCTCGCAGAGGATGCACTCGGCCTGGTCGATGTGGAGGAACTGCTTGGGCTTGACCGCCGACGTCAGGTAGGTCGGGTCGACCTCTTGCAGCATGTAGTCGGTCGCGAAGTCCGGCATCGGCGGGTTCGCGTCGGTGCGTGCCATCGCGGCGGCCTCAGACCTTCGCCTTCAGCGGCCGTCCGAAGCGCGACCTGCCGACTTCGACCGGCTTCGCTTCCGCGGCCTCGGTCTGGGTCGGGCGCTTCTGCCACTTGGAGAACAGGAAGAGGTTCAGACCAATGAAGATGCCATAGATCGTGACCGCAACGATGTCGCGCAGCGCCTGCGCGTTGAAGCTGAACGGCCAGTTCCAGGCGGTCATGAAGGGGATCGCCGAGGTGCTCTTGAAGATGTACTTGCTGGTGTCCCACTGGATGTACGAGTCGGCGTAGGTGAGCCACGCGCTCGGGATCACGGCGTAGGCGAGGAGGAACATCGCGAAGACGTAGACCGCCGCACCCATGGACTGCGCCCAGGTCGGGGGCTCGTCGGCCTTCGGCCGGCGCAGGATCACGAGCACCGGGATGAGGAGAACGACGAGAAGCAGGGTCGACCACACCAAGCGGCCCGCAGCGGTGAGCCAGGGCAGGCCGAACCAGTTCAGCACGTTGGGCATGTGGCCCGATTCTCCTCGTCGCCGTCTCGCGCCGCACGGCCCGAGTCACCGAAAAAGGCACTGAATTGCAGTGCTCTGTGTACCACGCTAGATCGCGAGGGGACGCATTGTGCGAACGCGCGGTTCGTCAGCTTCGACGGGCGCGATCTGCACTCGATTGCTCCGCTCGTTACGGGGCGGGATACCCGCCCCGCGACCACTCGCTCCGTACGCGCGACGATGCGGGTGTGGTGAGCGCCGCGTACGACGTCTTGGTGGTGGGTGCCGGGCCGGCCGGTGCCGCTGCCGGATACTGGCTCGCGGAGCGGGGTCACCGCGTGCTGATCACCGAGAAGAAGCGGTTCCCCCGCGAGAAGACCTGCGGCGACGGGCTCACGCCGCGTGCCGTCCGCCAGCTCCACGACATGGGGCTCGCGGAGCGGCTCGAGCCGATGCACCGCTACGACGGGCTGCGCTCGATAGCGCACGGCGTCACGCTCGAGCTGCCGTGGCCCGAGCACCCCGACTTCCCGCCCTATGGCTACGTCGTGCGCCGGCGTGAGCTCGACGAGCTCGTCGCGAACGGTGCGGTCAAGGCGGGAGCCGAGCTGCGGCTCGGGTCGGAGGCGGTCGAGCCCGTGGTCGAGGGCGGCATCGTCACCGGGGCGGTGCTCGCCGACAAGGACGGCGGGACCAGCGAGCGGGTCAGCGCGAGCTTCGTGGTGGTCGCGGACGGCGCAAACTCGCGGTTCGGGCGAGCGTTGGGCACGGCGCGCGACCGGTCGTTCCCGATGGGCATGGCGATCCGCGGCTACTACGAGAGCCCTTGCCACGACGAGCCCTGGATCGAGAGCCATCTCGACCTGCGTGACCGGGACGGCAACAACATGCCCGGCTATGGGTGGGTGTTCCCCGTCGGCGACGGCACGATCAACGTCGGTGCCGGGCTCCTCGACACGTTCACCGGCTTCAAGGCGGTGAACACCACCAAGCTCCTCGACGCGTTCGCCGCGACCGCGCCGGCACGTTGGGGGGTTGCTCCGGAGACCGCCTGTGGTCCGCCCACCGGCGGGAAGCTCCCGACGGGCGGCTCCGTGACCCCCAAGACGGGACCGACGTGGATCGTCGCGGGTGACGCTGCCGGCGCGATCAACCCGTTCAACGGTGAGGGCATCGCGTACGCCTACGAGACGGGTCGCATGGTGGCGGAGGCGGTCGACGAGGCGCTGTGCGCGAACGATGGGCTCGCTCTTGCGCGCTACCCCGAGCAGCTCGAGGCCGTCTATGGCCTCTACTTCAAGGTCGCTCGCGCGTTCGTGAAGATCATCGGGCGTCCCGCCGTCATGCGCGAGCTGACCCGCGTCGGGATGCAGTCACGCACGCTCATGGAGTGGGCGCTGCGCATCATGGCGAACCTCCTCCGGCCCGACGAGATCGGACCTGCCGAGGCTGCGTACAAGATGATCGAGCGCGTCGCCGCACTGACCCAGGCCTGACCCTCTCGGGGCCCGGGCCAGGGGACGAAGGCTTTGCGGCGGCGGCCCGATGGTCAGGTAGCCTCGGCGCGAGAGACCGGAGAGCGTG
This sequence comes from Acidimicrobiia bacterium, assembly GCA_036557185.1. Taxonomy (GTDB): domain Bacteria; phylum Actinomycetota; class Acidimicrobiia; order IMCC26256; family JAENVU01; genus DATBHZ01. Next base: position 5,938 of record DATBHZ010000101.1, on the reverse strand, counting down.
AGCGTCCGGAGAGCGCGAGCGTCGAAGAGAAGGAAACGCGGTGGTCCAGTACCTGCCGATCCTGACGATGATCCTCCTGGTCATCGCGTTCGTCGCCTTCTCGTTCGTGGCGTCGCAGCTGCTCACCAGCAAGCGCCCGACCCGCGCCAAGACGGCCCCCTACGAGTGCGGGATCGTCCCCGAGAGCGAGCCCGCCGAGCGCTTCCCGGTCAAGTTCTACCTGGTCGCAATGGCGTTCATCGTCCTCGACGTCGAGATCATCTTCCTCTATCCGTTCACCACGATCTTCCGTGAGCTGGGTGGCTACGGCCTTGCAGTGATGGGCTTCTTCCTGCTCGTGTTGATCGTGCCCTTCGCCTATCTCCTCTCTGTCGGCGCGCTCGACTGGGGTCCGCTGCGACAAGTTGGGGACCGTCTCGTGCGCCCGGTGCTGCGCGCTGCTGGAATGCCCGAGCGCGCGCGATCCGGGGCGCCCGAGCAGGAAGAGGCCGCCTAATGGGCCTCGACCAGGTCCCCAACAACTTCCTCACGGCACGTCTCGAGGACGTCGTGCGGTGGGCGCGCCGAAATTCCGTCTTCCCCGCAACCTTCGGTCTCGCGTGCTGCGCGCTCGAGATGATGGCAGCGGGGGCGGCGCACTACGACCTCGCCCGCTACGGGATGGAGGTGTTCCGCGCGAGCCCGCGCCAAGCGGACCTCATGATCGTCGCCGGCCGCGTCAGCCAGAAGATGGGGCCCGTGCTGCGCCAGGTCTACGACCAGATGGTCGAGCCGAAGTGGGTGATCTCGATGGGCGTCTGCGCGAGCACCGGCGGGATGTTCAACAACTACGCGATCATCCAGGGCGTCGACCAGATCGTCCCGGTCGATGTGTACGTGCCCGGGTGCCCCCCGGGCCCCGAGACGCTCATGCACGGGATCTTCACGCTGCACGACCAGATCCGGACCGGCGAGCTGCTCAAGCGCCGCGACGCGTCGACGTCGGGCGGCGCGGGGATCGAGGTCGACCAGCGCGACGGCGTGCCGGTCGAGACCGACATCCGCATCCCGACGCACGCCGGGCGCTGAGATCGATGGCAGACGACGCCGCGCCGCCTGACGAGCAGCCTCGTGAAGAAGTGCACAAGGCCGTCCCGTCGGACGAGGTGGCCGCGGCCGTGTGCGAGCGGTTCCCCGGCACGGTCTTCCACGACTCCCACGGGCAGCCCGTCGTCTACGTCGAGCGCGCGCAGTGGGGCGAGCTCGCCACCTTTCTGCGCGACGAGCAGGAGTTCGAGAGCTGCCTCGACGTGTGCGCCGTCGACCACCTCACCGACGTCGAGCGCATGACGGTGCCGGGCGTGCAGCACGAGCGCTTCGAGGTCGTCGCGGCGTACATCTCCTACGCGCGCAACCGGCGCCTGCGCGCGATCGCGCAGGTGCCCGCGCGCGACACGAAGATCCCGAGCGTCTCGCCGGTGTTCCCGGGCGCCAACTTCGGAGAGCGTGAGACCTACGACCTCTTCGGCATCCAGTTCGAGGGCCACCCCGATCTCACGCGCATCCTCATGCCGGACGACTGGCAGGGCTACCCGTTGCGCAAGGACGACGCGCCCGCACGCGTGCCCGTCACGTTCAAGGGAGACCCGCGACCCTCATGAGCTCCGTGAACGACACCGAGGAGGAGCGGCTCGAGCGCCAGACCGCGGAGGGCGCGCAGGAGCTCCGCACGCAACACGAGCTGGTGGTCACCGGCACCGTCTGGCCCGAGCACGAGGGCGAAGGCGAGACCATGATCATCAACATGGGCCCGCAACACCCCTCGACACACGGGGTGCTCCGGATCATGATGGAGCTCGACGGCGAGACGGTCGTACGCGCCAAGCCGGTCATCGGATACCTGCACACGGGCATGGAGAAGACCGGCGAGCAGCTCACGTACGTGCAGGGCGCGACCAACGTCACCCGCATGGACTACGCGTCGCCGCTGACCAACGAGCTCGTGTTCGCGATGGCCGTCGAGCGCCTCCTCGACGTCGAGGTGCCGGAGCGCGCGGTGTGGGCTCGGATGCTCCTGGTGGAGCTCGGCCGCATGGCCTCGCACCTGCTGTTCCAAGCGACGAACGGCATGGACGTCGGCGCGGTGTCGATGATGCTCTACGGCTGGCGCGAGCGCGAAGAGGTGCTGCGTCTCCTCGAGATGATCACGGGGCTCCGGATGAACCACAACTTCATCCGGCCGGGCGGGATCGCGGCGGATCTCCCCGACGGCTGGGAGGAGCGCGTGCTCGAGGTCTGCGACATCGTGGCTGCGGGTGTCAACGACTACGACGAGCTGCTGACGCAGAACCCGATCTGGCTGGACCGCATGGTGGGGGTCGGGACGATCACCACCGAAGAGGCCTTGGCGCTCGGCACGACGGGTCCGATCCTGCGCTCGACCGGGATGCCGTGGGACCTTCGCAAGGCGCAGCCCTATCTCGCATACGACCAGGTCGATTTCGACGTCATCTATACCGACAACGGCGATTGCTACGACCGGTATCGCATCCGTCTCTACGAGATCGCGGAATCGATCAAGATCGTGAAGCAGTGTGTGGATCGGATGCCCAAGGGCGACTACCGCGTGCAGGACAAGAAGATCACGCCTCCGCCGCGCTCGCGGATCGACGAGTCCATGGAGGCACTCATCCACCACTTCAAGCTCTTCACGGAGGGTTTCCGGGTCCCCGCGGGCGAGACGTACGCGTGCGCCGAGTCGCCGCGTGGCGAGATCGGTTGCTATCTCGTCTCCGACGGCACCGGGAAGCCGGTGCGCGTGCACGTGCGCGGCCCGTCCTTCTACAACCTCCAGTCGATGGATCCGATGATCAAGGACCGTCTGGTGGCCGACGCGATCGCCATCATCTCGAGCGTCGATCCGATCATGGGTGAGGTCGACCGGTGATCTTCGAGGGCGACATGCTGACGCGCGCGCAGGCGATCGTGGCCAAGTACCCGCGACCGAAGTCGGCGATCCTTCCGCTGGCGCACCTCGCCCAGGATGCCGAGGGCTGGCTGTCGGAGGACGCGATGCGCGAGATCGCGTCACTCACGCACGTCGAGCCGGCCGAGGTCCTCGGGACCTGCTCCTTCTACACGATGCTCAAGCGGGATCCCGTCGGGAAGCTCGTCGTGTCGGTGTGCACGAACGTGACGTGCCTCGTGACCGGAGGGCCCACCGTCCTCGAGCACCTGGCCGCGCGGTACGGCGATGATCCGGACGTGACCGTCGAGGAAGTGGAGTGCCTTGCCGCGTGCGGCGGCGCGCCCGCGCTGCAGGTGAACTACGAGTTCCACGAGAACATGACCCCCGAGTCGGCCGAGCAGCTGGTCGCGCGCTACAAGACCGGCGAGCTGGCCGCGCGAGGAATCTCCGGAGGGCGCGTCTGATGGTGGCGACCGAGACGCGCATCATCACCAAGCGGCTCCACGATCGTCCGAACGACTCGTGGACGATCGACGCGGCGCTCGCGACCGGTTGCTACGACGGTCTGCGCAAGGCCTTCACGATGAGCCGGGACGACATCGGCGCGGAGCAGGTGAAGGCGTCCGGCCTGCGCGGCCGCGGTGGCGCCGGCTTCCCGACGGCCACCAAGTGGTCCTTCCTGCCCGCGGACTCGCACCCGCGCTACCTCGTCGTCAACGCCGACGAGGGCGAGCCGTCCACCTTCAAGGACCACATGCTCATCGAGCGTGACCCGCACCAGCTGCTCGAGGGCATCGCGATCGCCGCGTTCGCCATCGAGTGCAACCTCGCGTTCATCTACATCCGCGGCGAGTTCGCGCTCGGCTACGAACGGGTCGAGGCCGCGATCCGCGAGGCGCACGAGCACGGCTTCCTCGGCACGAACATCCTCGGCTCCGGGTTCGACCTCGACATCGTGGTGCACCGAGGGGCGGGCGCGTATATCTGCGGTGAGGAGACGGCGTTGCTCGAGAGCCTCGAGGGTGAGCGTGGCATGCCGCGCATCCGCCCGCCGTTTCCCGCGGTCGAGGGGCTCTACGCGAAGCCGACGGTCGTCAACAACGTCGAGACGCTCTCGACGCTGCCGCACATCATCCTCATGGGCGGCGACGAGTACGCGGAGCTCGGTGTCGGCAAGTCGACCGGAACGCGCCTGTTCTCGCTCTCCGGCCACGTGAACCGTCCCGGCAACTACGAGGTCGAGCTGGGCATCACCTTCCGCGATCTCCTGGAGTCGCCCGAGCTCGGCGGCGGGATCCCGGGCGGGCGTGCAGTGAAGTTCGTCATCCCGGGCGGTGCCTCGAGCCAGTGGCTCACCGGGTCCGACGAGCACCTCGATGCCCCGCTCGACATGGACTACGTGCAGCAGACGTACAACGTCATGCTCGGCTCCGGTGCCGTCATGGTCTTCGACGAGACCACGAACCCTGCGCTCGTCGCGTGGCGGCTCGCGAAGTTCTTCGCGCACGAGAGCTGTGGGAAATGCACTCCTTGCCGGGAGGGCACCGGATGGATCGAGAAGGTGCTCTACCGGATCTCGCACGGGGAGGGACGCCCGCAGGATCTCGACATGATCCTCGACGTCGGCGACAACATCTCTCCCGGTCTCAACGCGCCGTTCAGCCAGACGACGATCTGCCCGCTCGGTCCGAGCGCCGTCTCCGCCGTCGTGAGCCTCGACAAGTACTTCCGTGACGAGGTGATCGCCATGTGCCGCACCGAGGTTCCCGCATGAAGATCACGATCGACGGGCGGGAGATCGAGGTCAACGAGGGTGAGTGGCTGATCAAGGCCGCCCAGGACCACGGCACCTACATCCCGCGCTTCTGCTGGCACGAGCGAATGAAGCCGGTCGGCATGTGCCGCATGTGCCTCGTGGAGATCGAGGGCACGCGCGGCTTCCCGCCGGCGTGCACCACGCCGGTCGCCGAGGGCATGGTCGTCCACACCCAGACCGAGGGGGTCAAGAAGGTCCAGGACGGCGTGCTCGAGTTCCTGCTGATCAACCATCCTCTGGACTGCCCGGTGTGTGACCGCGGCGGTGAGTGCCCGCTCCAGGACCAGACGCTGGCCTTCGGCCCCGGTGAGTCGCGCTTCGTCGAGGAGAAGCGCCACTGGGAGAAGCCGGTCCCGGTCTCCGACCTGGTCCTGCTCGACCGTGAGCGCTGCATCCAGTGCGCGCGCTGCTATCGCTTCGCCGACGAGATCGCGGGCGATCCGCTCATCCAGTTCGGAGAGCGCGCGGGGCAGACGGAGATCGTCGCGTTCCCCGACGATCCGTTCGCCTCGTACTTCTCGGGCAACACCGTGCAGATCTGCCCGGTGGGCGCGTTAACGGCGAAGCCCTACCGGTTCAAGGCGCGTCCGTGGGACCTCAGCGGTATCGAGACGAGCTGCACGACGTGCGCGGTGCACTGTCGTGGCGCGCTCGAGGCGACCTCGAACCACCTCGTCCGGCTGTTGGGCGTCGACAGCGAGCCCGTCAACCAAGGTTGGCTCTGCGACAAGGGCCGCTTCGGCTACGAGCTCGTGCACGCGGAGAGCCGCATCCGCAGCCCGATGATCCGCAAGGCGACCGACGGACCGAACGGTCCCAGCAGCGAGCTCGTCGAGTGCTCGTGGCCGGAGGCGCTCGATGCCGCGGCCGACGGGCTCCGGCGTGCCCTCGAGCTCAATGGTCCGCAGTCCGTCGCGGTGCTGGGCGGGGCACGATGCACGAACGAGGACGCGTACGTCTGGGCTCGCTTCGCGAAGAGCGTGCTGCGCACCGACAACACCGACGCCCAGCTGGGCGACGGGCTGCCTGCCGACGTCGCGCTCGGGCTGCCGCACGCGACCATCTCCGATCTCGACTCGGCTGCCGCGATCGTCCTGGCGTGCGGGGATCTCAAGGAAGAGCTCCCGGTGCTGTACCTGCGCGTGAAGCGCGCGGCAGTGGAGCTCGGCGTACCG